>JALEHK010000064.1 GCA_022770625.1 Oscillospiraceae bacterium | reverse complement strand
GAAAAGTTTAGGGGCGCCCTTTATAGGCTTCGCTCTGCGCTCGCCTATATATGGAGATTTTGACTTATCGATCGTTCCGATCGATATTTTCTCATCGCTTTACGCTCTTCGAAAACCGTCAAAACTCCCGCGTAGGTGCTAGACGGCTATACGTGGGTGGAAAATCGGCTAAACCGTATGGATTATTCGATCAGTTGCCTATAAGTCATCGATAAAAACGGCTTAAAAACCTGCCGGAGAGGTACTCGCTTCGGGATTTGCAGAAACTCATACGTAAGTGGGTCTACAAAAGCTTTGCGGAGCTTTCTCGAAAGCGACCGTAACCCCATCGTAACCCTCGTGCCCCGTACCCCATAATCCTGTCTGACAAAAAGGAGAGAGAAAAAATGCGGATCACACATCTGGAGATCTCGGATTTTCGGAATATCAGCTCCGCGACTCTCGACCCGGGGAGCGGAGTGAACATCATTTACGGCGCGAACGCGCAGGGAAAGACGAACCTCTTGGAGGCGGTCTGGCTTTGCAGCGGAAACCGGAGCTTTCGGGGCGCGCGGGAAAAAGAGATGACACGGTTTGGGACAGAGGCGTTTCATATCCGGCTGTCGTTTGCCGATAGGGAGCGCACCCAGCAGATTTCCTACGATCTCGTCAAAGGGAGAGACCGGAAGAAGATCCTGCTCAACCGGATGCCGCTGGGAGCCGCGTCCGACTTAAACGGCGAGTTTACCTGCGTCGTGTTCCATCCGGAGGATCTTTCGCTGGTCAAGGACGGGCCTACCGAACGGCGCGCCTTCCTCGACATTGCCATCAGCCAGATCAAGCCGGTCTACGCCCGCTACCTTTCCCAGTACAATGGGATCCTTGAACAGCGAAACGCGCTCCTGAAAGATCACCGGTTCAGGGCAAACCCAAAAGCGGGGAAAGAGCTTCTCTCGGTATGGGACGAGCAGCTTTCCAAAATTGGAACGGCGATTGCCATTCTCCGGCAGGACTATCTGCTCAAGCTCTCGGGATTGGCGGAAGAGGTGTACAGCGGGTTTACCGGCAATCAGGAAACCTTTTCGCTCGCCTATGAATCCTCGGTCTTTCCAAAAGGCGTTCCGCTGAAAACCTACTCGGAGGAACTGATCGCGCTTTACCGGGAAAAGCTTTCGGAGCACCTCGAAGAGGATATTCGGCTGCGTTTTACCGGGGTAGGCATCCACCGGGACGACCTCGATATTGCGGTCAACGGCATCTCCGCCCGCGCCTACGGTTCGCAGGGTCAGCAGCGGAGTTGCGCCATCGCCCTCAAAATCGGGGAAGCGATGATGCTCAAAGGGGTGACCGGGGAAAATCCGGTGATCCTTCTGGACGACGTTATGAGCGAGCTTGACCCCGGACGGCAGGACTATCTGCTCAACCGGATCGGCGGGTACCAGGTGTTCATTACCTGCTGCGACCCGGGCTGGATGACCCAGCTTGTAGGCGGAAAAGTCTTTCATGTCTCGGGCGGGATGTTCCGGACGGACGAACCGGACGAAAATCAGAAAAAAGAAGAGGAGGATGGAAATGTATCTGCACATCGGGGGTGAAACGATTGTGTCCGAACAGGATATGATCGGGATTTTTGATCTGGACAATACATCCATCTCCAGATTTACCCGGGAATTTCTCCGGGTGCGGCAGCAAAACCGCGCGGTTATTACGGTCGCGGAGGATATTCCGAAGTCGTTTGTGGTCTGCGCGCCGCCCAGACGGGGAAGCGTTCGGAAAAAGGGAAAAAGCGTCGGAAACGGTTCGCGTCCGTATCCGAGAGAAACGGTCTATCTTTCCCAGCTTGCCGTTTCGACGCTCCGCCGCCGCGCGGAAGGAAACGGGATCGGAGACGAAAAATAGCGAACGGCCATAGCAAACGGCTGGAAACGAAAACGGTTTGTTTGCTATCCCACAGGTTTAACGAATCCCCGATTGTGAGCTTATGGGATAACAAACAAAAACAGTGACCGCCGAAAAAGGGCGGAGAAGGTTTGGAGGAAATATGTCAGTACAGCAGATGAATCAGGAAAACCATTACGATGCGACCCAGATACAGGTGCTCGAAGGACTGGAGGCTGTCCGGAAACGACCGGGTATGTACATCGGCTCGACCAGCCTTGCGGGACTTCATCATCTGGTCAAGGAGATCGTAGACAACGCGATCGATGAGGCGCTTGCGGGATTCTGCGACCGGATCACGGTCGATATCCTTCCAGGCGACCGGATCCGCATCAACGACAACGGCCGCGGTATCCCGACCGGCATCCACCCCAAGGAAAAGATCTCGGCGGCGACCGTCGCCTATACCATCCTTCACGCGGGCGGAAAGTTCGGCGGCGGCGGATATAAGGTCTCCGGCGGTCTTCACGGCGTCGGCGCGTCGGTCGTAAACGCCCTTTCGGAATCGCTTGATCTGACCATCCGTCAGAACGGGCATATCTATTATCAGCACTTTTATTCGGGTGGCAAATACGACGAGCCGCTGACAATCATCGGCGATCTTCCCGAGGGGGAAAATACCGGTACCTGCGTCGTTTTCAAGCCCGATCCCGAAATCTTCCCGGATACGACCTTTGACTATGAGACGCTTCTGACCGATCTTCGGGAGCAGGCCTTCTTAAACGCCGGCGTCCAGATCGTTCTGACCGATCTTCGGGAAGCGAAGGATGAGCAGGATACCGAGCATATCCGTCAGGACGATATGTGCTACGAGGGCGGTATTTCTTCCTTCGTCACCCACCTCAACAAATCCAAGACTGCGCTCCATGAGCCGCCGATCCATCTGACCAGACGGGACGGGGATATGCTTGCGGAAGTCGCGATGCAGTATAACGATTCCTACTACGAAGTTGTGAAGTCCTTTGCCAACAACGTCCATACTCCCGACGGCGGCACCCATGAGGACGGCTTCAAGACCGCGCTGACCCGCGTGTTCAACGACTACGGAAAGGCGAAAAAGCTGCTCAAAGACAGCGATCCGAACCTGACCGGCGACGATGTCCGCGAGGGTCTGACCGCGATCATCTCGGTCAAGCTGACCGAGTGCGAGTTCGAGGGGCAGACCAAGACCAAGCTCGGAAACCCCGAAGCAAAGGCGCTTGTGAGCAAGCTCGTCTATGACGGACTTTCGACCTATTTTGAAGAAAATCCGGTGACCGCGAAGATCATCTTCGAGAAGGCGCTTTCTGCCCAGCGGGCAAGAGAAGCCGCGAAACGCGCCCGCGACCTGACCCGAAGAAAGTCCGTTCTGGAATCGGGCGGCCTTCCCGGAAAACTGGCCGACTGCACCTCCAAGGACAACACCGTGACCGAGATCTATATCGTCGAGGGCGACTCGGCAGGCGGCTCCGCCAAGGAAGGACGCGACCGCCGCTTCCAGGCGATCCTCCCTCTCTGGGGCAAGATGTTAAACGTCGAAAAGGCGCGGCTTGAAAAGGTCTACGGAAACGAAAAGCTGATGCCGGTCGTAACGGCGCTCGGCTGCGGACTGGGAGACGAACTGGATATTTCCAAGCTCCGCTACGGAAAAGTCATCATCATGGCCGATGCCGATGTCGATGGTTCCCATATCCGGATGCTGCTTCTGACCTTTTTCTTCCGATTCATGCGCCCGCTGATCGAAGAGGGACATATCTATTTTGCACAGCCCCCGCTCTTCAAGCTCTCCCGCGGCAAAAAGGTGGAATACGCCTTCAGCGACGAGCAGCGGGACGCGATCTTAAAAGAAATGTCCGAGGAAGGAAAATATAAGGTCGATATTCAGCGGTATAAAGGTCTGGGCGAGATGGACCCCAGCCAGCTCTGGGAGACGACAATGGATCCGTCCAACCGCACGATCGTCCGGGTCGAACTGAGCGACGCGGCGCAGGCGGATGAAACGATCACCATGCTGATGGGCGATAAGGTTGAGCCGCGTAAAGAGTTTATCGAGCGCAACGCCCGCCATGTACAGAATCTGGACGTTTAATTTGCAGCGATAGCGTTTGTACGCCGTACAAATACAAGCCTTATGACACGTTTGTTCAATTTTGGTAAAGGAAGTGCAGATTTGAACGAAGAAGTAAAAGAAGAAAAGACCGCTGAAGCGGAGGAAAACCTTGCGGACGACCGCATGGATGGCCGCAAGGATGATCGCACGGATGATCTCGCAGATGACCGCACCAACGATGAGGTTCATGAACAGATCTCCGGTCAGACCAAACTCGTCACCGATCAGGGGCTGACCGCCGATAAATACTGCGTGTCTGAACCGTGGATCGACTCCAACTGCCTTTCGGAAGAGGAGGAAGAGGAGCTTTCCGGCATCCCGATCGAATACGACATGAAAAAAGAGGAAGTCGTTCCCGGAATGCGCGCCTTTCAGCATAAGGTCTCGTTTAAGAAGAATATGATCTATACCGTGATCCTTGCGGTGCTGGCGGCGCTTTATCTCCACGGCATCATCAAGGATCCCTCCTATACGACCGGCATCATCCTGTTCGGGCTCTGCCTTTTAGTCATCCTGATGATCTGGTACAGCCCCGAGCAGCATATCCGCCGCACCGTAAAGGCGATCGAATCGGAGCATATGACCTTCCGGCTGGAGATCTCCGAGGTCGGGATCCTGATCCTTGAAGAGAGCGGGAAGTATCTCGTCCGCTATTCGACCCCCGGCGTATCGGTCATCGAACTGGATAACTGCTTTACCGTATGCGTCAGCCGGGAAAAGGTCTTTGTGATTCCCAAGCGTTGTATCGAGCCGGAAAAGATGGACGAGATCCGCCGCCGGATGAAGGACGGACTCGGAGACCGGTATGAGGATAAGACAGTCAAATAAGCGATCAGAAAAGGAAAAAGATAAATGGATAATGATTTTCTCAATCAGGAAGGCACCGTTGTAAAGGTCGCCGAGCTTAACCGCGAAATGCGCAAGTCCTTCATCGACTATTCGATGTCGGTTATCGTTTCGCGTGCGCTTCCTGATGTACGGGACGGACTCAAGCCGGTTCACCGCCGGATCATCTATACGATGCATGAGGACGGACTGACCCCGGATAAACCCTTCAGAAAATGCGCGACCACCGTCGGCGACGTTCTGGGCCGCTATCATCCTCACGGCGATGCTTCGGTTTACGATGCGCTGGTTCGCCTTGCACAGCCCTTCTCGATGCGCTACCGTCTGGTTGACGGGCACGGAAACTTCGGCTCGATCGACGGCGACCCGCCCGCAGCTTACCGTTATACCGAGTCGCGTATGAGCCGCCTTGCCCAGTGCATGGTCACCGACATCGGCAAAGAAACGGTCGATTTTGATTCAAACTTTGACGACACCCGGAAAGAGCCGAAGGTTCTTCCTTCCCGCTATCCGAACCTGCTCGTCAACGGTTCCTCCGGTATCGCGGTCGGTATGGCAACCAATATCCCGCCGCATAACCTCGGAGAGGTCTGCGACGCGATCGATGCGCTGGTTGATGATCCGGATATTTCTCTGGACGGGCTGATGAACTATATCAAAGGCCCCGACTTCCCGACCGGCGGTGTGATTATGGGCCGCAGCGGCATCCGAAGCGCCTATGCGACCGGACGGGGAAAGATCACCCTGCGCGCCAAGGCGGACATCGAAGAGGACGCAAAGGGAAGAAACGCGATCGTCATCACCGAGATCCCCTATATGGTCAACAAGACCCGCATCATTCAGGGCATCGCCGATCTGGTCAAAAACAAGCGGATCGAAGGCATCTCCTTTATCCGCGATGAATCCGACCGCGAGGGTATGCGGATCGTATTCGAGCTGAAGCGGGACGCCAACCCTCAGCTTGTTCTCAATCAGCTGTATCACTATTCTCTCCTGCAGGATACCGTCGGCGTTATCATGCTGGCGCTGGTGGACGGACAGCCCAAAGTTCTCACCCTCAAGGAGATGCTTCAGAAATACATCGACTTCCAGGGCGAGATCATCACCCGCCGGACGGAGTACGATCTCAAAAAGGCCGCCGACCGCGCCCACATTCTCGAAGGCTTAAAGCGCGCGATCGATATCGTGGACGAGATCATCGCCACCATCCGCTCCTGCAAGGGCGGACAGACCGAGGCAAAAGCTGCGATCATGGAGCGGTTCGGCTTTGACGACCCGCAGGCCAGCGCGATCGTCGCCTACCGTCTGGGTCAGCTGGCCGGACTGGAGATTCTCAAGATCGAGGAAGAACTTGCCGATCTGGAAGCGAGAATCGCCGAATACAACGAACTGCTCAGCGACTACTCAAAGATCATGGAGGTCTTTAAGAAAGAACTGGCCGAGATCCGCGCCAAGTTCTCCGATCCCCGCCGCACCGAGATCCGCGCGGTCGAAGGGGACGTCGATATCGAGGATCTGATTCCGGAAGAGGACTGCGTTGTGACGCTGACCCATTATGGCTACGTCAAACGTCAGGCGAGCGCCGACTACCGCATCCAGAAGCGCGGCGGCCGGGGTATTTCCGGCATGAAGCAGCGGGACGAGGACTTTGTCGAGGAGATGTTCATCGCCTCCAGCCACGATAAGCTCCTCTTCTTCACCAACAAAGGACGGATGTTCAGCCTCAAATGCTACGAAATCCCCGAAGGCGGAAGAGGCGCCCGCGGCACCAATATCGTTAACCTTTTGGCGCTCGCCCCCGAGGAAAAGGTCACCTCGATGATGAAGACGCTCGACTTTGACGATCAGCATTTCCTGGTCATGGTCACGAAAAACGGCCTGATTAAGCGCACCCAGCTGGATGCCTATAAAAATATCCGCAAGTCCGGCCTGATCGCGCTCGGCTTAAACGAGGGCGACGAACTGGCATGGGTTCGCCTGACCGACGGCAAGGAAGATCTTGTGATCGCGACCCGAAACGGTATGGCGATCCGCTTCCCCGAGGAAAGCGTCCGCCCGATGTCCCGAACGGCGATGGGCGTCAAGGCCATCAGCTTAAAGCCGGATGACGAGGTTATCGGCATGGTCGCCGCCCACGAGGACGCCTGCATCATGACCGTAACCGATAAGGGTCAGGGACGCCGCACGCCGGTTTCCGACTACCCGGTTCAGGGAAGAAACGGTCTTGGCAAGATCAACTATAAGGTCAGCGACCTCAAAGGTCATGTCTGCGGGATCAAGGCGGTCAGAGACGATGAGGATCTGATTATGATCTCCAATGACGGCATCATTATCCGTATCGCGGTCGCTGACGTCAATATTATGAGTCGGTACGCGACCGGTGTACGGGTCATGCGCCTTTCGGAAAACGACCGTCTGGTCGCGTTCGCAACGGCTGAACACGCGCCCGAAGAAACCGAAGCGGTTGAAGCTGATCCGGCTGATCCGTCCGATGAGGCGGAAGAGGTCGATGTGACCGCAGAGGAAATGGCGGACGAAGTTTCGCCCGAAGCGACCGTTTTCGAGGACGATCAGAACCTGTAAATCTATCGAAAAATAAGTAAAACCGGGCGGGGCATCGGGGCATCCGACCGGTTTTACCGCTGTTCGGCGATGCGTTCGGCAGGTATTTCCGCTTCTCAATTTCCCGCGCTTTGCATATAGTTCCGTGAAGCTTTATGGGCAGAGAGGGGCGGGGAGTATGAGACTGCTGAAAAACACGCCGAACGCATCGCCGGACGCATCACGAAAAGCATCCTGGAGTGTATCCCGAAAGACACAGAAGCGCCTAACGCTGATCGCCGGAACGCTTCTGACGGCGCTTTGCTGCCTTCTGGCCGAACGATACGCAGGAAGGGGCGCGGGAAGGAGCAGGGAAACGGATGGTTCTACGGCCGTCTCCAATGCTGTCTCCAATGCTGTCTCCAATGCTGTCTCCACGGCCGCTGCCGCCAATCCGTTTACCGAAGCGCGCCCGTCAGGGAAACTGCTGATCCTTTCCTATCCGCAGGTTCTTCCGGACACGGTATCGGCATCGGAGGAGGGAACGCTTCCGCTTTCGACCTTCAAAGAAGATCTTTCCTACCTTGCCGAAAACGCGGCTTTTGTTCTCCCGGAAGAAGTGAAGCAGGCTTCCCAGGGGCTTTTCTCCCTTCCGGAGAAAGCGGTGATGCTGACCTTTGACGGGTACGAGAGCTTTTACACGGTTGTCTGGCCGCAGCTTCGCGAGTCCGGCGGAAAGGGCTGCGTCGGCGTGCTCGGCGAGGAAGCCGACCTTTATGCGAACCTCTATTCGGGAGAGCGTTCTTCCGACAGCCCCGATATAACCCCGGAAAGCCGCCTTAGCTGGGAGCAGATTGTTCAGATGGACCGTTCCGACTGCGTTTCCATCGGGAGCAGAGGCTATCGCCTTTATCCCGAGGAAGAAAAATTGGAGAAGGGGCTTTCCTTTTGGATGAAATGGACGGGGCTTTCGAAAAAGAAAAGCGAGAACCGGCTTTCGGAGTACCTTGCGTTTGCCGGAGAGGACGCGCTTGTGATGGGCGAGCGGATGCGGGAGAAACTTTATCATGAAGCGGAAGCCGTTTTTGTTCCGCGCGGCTGCGGCGGGGAAGAGACCGACCGGATTTTAACTCAGACCGGCGCGGTCATGACCCTTCTGGACGGAGAGCCGGGGGATTGGAGCGATTTTGTCAATCCGATCACCGGCCGGGAAAGTCTGATGAGTTTGCGTTGTCTTTCCCGCTCCGAATCGGGGAGCCTTTCCGAACAGATCGGCGGATATTTTGATCAAAAATAAGATACATAAAAAGTATTTCCGCTTTTTTGCGGGAAAAGGAGCAGGATGTGGAAAATCTAAGCAATATTTCGGTCATCAGAGAGATCTGTGACAAGTTCGGCTTTTCGTTCTCGAAATCTCTGGGGCAGAATTTTCTTGTCAATCCGAGCGTCTGCCCGCGGATCGCTGAAATGGGCGGAGCGGCTCCGGGCGTCGGCGTTATCGAGATCGGAACCGGATTCGGGGTCTTGACTCATGAGCTTGCAAAGCGGGCAGAGAAGGTCGTCGCGATTGAACTGGATGCCCGGCTGATTCCAGTGCTTTCCTATACCCTTTCGGAGCACAAAAACGTCAAGGTCATCAACGAGGACGTTTTGAAGGTCGATCTGAAAAAGCTGATCGAAGAGGAGTTTCCGGGGATGGAGGTCGTTGTCTGCGCCAACCTTCCCTACTACATCACCTCTCCGATCATCATGGGGCTTTTGGAGCAGCGTCTCCCGATCAAAGCCATCACCGTTATGGTGCAGAAGGAAGCGGCGGCGCGGCTCTGTGCCGAGATGCCTTCCCGCGACTGCGGGGCGGTCACGGCGGCGGTGCGCTATTACAGCATCCCCCGCCAGCTCTTCCCGGTCAGCCGGGGGAGTTTTATGCCGGCGCCGAACGTCGATTCCTGCGTCATTCGTCTGGACGTAAAAGAGACGCTTCCGCTTTCGGGCGAAGAGGAGAAAAAGCTCTTTGCACTTGTCAAAGGCGCTTTTTCCCAGCGGCGAAAAACCCTTCAGAATACCCTTTCCTCCTCGCTCGGAAAAAGCAAGGCGGATATTTCCGCGGCGCTTTCCGAGATTGGCCAGAAGCCCTCTGCCCGTGCGGAGGAACTTTCTCTTGACGAACTGATCGCACTTTCAAAAATTTTGTAGTTTTGTAGTTTGGCTTTTCCCGGTTCATCCTTACAGGATGAACCGGGAAAGAGCGCAATCATGCGAACACGCGAAGTTGAACAGGAAAAAAGTCTTACCCGATCAAGAGCTTTATCAAGAAAGGATGTCAAACGATGGACGAGAAAAAGTATACCCTCCGTTACGGAACGGAAAAGGATTATGAGGACATTCTGGACTTCGGAAACTATGTTTTCCATACCGATTTCCGTTTTCTTCCCAAGCTCTATGTCGGCAATCCCGCCCGCGCGGGCGAACACGTCCTTGTGACCGAGCCGCGCGAAAACGGCGAGCGGATCCGCGCGATGGTCGGTTCGTTCAAAATCCCGATGTCGGTCGCGGGTCAGAAACTGCTGATCCGCGGGATCGGAACCGTTTCGGTGCATCCTTATGACCGCGGAAAAGGATACATGAAGCTGGCAATGCATAAGGCGATCGAGGACGCAAAAGCTGAGGGCGCCGATTTTATGATCCTTTCCGGAAGAAAACAGCGCTATCAGCATTACGGCTTCGATCAGTGCGCGGCCTTTTATAACTTTGAGCTGACTCCTTCCGTTTTTGAACAGCTGACCCGGTTCGGGGTCGAAGGAATCACCGCTCCGGTATCGCTTGACGGCTATCGGCTTTTGAGCGAAGAGGAGAGTGCGGCCTATGAAGCGGACTGCAGAGCCCTTTTCGAGTCTCAGCCGGTTTACGGCATCCGGAAAAATTTTACCGAAACGGCAAAAAGCTGGCGGAGCGAGCTTCGCGTCCTGCTCAAAGACGGAGCTTTTGCGGGCTATACGGCGGCGGGAAATCCTTACGGCGTAATGACGGCGGGGGAACTTCTGCTGAATAAAAACGCGGAGACGATCCCTGCGCTGCTCGCGGTTTATCAGGGTCTGACCGGCGGAAAACAGCAGCTGGCGGTTAACGTTCAGCCCTTCCAGACCGACCTGATTCACGCGCTCGGGCTGATTGCCGAATACGGAAAGCTCGAGACCGGTCACGGGATCCATGTCCTCAACTACGCCCGCGTGGCACAAGCCTATCTTCAGGTCAAAGCGTCCTATGAGCCACTGATGGACGGAAGCTATGTTTTCCGCGTGCCGGGAACCGCTTCGGTTCGGCTGAGCGTGGAGAGCGGGAAGGTGCACGCGGAAAATGTTTCGGAGGATGTCCCGGCTGACATCACCCTTACGCATCTTCGGATGATGAACTTCCTCTTTGAACCCTTCGGACACGCTGGTATCCACGGCGCACAGCCCGAACTGGAGAAAAACTGGTTCCCGATTCCGGTCTGCTTCTCTCAGCAGGATAACGTATAAACCGATTTTCATCAGACGGACGGAATTTCCGAGCTTCTGTCCGTCTGATTGTTTATCCATCGCCTTTTGAGCAATTTTATCATCAAAATGCGCAAAAATATAGCAAAAACGCCGCTTTTGAAAAATTTTCAAAAAATCGTTGACAAATGCGAAAAGCTGTGGTATCATAATAAACGTTCCGCGGGACACAAAACAAAAACGGCTCACGGAACAGGACAAAATGGCGGTATAGCTCAGTTGGCTAGAGCATTCGGTTCATACCCGAAGTGTCACCGGTTCGAATCCAGTTACCGCTACCATAAGGCCCGTTGGTCAAGAGGTTAAGACACGGCCCTTTCACGGCTGTAACGCGAGTTCGATTCTCGCACGGGTCACCATCAAACCGGATGAAGAAATTCATCCGGTTTTTTGTTTTTTACTTTTCTCCGCATATCTGCTATAATGGCCTTAGCGCACGGCACACGAGCATTGCCCAAAAGAACAGGAGGCCTTCCCTGATGGAAAATCATCCCCTTGAATTATCGGCACAGGCGTTTCCGGAACCTCTTTCCGGGATAAAGCCCTGTGACAAATATACCCTTTTCCGGGAAACTTTTCCGGAATTTATCTACGAAAGCTTTGCGGCTGAAGAAACCGAAACAGAGATCCGGCTCACCTTTACCTTCCGGGTGCCGGGTCTTGCTTCCTTTGCGCCGACATGGACGCTCCCGAAGCCCGCTTCCATGCGGGTCAGCCTTTCGGACGGAGCGATGCGGCGGCTGATCTTTTCACTCGGACTGGTCGAACTGGTCAGCTATTGGAAGATCGCCTGCCCGCCGAAGGTAAAAATCCGCTGCGGCACGATCGGTAAGGAACAGGCCGACTGGTGGAAAAACCAGTACCTTTCCGGACTCGGCGAGTTTTTCTACCGAAACGGGATCGACGCGCATTTCGATGAGTTCATGACGATCGAAAGCGAAGGAGAGGATTTCTCCGCGCCTGCGGTTCCCTCGGAGATGCCCCTGAAAGGCTGCCTGATTCCGGTCGGCGGGGGAAAGGATTCGATCGTGACGCTGAATATCCTCTCCGATCTGCGGAGGGAGAGCGCCTGTTATGTCATGAACAGCCGGGGCGCGACCGACGCTTCCGCACTGGGCGCGGGCTATACAAGAGAGCAGATTCTCGGTATCCGCCGCACCCTTGATCCCAATATGCTAACACTCAACAAGCTCGGCTTCTTAAACGGGCATACTCCCTTCTCGGCGCTCGTTGCCTTTTCGGGCATACTGATGGCGGAACTGTACGGGAAGGAATATGTGGTTCTTTCCAACGAATCGAGCGCCAATGAATCGACCGTGGCCGGGAGCAACGTCAATCACCAGTATTCCAAGAGCTTTCAGTTCGAGGAGGACTTTGACCGGTATATCCGGCAGTATATCGGTTCCCGCGTCCGCTATTTCAGCCTGCTCCGCCCCTGGAGCGAGTTCCAGATCGCGGCGTATTTTTCCCGCCTGACCGATTTCCATCCGGTTTTCCGCAGCTGCAACGTCGGCTCCAAGACCGATTCCTGGTGCGGAAAGTGTGCGAAGTGTCTGTTTGTCGCCCTTCTTCTGACCCCGTTCCTTACCGACGAAGCGATCCACGCGATCTTCGGCCGGGAGATTCTGGAGGACGAAAGTCTGATTCCGATTCTTGACGGGCTTTGCGGCTTAACGCCCGAAAAGCCGTTTGAATGCGTCGGAAGCCGGGAAGAGATCTCGACCGCGATGATGCTGGGGATCGGCGTCCGTGAGCGGGAAGGGAAGAATGTTCCGGCACTTCTGGGCTATTTTGAAAAGACTCCGCTCTTTGAAAAAACAAAGGCGCAGGGAAACCGCTATTTTGATTATTATCAGGAGCAAAACCTTCTCCCGCCCGCGTTTGCCGCCCGGATGAAGGAAGAGACGGAAAAGCTGAAGCAGACGTTTGCAGGCTTTGCCGGGTTATAAGCATGCTCATGAAGGAGACGGAAAAGATGGAAAAAAAGATGGATTTTGACGCGCAGCTTCCGCTTCGCCGGGTGCTGGAAAAGCTGAACGGGAAAAAGGTTCTGATTATGGGCTACGGCCGGGAGGGAAAAGCGACCCTCGAAAAGCTCTCCGAGCTTGCGCCGGAAGCGATTCTCACCGTTTCGGATATGAAGGAGCAGACCCTTCCGGAGGGTGTGCGCGGCGTTTTCGGAGAAGGGTATCAGGATCATCTGACCGATTACGACGTGATTATCAAATCCCCCGGCATCGTGCTGACCGACCGGCGGCCGGAGGTACTCGAAAGACTGACCTCTCAGACCGAGCTGTTCCTTGCCGCTTACCGGGATCAGACGGTCGGGATCACCGGCACCAAGGGCAAGAGCACCACGACTTCCCTGATCTGGCACGCGCTTCAGAGCGTTTACCCCGGTACCCTTCTGATGGGCAATATCGGTATCCCCGCTTTTTTGCAGGCGGATCAGATCGGGAAGGATACGAAGATCGTCTACGAGCTTTCCTGCCACCAGCTGGAATTTACCCGCGTTTCGCCCCATATCGCGATTTTGCTCAACCTCTTTGAGGATCATCTTGACCATTACGGAACGATGAAAGCCTACTATGCCGCCAAACAGCGGATCGCCCGCTTCCAGAAGCCGGGCGACGTCTTTTTTGTGAACACCCTTCTGAAAGATGATTTCCCCGGCTATGAGGGAAGAATGGTTTCGATGGAGCAGGCTCCCGCTTCGGAGGCGGAGCTTGCCGTTGTGGGAAGAAGCGTGCGTTTTGATGGGCACACGCTTCCGCTCCCCGAGGGGTGCACCACCCTCGCCGGAGAACATAACCTCTATAACATCGGCGCGGCCTACGGCGTCTGCCGGACGCTCGGAATGAGCGATGAAGCGTTTATGGCGGCGCTTTCCACCTTCTCGCCCCTTCCGCACCGCCTTCAGCGGGTCGGGACCTTTGACGGGGTCACCTACTATGACGACTCGATCTCGACCGCCTGCGAAACGGCGATCGGCGGACTGAAAGCACTGGCCGGGGAGGGCGTCGGAAGCATCCTTTTAGGCGGAATGGATCGGGGGATCGATTACGACAGTCTGGTCGATTACCTGGTGGCCGCACCGAAGGATAATCCCGCTTTTCTGATCCTGATGCCGGATTCAGGGATTCGGGTCGCGAAAATGCTTCGGGAAAAGGGCTTTGACGAGCGCCGGATGATCCTGACCTCCGGGCTTGCCGAAGCGGTTCAGAAAGCCAAAGAGGTCACCCCCAAGGGAAGCGTTTGCCTTCTCTCTCCCGCCGCCGCCAGCTACGGCTTTTTCAAGAACTTTGAGGAGCGGGGCGATCGCTTCCAGGAATATGTAAGAGGGTAAACGTGTTTCGCGGAATGCTTTATCAGGAAATGAAATAATTGGCCTGTCCCGAGACCGGCGGAGATGTTTGATCTCCGCCGGCTTTTTTCATATACGGGAATTTTCGGCTCCAAAATGGCAAAAACCGGAAGGGAATGTGAAGGAAAATCGTCCATTCGGCGAAAACGACAAAGTCCGCTTGACAAGCGCCATGGATCAGGGTAAAATTATAATATCTTATTTGTTCGGATGTTCGCTTCTGCGAAAAATGGATATCTGCTCTTACTGGGATTCGGATCGGTCGCTGACGGATTATGGACTGTCCGAACGGGAGCGGAAATGGCGCTGCACAGGGGTTCTCTGTACGGCTCTTATTTTGATACCTGTCTAAAGCGCGGCTCCACTCTGCGCGGGAAACAGGAAAGCGCTTTTATGCGCCGCAGAAACAGGTGCTTTTACGCGCCGGAAAAACGCAAATAGGGAAGCCCCCTTCGGAAAAAAGAAAAGCGGAGCGGGCATGGAAGAGATTTTGCAGGATGCGCAAGGCTTATGCCGCGCAGGTACAAAGTGTACGGAAAGAAAGGTAAGTATAGTGGCAAAAGAACAGAATACAAAGGTTATTGATGCAATTTTATCCTCGTCGGGAAGCGATGCTTCCGCATCCAAATCCCGCGCGAGACGTTCCCGCCGGGTCAAGGGCTTCCAGAAGAGCGGCGCTTCCAACGGCTCCCTTCCGGAGCTGGTCATGTCGGCGGCCGATGTAGCGGCGCTTGAAGAAAAGACCGAAAAGACTTCTGGGTCTGCTCCCGAGAAACGGACGAGACGCCCCCGCACCGCTAAGAACGCGGCTCCCGCAAATGCGGCATCCGCGCCCGCATCCGGAAGCGCGGCTCCCGAAGAGAAAAAGCCGGAACGCCGCCGCACCCGTCGTCCCGCCGCCCGCACTTCCGCCAAGTCGGTCGAAGCGGAAAAGGAAGAGATCCAGCGCTCCATCCAGAACGAGACGCTGACGCCGGAAGCCTCCTATGATCTGGTGACCCCTCCGCCCCGTCCCCGCAGAAGAAGAAATTACGCCAAGACGACCCCCGACGGGAAAAAGCCCACCCTCAAAATCATTCCCCTCGGCGGCCTGAATGAGATCGGAAAGAACCTGACCGTTTACGAATACGGGAAAGATATCCTGATCGTGGACTGCGGCATGGGCTTTCCCGATTCGGATATGCTGGGCGTCGATCTGGTCATCCCGGACTTCACCTACCTCGAGAAAAACCGCGACAAGATCCGCGGCATGGTCATCACCCACGGCCATGAGGATCATATCGGCTCGGTTCCGTATTTCCTCAAAAAATTCGGCACCGACATCCCGATCTACGGTGCGCGGCTGACCCTCGGCCTGATCGATGGCAAGCTCAAGGAGCACGGCCTTGCGGGCAAGGCAAAGCTCAACAGCTTTATGCCCGGCGACGTCATTAAACTGGGCGCGTTTACCGTTGAAGCGATCCACGTCAACCACTCGATCCCCGATTCGATGGCGTTTGCGATCACGACTCCGGCGGGCGTCGTGGTTCATACCGGCGACTTTAAGGTTGACTATACCCCGATCGAAGGACGGATGATCGATCTGGCGCGGTTTGCCGAACTTGGAAAGCAGGGCGTTCTCGCGCTCCTCTCCGAATCGACCAACGCCGAGCGCCCCGGTTATACCGAATCCGAGAGAAACGTCGGACGGACGCTGAGCGCTCTCTTCCAGCAGGCCGGCGACCGCCGGATTATCATTGCGACCTTCTCCTCCAACATCCATCGCATCCAGCAGATCGTCAATCTCGCCGCGGAGCACGGAAGAAAGGTTGCCGTTTCCGGCCGGAGCATGGTCAACGTTGTTACGACGGCGATCGAACTCGGCTATCTGAGCGTTCCGAAGGATATCCTGATCGATGCCGACAATATCGGCCGCTATACCGCCGACCGTCTGGTCATCATCACCACCGGAAGCCAGGGCGAACCGATGTCGGCGCTTTCCCGCATGGCGGCGGGCGAACACCGCAAGATCCAGGTCACCCCGAACGACTTCATCATCATCTCCGCCAACCCCATCCCCGGCAACGAGAAGCACGTCACCCGGGTCATCAACGACCTGCTCAAGCTGGGCGCCGAGGTCATTAGCAAATCCATGTACGAGGTTCATGTTTCGGGTCACGCCTGCCAGAATGAGCTGAAGCTGATGCTTTCACTGGTCAAACCGAAGTTCTTTATCCCGATCCACGGCGAATATAAGCATTTGGCCGAGCACGCAAAGCTGGCGCAGGACATCGGCATTGCTCCCTCCAACATTCTTCTGACCGATATCGGTCAGGTGATCGAGCTGACGCCTGATTCGATGCAGATGACCGGAACGGTCGAAGCCGGACGGGTATTTGTTGACGGATACGGCGTCGGCGACGTCGGAAGCATCGTTCTCCGCGACCGCAAGCATCTGGCTCAGGACGGCCTGATTATCGTTGTCGTTACGATCGAGAACGAGTCGGGCGCGGTCATCGCAGGCCCGGACATTGTTTCCCGCGGCTTTGTCTATGTACGCGAGTCGGAAGAACTGATGGAGACGGCGCGTCTCCTGGTTAAGGATACGCTGGACGACTGCCAGGAGCGCGGCGTCCGCGAGTGGAGCGCCATCAAACTCCGTATCAAGGACTCCCTCTCGTCGTTTATCTACAAGAAAACCAAGCGCGATCCGATGATTCTCCCGATCATTATGGAGATCTAAGTTACGGACAGCTGCATGAGCAACACTCATGCAGCTGTTTTTGATTTTGATTATGTTTTGGGTTCTGCCTGCGGCAGAACGGCTGGATTTGACAGGCTTTGGAAGTTGTGAAAAAGTTTCCGCATCGGTTTTGTGTGCAAATGACGGGCTTAGCCCCTTCGATCCCCACAAGCCTTTCTGCCAGACAAGCTGGCATTACGAATTTGCTATGCAAATTCAATAAGGAAAATCAAATAGGCTTGACCTAAACTTTCTTGACCGTTTTTTGTAAGGCTTTGGAAGAAAAAAGCAATAGATTTTGGGGTCCAGCCCTTCAAAAAAGGGCTGGTGGGTGTCGAGAGGGCAAAGCCCTCCGCGTGCACACTCTTTCGTCTCTCAAAAACCTTCCCCGGATGCCGAACCGATTGACAAAAAAGCTGCTTTGCGTTATGATGATAGAATAATCATACTAACATGAAGTAGTATGGACTCATTTGGAATACACCATATGATGATCTTAGGAATGATTGTAATGAGGGATGCGGAATGAAACGACCGAAAGTCTGGAATATGAAGGTGCATATGCTGATCCTGATTCTCCTGTGCGTTCTGCTGGCGGCGCTCACCTGGTTTGTGAAGCCGCTTGCGGCCTATATCGTTACTCCGCTTGTTGCAGCCTACGCCGTCTACCTGCTGGTTCGGATGCGGCATCTCAGCCGTCATATGCGCGGGATGCTGAGCAATATCGCGTCTCAGCTCGACCCGGCGCAGCAGGAGCTGATCGATCATTTCCCGATCCCCTGCATCGCGGTCAGCCGTTCGCGGGAGATTCTCTGGTACAGCAGCACCTTCCAGAGCGAGGTGCTCGTCAAGCGGGAACTGATCGGCGAGTATATCGATCACCTGACGACCGTTCAGCTGGAGGAGTTCTGCCAGAAGGAGAGCAACATCCGGATCGGCGAGCGGAGCTATCATGTCCACGGAATGCACCCCGGAGACATCACCGTTCCGTCCTCAGATACGGTTTCCGTAAAGAAAAACGCCACGGAGGACTTTTACCTTCTCTATTTTATCGACGTGACCGAGATGGAGCGGGACGCGCTTCTTTACCGCCAGACCCGCCCGTCGGTTATGCTGATCGTTTTGGACAACTATAACGAACTGATGCAGAAGGCGAAGGAGAGCGAAAAATCGCGTATTTTGAGCGCGGTGGACAGTATGCTCGAGGACTTCAGCAATAAGATGACCAACTCCTTCATCAAGCGCTACGATGGCGAACAGTTTCTGATGGTCGTTGAGGAGCAGCATCTGGAAAAGATCATCCAGAGCCGGTTCTCGATTCTGGACGACGTCCGGAAGATCGAGTCGGGCGGCCTTTCGGTCACCCTTTCGATCGGTATCGGCCGCGGAGAAAAGACGCTGGCTGAAAGCGAAGTCTCCGCCCGCCAGGCGCTGGATATGGCGCTCGGAAGAGGCGGCGATCAGGCTGCGATCAAGACCGGCACCCTCTATGAATTTTATGGCGGTGTCTCCAAGGGCGTTGAAAAGCGCACCAAGGTCAAATCCCGCATGGTCGCAAACGCCCTCTCCGAGCTGATTGCGAACGCCGATAAGGTGCTCATTATGGGCCATAAGTTCGGCGACCTCGACTGTGTCGGCGCATCGGCCGGTATGGCGACCGCCATCCGTTCGATGGGCAAAAAGGCGTATATCGTGATCGACCGGGAGAAGAATCTCTCCAAGACGCTGATCGAGATGGTCATGTCCGACGAGGGAAACCACGACCTCTTTATCGACCCGGACGAGGCGCTCTTTACCATCACTCCGCATACCCTTCTGATCGTCTGCGATACCCATACCCGAAACCTTGTCGAATCGCAGGAGGTCTATGAACGCTGCAAGACGGTCGTTGTCATCGACCACCACCGAAAGATGGTCAACCATATCGACAACGCCGTGATCTTTTATCATGAGCCTTACGCATCTTCCGCTTCGGAGATGGTGACCGAGCTGGTTCAGTATATGGGCGAGAACTGTACGATCACATCGGTCGTCGCACAGGCGCTTCTCGCCGGCATCATGCTGGATACCCGGTCGTTTGCGATGCGCACCGGCGTGCGCACCTTTGAAGCGGCGGCCTATCTGCGCCGGATCGGCGCGGATACGGTTGTTGTCCGGAAGATGTTTTCCAATACGATGGATTCCTATCAGCGTAAGTCCCGTATCGTCGGAAACGCCCAGATCTACCGCGGCTGTGCGGTCGCACAGAGCGATTTCAGCTCGGACGATATGCGGGTGGTCGCGCCTCAGGCAGCGGATGAGCTGCTGAGCATCGACGGGGTGGACGCTTCCTTTGTCCTGTATGAGACGGGCGGCGTCATCAACATCTCCGCCCGGAGCATGGGGCTGATCAACGTCCAGCTGATTATGGAAAAGATGGGCGGCGGCGGCCACCAGACGATGGCGGCGACCCAGCTCAAGGGCATCGAAATGGAAAAGGCCAAGCAGCTTTTGTTTGAAAGCATCGACGATTACTACACCACCCACTGAGGGGCACGAACGGTTTTACCAAAAGAAAGGGATACGATCATGAAAGTTATCTTACTTCAGGATGTCAAAGGCTCCGGCAAAAAGGGCGACCTCATCAACGCCGCCGACGGCTACGCGAGAAACTATCTGCTGCCGAAAAAGCTGGCGATGGAAGCGACTACGGCCGCTGTCAACAACAAAAAGATCCAGGACGAGGCCAAGGCTCATCACGCTCAGGTCGAACTGGAAAACGCGATTGCCGCAAAGGATAACCTGACCGGAAAGACGGTCACCGTTACCGCCCGCGCCGGTAAGGAGGGCAAGCTCTTCGGATCGGTCACCGCCAAGGAGATCGCCGCCGCTGTCCAGAATCAGTATAAGATCGATGTTGATAAACGCAAGATCGGCCTTGTGAGCGAGATCAAGGCGTTCGGTACCTTCGAGTTTGACTTAAAGCTCCATACCGGCGTCGTCGCGAAAATGAAGGTCATGGTCAAAGAAGCATAAAGCATTTCGGAAGGCGCGGGGTTTCACGGAAGCTCCGCGCTGAAACTGCGTTTTCGGAAAGGAGGAGAGAGGATGCCGGATGATAAACTGCCTTCGCTGGAGGCCTATACGCAGGGTCTGCCCTATAATCTGGAAGCGGAGCAGTCGGTTCTCGGATGCGTCCTGCTCGACCCGGAAAAGCTCCCGGACATCATGGAAAAGATCGCGTCGCCGGAAGTCTTTTATAACGAACAGCATAAAAAGCTCTACGCGCTGATGATCCGGATGTTCAGCGAATCCAGACCGATCGACTACATCACCCTTCTGGAAAAAGCGCGCAGCGAGGAGATCTTTGATAACGACGCGACCGCCAAGTCCTATCTGCTCCATCTGATGGAGCTGGTTCCGACGACCTCGAACCTGTCCAACTACTGCGACATCGTCCTTGAGAAGTACTATATGCGCAACCTTCTCTCGGCCGCGACCGAGATCGAATCGTCGGTTCGTCAGGGCGAGGGGAGCGCGTCCGAACTTCTGGACGCCGCCGAGCAGAAGATCTACGATATCCGTCAGGGACGCCAAAGCTCTGAGCTTCGCCCGATCAGCGAGGTCATCATCGGCGTTTACGACAATATCTATGAGATGAACCAGAAGGACGATACCCGGATCACCGGTCTGGCCTCCGGGTTTACCCAGCTGGATCTGATCCTGTCAGGCTTAAACCGCTCCGACCTGATTCTGGTGGCGGCCCGGCCCGGTATGGGTAAGTCGGCCTTCGCCCTCAATATCGCCGCCAACGTCGGGATCAAGCACCCCGATATGGACGTCGCGATTTTTTCGCTCGAGATGAGCAATCCTCAGCTGGTCTCCCGTATGCTCTGTTCCGACGCGCTGATCCCGTCGGATAAGATGCGCACCGGGCGTCTGGAGAAGGAAGAGTGGAGCAAGCTCGCCGTCTCGGCGCAGCGTCTTGCCGGAACGCATATCTGGCTGGACGATACCGCCGGTATTTCGGTCCCGCAGATGAAAGCGAAGGTGCGGCGGCTGAAAAATCTCGGGCTGATTATCATCGACTATCTTCAGCTGATGACCAGCTCGACCCGGATCGAAAACCGCGTTCAGGAGATCTCCCAGATGACCCGCGGACTCAAGATCATGGCCAAGGAACTGGACGTTCCGGTCATCTGTCTTTCTCAGCTCTCCCGCGCCGCCGAACAGCGTCAGGGTCACCGCCCGATGCTGTCCGACCTGCGTGAATCCGGTTCGATCGAACAGGACGCCGACAGCGTTCTGTTCCTTTTCCGTGAGGAATACTATGCCGATAACGAAGAGCGGGACGGGGCGGACGACGCCACCCGGAACACCGCGATCTGTATCGTTGCTAAAAACCGCCACGGTTCGACCGGAGACGTGATGATCGGCTGGCAGGGCGAGTATACCCGCTTCTCGAACCTCGAGATGAGCCGGGAAGCGCCGCCGCCCTTTGGATAAGGAGGACGGGATGGAGACGGCCTTTGAGCGGAAGTTTCATGCCGATGGCTTTTCCGGGAAAACGGTGGTCGCGGGCTTTTCCGGAGGCGCCGATTCGACCGCGCTTCTCTATTTTCTGAAAACGCATGAAGCGCGCCTAAACTGCCGGGTCACGGCGGTGCATATCAACCACGGCCTGCGCGGTGAAGAAAGCTTTCGGGATGAACGGGCGGTGCAAACGTTCTGCCGGGAAAACGGGATTCCGCTTTTGATCAGACGAATTGATATCCGTGCCCTCAGCGAGGAGCGCCGGAAATCGGAAGAGCTTTGCGGGCGGGAAGAGCGCTATCGCGTCTTTTTTGAGCAGGCGCACGCCCTTCAAAAAAACGGGGAAACGTCGGTGATCGCGACCGCCCACACCCTTTCGGACGATCTGGAGACGGTGCTTTTTCATCTGGCGCGCGGATGTGCGCTGGACGGACTCTGCGGGATTCCGGAGAACCGGACAGAGGAGGGCGTCTCCATCCTCCGCCCGATGCTTTCGATCAGCAGGCAGGAGGTCGAGGAATACTGCCGGGAGAATAGGCTTTCCTTTGTCACCGACTCGACCAACCTCTCTCCTCAGTACGCTCGGAATCTAATCCGTCTGGAAGTCATTCCGAAGCTCAAAGAGCTGAATCCATCGCTTGAAGAGAGCTTTTGCCGGATGCGGGAGACGCTTAGCCGGGATCGGGATTTTCTGAACCACGAGCGGGACGCGCTTCTGGAGGGCGGTTCGCCCGAAAAGGGCTGGGATGTACAGCCGATTATCAAGGCTTCGCCCGCTGTTCGCAGCCGCACCGCCGCGGAAATTCTTCGCCGGTCGGGCTGTGAGGTAAACGCCCGCTCGGTCTCGTCGCTTGAAGAAACGCTTACGGGACGCACCCGAAGCTTTTCTTCAGGAGAGAAGAAGGGCGGAAAACGCTTTTCCGTCCGGGGTGGACGGCTTTTCGCGGAGGAGGCGCTCCGCTTTTTTGCAGAGCCGGTTCCGCTTCCGAAAACATTCCCGTCTGAGCTTTCACTTCTCTTTTCCGGAAAAGACGCTCGCGGGAAGATACGCGGAAATTTTGAGAAAAAGGTGTATCTGGATCTGCTGACTTTGGAGGAGTACCGCCAAATTCCGAAAATTTATAGAAATTTATTATTTTTCGCGGTAGATTATGATACAATAACAGATAACGCGGTGCTCCGCGTCCGCGCGCCGGGAGACGTCATCTCGCTTCCCGGAAAGGACAATGGACACAAAACGATCAAAAAACTGTTTCAGGAGGCGCATCTCCCGTCGTTTGAGCGGGAGACGAGACTTCTGCTGGCTTTGGGAAATCATGTGCTCCGGGCAGAAGGCTTTCCGAGCGAAATGGATGTACCCGATACATCCGATGTACCCGATACATCCGATGTATCGGGCGGAAATATCCGCCGGATTCTGATCGCGGCGGGAGAGCCGCTGCCGGGCATTTTTTCAAAAAAGCAAAGAGGAAAGGACGAATTGGTTTATGGGACGGAAAATGAGCGATGATATCGCCAAGGTACTGCTGACGGAGGAAGACATCCAGAAAAAGGTCAAAGAGATCGGCGCGCAGATTACGCAGGATTATGAGGGCAAAAACCTGATGCTGGTCAGCATCCTCAAAGGCTCGGTCGCGTTTATGGCCGACCTGATGCGGGCGATCGACCTTCCGCTGAAGATCGACTTCATGAGCGTCTCCAGCTACGGAAGCGGCACGACCTCCAGCGGCGTCGTCAAGATCATCAAAGACCTTGACATCGACCTGCACGGGGTCGATCTTTTGATCGTCGAGGACATCCTCGACTCTGGAAAAACCCTTCACTATATCACCAAGATGCTTTCCGACCGTGGAACCGCCTCAATCCGGATCGCCTGCCTTCTGGATAAGCCGGAGCGCCGGGTCGTCCCGCTCAGCTCGGACTATACCTGCTTTGATATTCCGGACGAGTTCGTTGTCGGCTACGGTCTGGATTATGACCAGCAGTACCGCAACCTCCCCTATATCGGCGTTTTGAAGCCGGAAGTCTACGAAAATAAATAAACGGCCTCAAAAGGCTTGTCAAGAAAGGAGTGGTTTGATTGTCGAAAAAGCGCGGAACCTCCGTGATTATCCTGATCGCCGTGATCGTTTTCCTGCTGATCTCCTCGTCGTACCTGATGAAGCTGATCACGCCCGAAGCAAAACAGTACAGCTATTCGGAAATCATCTATATGTTTGAGGACGAAAAGGTCAAGTCCTATGAGCTTGATCTTGGATCCAGCGAAGTCACCCTCAAGATGGCGGATGAATCGGCCGACGTTGTTTATAAAGTCGCGTCGCCTGCTTATTTTATCGACTCGATCGAGCCGTATGTTGAAAAATACAACGAATCCCACCCGGATGAACGGATGGAATATAACTGGATCCAGGCGACCGACAACAGTTGGCTGTGGAGCCTTGTGCCCTACCTGCTGATGATCGTCGCGATGGGCGCTCTGTGGTACTTTATGTACCGTCAGACCAGCGGCGGCGGAAAGATGAACCAGTTCGGGAAGGCCAATCTCGTCAAGACCGATGGGAAAAACGCCCGAAAGACGACCTTTGCCGATGTCGCGGGCGCGGATGAGGAAAAGGAAGAGCTTAAAGAGATCGTCGATTTCCTCAAGCACCCCAAAAAATTCAACGAACTCGGCGCCCGTATTCCCAAAGGTGTTCTGCTGATGGGCCCTCCCGGCACCGGTAAAACCCTTCTGGCCCGTTCGGTTGCCGGCGAGGCCGGCGTTCCCTTCTTCTCGATCTCCGGTTCGGATTTTGTCGAGATGTTTGTCGGCGTCGGCGCGTCCCGTGTGCGCGACCTGTTTGATCAGGCGAAAAAGAGCGCTCCCGCGATCATCTTCATCGACGAGATCGACGCGGTCGGCCGTCACAGAGGCGCGGGTCTCGGCGGCGGACATGATGAACGCGAGCAGACTTTAAACCAGCTGTTGGTCGAGATGGACGGCTTCTCCAATAACGAGGGGATTATCGTCATCGCCGCGACCAACCGCCGCGATATTCTTGACCCCGCTCTTCTCCGTCCGGGACGCTTTGACCGCCAGATTGTCGTCAATTATCCCGACGTCAAGGGACGCGAGGAAATCCTTAAAGTCCATTCCCGCAACAAGCCGCTCGGATTTGACGTTGACCTCTCGGTCATCGCAAAATCGACCGCGGGCTTTACCGGTGCGGATCTGGAAAACCTGATGAATGAAGCGGCGCTCCTTGCCGCCAGAAAAGGCCACAAGGCGCTGACCCTCGAGGATATCGAGGAAGCGACGATCAAGGTCGTAGCAGGCCCTGAGAAGCGCTCCCGCGTCATCAGCGACAAGGAAAAGAAGCTGACCGCTTATCACGAGGCCGGTCACGCCGTCACCACCTACTATTCCGAAACGCAGGATCCCGTCCACGAGATCTCGATCATCCCCCGCGGCGCGGCGGGCGGCTATACCATGTCGCTTCCCGAGCACGATAAGAGCTATATGGGCAAGAAGGAGATGGAAGAGAATATCGTCACCCTTCTGGGCGGCCGTGTCGCCGAATCGCTGATTCTGGACGACATCTCGACCGGCGCTTCCAACGACCTTGAGCGCGCCACCAAGCTCGCCCGGTCGATGGTTACCCGCTACGGCTTCTCGGATAAGCTCGGCCCGATCGTTTACGGTCAGGATGATGGGGAGATCTTCCTCGGACGCGACCTCGGCACCACCCGCAACTACTCGGAAGAGGTTGCGGCGGAGATCGACGGCGAGATCAGACGGATCGTCGGCACCGCCTACACCACGGCTCGCACCATCCTGAGCGATCACATCGACCAGCTTCATACCGTCGCTCAGTACCTGATCAAAAACGAGAAGGCGAGCGGCGAAACCTTCGTTAAGCTGATGAACGGCGAACTGCTCAGCGACGGCTCGACTCCCTCTCTTGAAGAGGAGACCGGCGCGGCGGCATCCGACACGCCCGAAATGCCGGTAGCCGGAGACAGTTCTGTTTCCGCCCCCGACGAAAATGCGTAAAGCACTGCATGAAAAACGCCCGCCATATCGGCGGGCGTTTTGGTTTTTTGATGATGTTTTGGGTTCTGCCTGCGGCATAACGAATTGGATCGGGGGGGTTGTGGAATTGTGAAAAAGGTTCCGCGTTGGCAATGTCTGCAAACGGAGGGCTTTGCCCTCTCGACACCCATGAACCCTTTAAAAAGGGTTCAATCCTAAACTTTCTTGACCGATTTTTGTAGGACTTTGGGAGACAAAAACAATAGATTTTGGGGTCAAGCCCTTCAAAAAAGGGCTTGCAGGTTTCAAAAGGACAGAGTCCTTTGTTTGCACACCTGACCGATGCGGAATCTTTTTCACAATTTCCAAAATGTTCCGATTCCAATTGTCTTGCGAAGCAAGACGGTCTTGACGAAGCAAGACGGTCTTGACAAAGCAAGACCCAAAACATAATCATAAATCCATCAGCCGCGGCTGTTTTTTGTTATCCGACAGGCTCCGGCTCCCGGTAAATATCCTCCGCATACGCAGAAACGCTCTCAGCACTTCTGTGTGGTTCTGTAACAGCACTTTCCTGTTTTGCTGAGAAATTACTCGACGAATTAGAAAATGTCTCATGTGACCGCTCAGACGCTGTATAGAATATTTGTTCAAAATGCTGATCCGTCGCTGCCGAGAAGTACCGCACCCCATCGATCCGAAGGACGCGGATCATATGGTAATCGTAGGTGGAAACCGGCCGGCAGGCACAGTCGGTATCGTGCGCCGCGACCAGGATTTCGTCCGGCGAAGCGCTTCCTTCGTTCGTAAGGAGCTGGGTGACGAGGACGCTGTGCCCGAAGGAATCCGGCTGACGGATCGCCATCTGAATCACATCTCCCGGACGCGCCTGCGTAAGCGGAATCTCATGCCCGAAAGGGCCGGGGCCTGCATTGGTCGTCATAAAGTCCCAGAAATAGGTGACCCCTGTCCAGGAAGGGGAGCGTTCGCCCAGCGAGATGTAATACCATCCGTAGGTCGGGGTATAATTCATCACTCCGGCGGCGTAAAAGACCGCCTGCGAAACGAAGTTGGTGCAGTCTCCGCCGATCCGGTCGAACGAGTAAAAGCTTGGATTTCGCCGGTATGCCCAGTATTCGGCGTATAAAACGGCCTGACCGGCGTTAAAGTCGGTCAGGATCAGTCGGTGCTCGGGAAGGTGCTCGGGAAGGCGCTCAGAGGGATTTGGATTTCTGTTTTCATCCGGCATAACGGATCGCTCCCTTCGATTTGTCTAGCGTATCATATGCGGCGGAGAGGGGAAATGGTGCGGCTTTTTATGTTTGTTTACAGAGTGGGAGTTGCTTTTGAAAAAGAGGCATGATATGATGGTATTAAAGTAAATTCCATACAGAAAGGTGGTCTTCCCCTGACATGGATTCAATCAAAGAGCGGCTTTCGGCGCTTTTGAAAAAATACCAGGAGGTCATCAGCTATCTGGTGTTCGGTGTACTGACCACGGCGGTCAACTATATTTCCTACCTGATCCTTTCGCCTTTTTTTGGGCACACGACGATCCCGACGGTCATCGCGTGGGTCTTGTCGGTGCTCTTCGCCTACGTCACCAACCGCCGGTTCGTTTTCCGCTCCCATACCGGCGGAAAAAAGGCACTCGGCGAAGCGGGCGCGTTTTTCGCGGCGAGAGCGCTTTCGGGCGTGTTGGACGTTCTCTTTATGGCGGCCTTTTCCGACTGGCTCGGCTTTAACGATAAGATCATCAAACTCGTCTCCAACGTCTTTGTCGTGATCTTCAATTACGCCGCCAGCAAACTTGTGATCTTCCGGAAGAAATGAGGAGTGCGTAAACCGTCCTAAAAACGGTCAGGAAAGTTTAGGATTGAACCCTTTTTAAAGGGTTCATGGGTGTCGAGAGGGCAAGGCCCTCCGTTTGCAGACATTGCCGACGCGGAACCTTTTTCACAACTCCCCAAACCCTCCGATCCAATTCGTTCTGCCGTAGGCAGAACCCAAAACATCATCTAAAAAAGGAGTCCATCAGCCATGACAGAAGAAGAAATGCGGGAAACACAGCTTTCCACCGAAGAGATTTTCAAGGGCCGGGTCGTTCACCTGATCCGGGATACCGTCCGCCTGCCGGACGGGCGGACGTCCACCCGCGAGGTGATCCGTCATCCGGGCGGAGTCGGGATCCTGCCGCTGATGCCGGACGGAACGGTGCTGACCGTCAGACAGTTCCGCTACCCGGGCGGAGAGGTGCTGACCGAGATCCCCGCCGGTAAGCTCGAGTACGGCGAAGATCCGCTCGCCTGCGGGAAGCGGGAGCTGAGCGAAGAGGTTGGCGCGGAAGCGGAAAACTGGACGTTTCTCGGAAATGTTTACCCGACGCCCGCGTACGATACCGAGATCATCCGCGTCTATCTCGCGACCGGACTCTCTTTCGGAAGCCAGCACCTTGATCCGGGCGAATTTCTGAATGTCGTTCCGGTGCCGCTCTCCGACCTCTACCGGGCGGTCATGAACGGAGAGATCGCCGACGCCAAGACCCAGATCGGGGTGCTCAAGACGGTTTGTCTGGCGCGGGAGGAAAAGCTCCCGGTAAAAATCGAACTTTGAGCCGCTCCTTCTAAACGGAACGCACAAAATTCATGAATCATTTTCATTGGGTTTGCTTAAATTCACCTTTTGTTTACAGAAATATTTTGACATCTGCGCATTTCTATGTTAGAATGTATTTATATGCTGAAAATGTAGGGCAGGGGTTTTTCCCTTGCCCGTCGATAAAACTTCGAAGGGGAAAAGACTTATGAAAATGAAAGTTCTGTTCACGCAGAAAAAGGAAGGCAAAGTAGAAAATCCTGAGGTCATCGGTCAGAAGATAGCTCGCGCTTATAAGGTAAAAGGCGACAAAGTTCCTCCCGCATATCCCTGCGAGAGCGAGATCCTCGTTCTTCTCTGCTTTGAGAACTACGGCAAGATCGATCCCAAGCTGGTTAAATTCTGTCAGGATCTGTCCACTGCAAGAGCGCACAACGTTGCTCTGGTCATCCTCTCCAAGGACGGCAACGCGGACGCAGGCGAGCTGACCGGCATCTTCAAACAGAACGGCGTAAACGTTGCAGGTACCTGCGGCATCGCTGTTCCCAAGGGTCTGTTTGGCGCGAAGAAGGTTACCGATGCTGACACCAAGAAGGCTCAGGACTTCGCGGATCAGATGGTTGCTTCCCTGTTCGACGCTTCTGCTCTGAACTGAGAACTTTCGATTATTGAACATCAGGCGGCACGGGTTTATCACCTGTGCCGTTTTTGTTTTTGGGATTATTTTTTTGGATTATTTTTTGGGTCTTGCTGCGTCAAGACCGTCTTGCTAACGCAAGACAATTGAGATCAGAACGCTTTGGAAGTTGTGAGAAAGTGTACGCATCGGTTTCTGAGTGCAAACAAAGGACTCTGTCCTTTTGAAACCTGCAAGCCTTTAAAAAGGCTTGATCTAAACTTTCTTGACCGTTTTTCGTAAGGCTTTGGGAGAAAAAACAATAGATTTTGGGGTCAAGCCCTTTTGATTTTCCTTATTGAGTTTGCGCAGCAAATTCGTAATGCCAGCTTGTCTGGCAGAAGGGCATGGTGGGGATTGAAGGGGCTAAAGCCCATTTGCACTCAGAAACCGAGATTGATGCTTTTTCACAACTTTCAAAATGTAATCCAAGCAAAGCAAAAAAACGCCCGGAACATTTCTGCTCCGGGCCAAAATCAAACATATCAAAAACAGAAGAGAAATCTATGCTCAGGTCAGACAGTCTTATGCTTCAACTGCCTTGAACGCCTGATCCAGGTCGTAGATGATGTCGTCGATGTGTTCCGTACCGATCGACAGGCGGATGGTGCCGGGATGGATGCCCTGCTCCTCAAGCTCTTTCTCGTTGAGCTGAGAATGAGTGGTGGAAGCGGGATGGATAACCAGGCTCTTTACGTCCGCAACGTTCGCCAGAAGCGAGAATACCTGAAGATGGTCGATAAACTTCTTGGCAGCCTCTGCGCCGCCCTTGATGTCGAAGGTGAAGATGGAACCGGCGCCGTTCGGGAAGTAACGGTCGTACAGCTCTTTATAGCCGCTTTCGGGGAGAGAGGGATGGTTGACGCGCTCGACCAGCGGATGGTTCTTGAGGTAATCGACGACCTTCAGCGCGTTCTCTACATGGCGTTCAACACGCAGCGACAGGGTCTCAAGTCCCTGGAGCAGCAGGAAAGCGTTGAAGGGAGAAAGGGTCGCGCCGGTATCACGCAGATAGATCGCACGGATCTTGGTGACGAATGCTGCCGGGCCGACGGCCTTGGTGAAGGAGATGCCGTGGTAGCTGGGGTTGGGATCGGTCAGAGAATGGAACTTGCCGGAGCCTTCCCAGTCGAACTTGCCGCTGTCGATGATGACGCCGCCCAGCGTTGTGCCGTGGCCGCCGATGAACTTGGTAGCCGAATGGACAACGATGTCTGCGCCGTGCTCGATCGGGCGGAGCAGGTAAGGAGTCGCGAAGGTCGAGTCGATGACCAGCGGGATCTTGTTGTCATGAGCGATCTTTGCGACCGCTTCGATGTCGATCAGGTTGGAGTTGGGGTTGCCCAGCGATTCAATGAAGATCGCCTTGGTGTTGGGCTGGATGGCTTTCGCAAAGTTCTCGACGTTGTCGGGGTTTACGAAGGTCGTGGTGACGCCGAACTCGGGGAAGGTGTGTGCGAGGAAGTTATAGGTTCCGCCGTAGATCGTCTCAGCGGCAACGATGTGGTCGCCGGCCTGAGCAAGTGCCTGGAAGGTGTAGGAGATGGCGGCTGCTCCGGAAGCGACAGCCAGAGCGCCAACGCCGCCTTCGAGGGCTGCGATTCTTCTTTCAAAGACGTCCTGAGTCGAGTTGGTCAGACGGCCGTAGATATTGCCTGCGTCAGCAAGACCGAAACGGGCTGCGGCGTGGTCGCAGTTCTTGAAAACATAAGAAGTGGTCTGATAAATCGGGACGGCTCTGGAATCGGTCGCGGGATCCGCTTCCTCCTGCCCGACGTGGAGCTGGAGGGTCTCAAATTTATAGGTGTGGTCAGCGTTATTCAAAAATTCAGCCATGATAATCTTTTCCTTTCCGAATGGGTTCCCCGAAGTCTTTTGGGAAGCCTTTTTTACAGAGTGTGCACCGGGTTTTACCGGCGTTCAACGAACGGTTTTCCTGTTACAGACATCGTGTGCCGCACATTCGCTCGTTCCACAAGAGGACTCTGATGATCGGAAACAGCTGTCGTTTCTTCATCGCTCATATCTCCTGTCTGATTGATGGGTTTATAATACTGCAAAAAGCATATCTTGTCAATATGTTTATACGAATATTTTTTGATTTTTTTCCAAAATCGCCCTTTTGACGGAAGAGGGGCGGAAAAGCGAATGATGATTCGCCCGCGCGGCGTGTTAAAAAGCCTTGCAGAGATAAAAGCATTGTGGTACACTATGTTTATTACATAGGCTTTTACCAATGAATATAAAGGGAGTGTATAAAAGCAAATGGTCATGGTATCGACAAGAGGAAGATACGCGCTTCGGATCATGGTGGATCTTGCTCAGCATAATACGGGGGAATATATCACGCTGATGGATATTGCCAACCGTCAGGGGATCTCGGAAAAATACCTAGAAAGCATCATCTCTTCGTTGAGCCGGAGCGGATTTCTTCTGACCCTTCGCGGACGGGGCGGCGGGTATAAGCTGGCGCGCGATCCGAAGGAGTACACCGTCGGAAGCATCTTAAAGCAGGCGGAGAACTCGTTTGCACCGGTCGCCTGCCTGGAGGCGGGCGCACAGCCCTGCACGCGAGCGGACGGATGCCTGACCCTTCCGCTCTGGACAGGGCTTCAGAAAACGGTAGACGGATATCTGGAGTCGGTTACGCTCGCTGATCTGATCGAACAGGAGAAAAATGCTGCCTCAGAAGAGTGATTGCTTTTCGGAAGAGCTTTAGGGGTACGCGCGCCCTTTGAAAAGGGCGCCCCTAAATTTTTGTAGACCCACTGAGGTAGGCTTTAGGAAATTCCAAAGCGATTGCCACGCCGATAGGTTTTAGAGAGAAAAGACAGAAGGATTTTCCAGAAACTTTTTCGGAATCGGTCAATAGATTTTGGGGTCAAGCCCTCATTTTTCTTTGCTCTGCGCAAAGAAAAAAACATGGAGTTTCAGCTTACCGGTCGGAGCGACCGGTATTTTCAAGCACCCTCTACGGGGCTTGAAAACTGCCAAAACTCCCGTGTGAGCGAAAAACCTGCCGGATTCGGAAGCCAGAAAAGTTTAGGTCAAGCTAGTTTGATTTTCCTTATTGAAATTGCGTAGCAATTTCGTAATGCCAGCTTGTCTGGCAGAAAGGCTTGTGGGTGTCCAGAGGGCAAAGCCCTCGGTTTGCAGGAGTTGCCGACACGGAACCTTTTTCACAACTTCCAAAATGCTCCGATTCTCATCGTCTTGCGTTAGCAAGACGGTCTTGACGCAGCAAGACCCAAAAAATAATCCAAAAACAAAAATGCCCGCCAACCGGCGGGCATTTTTCATGCAGCGTACAACGTACAGCCGAAACTTATTTGGTCTCGTCGTACTTGTCTGCTTCGTTGTTCCAGGAGTAGAGCTTGCGCAGCTCGGCGCCGACGCTCTCGAGCTGATGCTCGGCAGCTTTTTCGCGGGCAGCGAGGAAGTGTGCGCGTCCGCCGGATTTGTTCTCGGAGATCCACTTGGAAGCAAAGGTGCCGTCCTGAATCTCGGAAAGAACTTTCTTCATCTCAGTCTTGGTCTGATCGGTGATGAGTCTCTTGCCGGTCTCGTAGTCGCCGAACTCAGCGGTGTCGGAGATCGAATAACGCATCTTGGAGAAGCCGCCGTTGTAGATCAGGTCAACAATCAGTTTCATCTCATGGATGCACTCGAAGTAAGCGTTTTCGGGAGCGTAGCCAGCTTCAACCAGCGTCTCAAAGCCAGCCTGCATCAGAGCGGTAACACCGCCGCAGAGGACGCACTGCTCGCCGAACAGGTCGGTCTCGGTCTCGATCTTGAAGGTGGTCTCGAGAACGCCGGCTCTTGCGCCGCCGATGCCAGCTGCGTAAGCAAGGCCGTTGTCCAGAGCGTGGCCGGTGTAGTTCTGATGAACTGCGATCAGATCGGGAACGCCGTGACCCTCAAGATACTCGGAACGAACGGTGTGGCCGGGGCCTTTGGGGGCGATCATGATAACGTCAACGTTTGCGGGAGGAACGATCTGTTTGAAGTGGATGTTGAAGCCATGAGCAAAAGCAAGGGTCTTGCCTTCGGTCAGATAAGGAGCGATCTCGGTCTTGTAGACGTCAGCCTGCTTCTCGTCGGGGATCAAAACCATGATGATATCGGAAGCCTTGGTCGCTTCAGCAACGCTCATAACGGTCAGACCGGCTTTTCTCGCCTTCTCAGCGGACTTGGAGCCTTCGTACAGACCGACAACAACATCAACGCCGGAATCGCGCAGGTTCAGTGCGTGTGCATGACCCTGAGAGCCGAAACCGATAACAGCGACCTTTTTGCCGTCAAGTGCATGGATGTCGCAGTCTTTCTGATAGTAAATTTTAACTGCCATTGGAATTTCCTCCTAAACGTTAAGCTTTTTGAGTAATCTATGGGCTGAGCCGCCGAAGCGGCAGGGCTTTTGAGTTAAACGGAGAACTGCTCACTCCCTTTTTCAAGGGCGATCGATCCGGTTCGGATAACCTGCTTGAGTCCATAGGGACGCAGGATGTCGATCAGGTTTTCCAGCCGCTCGGTCGTGTTGCAGCATTCGATCGTCATCGAGTTGCGGGTAATATCGGCGATCTTCGCGCCGTACATATCCGCAAGTTCCCTGATTTCCTGCCGGGTCTGACCGGTAGCGTTGACCTTGATGAGCATCAGCTCGCGGGAAATGATGCCCTCGGGAGTGAAGTCCTTGACTTTAATGACGTCGATCAGCTTGTTGAGCTGTTTTTCGATCTGTTCGATCGCATTTTCCTTATCATCAGCCACGATCGTGATGCAGGATACTCCGGGATCGGTCGTGGTTCCGACGGCCAGAGAGTCGATATTGAAGCCGCGCCGCGCGAAAAGCCCCGATACGCGGGACAGAACGCCTGCGTGGTTTTCAACCAGAACGGAAAGCGTATGTTTCATAGTACCGTCCTCCCTTACAGCGTCGGTTCGAGCGGATCAACGATGACCTCGAGAAGGAAAGGCCCTTCCGAATGGATCAGGCTGTTGATCGCGACGTCGATCTGTTCGTCGAGATGGATCCGCGCCGACGGGATGCCGTAGGCTTCCGCGAGCTTTGCGAAATCCGGGCTTCCGTCGAGGAAAACGGCGGTGAGGTTGTTATCCCATGCGACCCGCTGGTGTTCGCGAACCATGCCAAGACGGTTGTTGGTGAAAACGACCGTCTTGACCGGGATATGATGCTGACATTCGGTCGCAAGCTCCATGAAGCACATCTGGAATGATCCGTCTCCGCAGACCGAAACGGTCATCCGGTCGGGGCAGGCGGCTTTCGCGCCGATGGCACAGGGGAGAGAATAGCCCATCGTTCCCATGCCGCCGGAGGTCAAAAACCGTCCGTTTTTAACGGAGAACTCGTTGGCCGCCCACATCTGGTTCTGGCCGACGTCGGCAACGACGATCGAGTTATCGGGAAGCTGGCTGTAAAGCTCGTGCATAAAGAGCTTGGGATTGACGAAACCTTTTCGTTCGCTGTGGTCGGGATGATACTCCGATTTCTGATAGAGCAGTTCTTCCCACCAGTCGTTCCAGCTGTTTTCGTCCGTCTGAAAATCACTTTTTTCAAACGCCTCGGTCAGCTGGCTTAAAATCATCCGGATGTCGCCGACGACCGGGATATCGACGCCGATATTCTTTCCGATCTCCGCCGGATCGATGTCCATATGGATGATCGTTTTGTGGCGGGCGAGCGCTTCCGGGTTCGGGATCGTGCGGTCGGCAACACGTGCGCCGCAGAGGATCAGCACGTCCGCCTGATTCACCGCGTAGTTTGCGGGACGGACGCCGTGTATCCCGATCATCCCCAGCTGAACCGGATCGTTCGGCTGCATCGCGCCGATCCCCATCAGCGTGTTGACGACCGGAATGTGGGTCTTATGGGCAAAGGTGCGGAGCGTTTCCTCGGCGCGGCTGATAAAGATACCGCCGCCCGCAACGATCAGTGGGCGCTTGGCCTTTGCGATCGCGGCGGCCGCCTTGTTGATCTGACCGATGTGTCCCTTGAAGCTGGGACGGTAGGAACGGATGACCGCTTTTTCCGGATAGGTAAAATCGACCTCCATCTTCTGGACATCCATCGGGATGTCAATCAGAACAGGCCCCGGACGTCCGGAACCGGCGATGTAGAACGCTTCCTTAAAGACTCTTCCGATTTCGGCGGGATCCTTTACGAGGTAGCTGTGTTTAATGAAAGGCTCGACCGAACCGGTGATGTCAACCTCCTGGAAAACGTCGCTTCCCAGAAGGGAGGAGACGACCTGGCCGGTGATGATGACCATCGGGATCGAATCCATATAGGCGGTCGAGATGCCGGTGATCAGGTTGGTCGCGCCGGGGCCGGAGGTAACGACGCATACAGCGGGCTTCCCGGTCATGCGGGCATAGCCGTTTGCGGCGTGTCCGGCGTTTTGTTCGGTACGAACCAGAACATGGCGGATCGGGGAATGGGAGAGCGCATCATAAAATGGGCAGATCGTCGCGCCCGGATAGCCGAAGATGGTGCTGATGCCTTCGGCTTCGAGGCAGCGGATCATCGCTTCACTGACGGTCATTTTCATTTCCCTTCACCTCCTGAAACGTCTCCTGTAATACAGGAGCTTGAATTGTATGATTTGCAGTGGATATAAATCACCCTTGTTTATCAGATAGATTGGTTTTTATTATAGAATCCGGCGCGGAATTTGTCAAGAGGGGAGAACGGGATTTTTCGTTTTTTCATCCGGAAAAGATAAAACCGCCGCCGGACTGGAGAAGCTTGAACGAAACATAGTCTGCGCCTCCCAAACCTTGTATAATTATAAACGTTCTCTTCGCGTCAGTATAGCATAGTACGCTTGAGAGCACAACTGCACATCCAAAAATCCCAGAATTTCGTGTCCTTCAGACAAAAACATCCGGATTCTGCCCGTGTGGAAAACTCGGTGGAAACGGTGAATAACCGCTGCAAGAAGAGGGAGAACCGGCGAAGAAATCAACATTCGCCGGTTTTTTCTTCACCTTTTTTACATTTTGGAAAAATGGACGCGCCTTTTACACATCGTACCATAGGAAAACCGGTGGAAAAATTCCGGGAATTTTCCCGGAAATCCCGTTTTTCGCTTGCTTTTTCCCGGAGAGATTGATATAATAAAAAGTACGCGCGAAGCGCTCCTTTATAAGAGCAGGTTTTCAACGAACCTTCTTCCTTATAATAGAGCGGATAAGCGGCTCACGCGGAGAAGAGTTGTACGGTTCGGCGGATTTTGACCGGCGTGTTCGCGTTTTGGCAGCGGCTGGCAATCTTTCCATTTTCCCGGCAGTTTCCGGCTTAAAATTCTATCCCCATTGTAAAAATGGGGGTTGACAAACCGGGAAACTCTATACTATAATTATTTTTGTGGCATTATGAGGTGTCGAGATGAATCTGGATTTAAAGCAGTTGTTTGATCTGCCCGGGGCGAAACAGGAGATTGACTGTTCCCTCGATCTGTCAAAGGAAAAACTGTACGGTGCAATGCCTTTTACTCAGCCCGTCCGGGTTGCAGGAACGATTGAAAACAGAGCCGGAGTGGTAAGGCTTGTTTTCAGTGTGAAATCGGTTCTGTCGCTTACCTGTGACCGCTGCCTGAAGGCGTTTGAGAAGCCTGTTGATTACAGCTTCTCTCACATTGTGGTAAGAGAACTGTCCAATACCGACGACGAAGAATTCGATTATGTTGTCTGTGAGGACGGGATCCTTGATCTGGCTGAACTGGCCAGAGCCGACCTGATGCTGGAACTGCCTACCAAAGTTCTGTGCAGAGAGGATTGTAAGGGACTCTGCCCGCAGTGCGGCAAAGATCTGAATCTCGGCAGCTGTGACTGCAAAACGAAGGACATTGATCCGAGATGGCAGGCGCTGTCCGATCTGTTCTCCTGAAAAACCAAAAGACTGGGGACTTTACGTAACTGAGCAATCAGGTTGCCGCCGCTCCCCGATTTTACCATCAAATAAAATCATGGAGGTGCCCGACGATGGCAGTACCGAAGAGAAAAGTATCCAAGGCAAGAAGAGATAAAAGACGCAGCGCAGTCTGGAAACTGAATGTTCCCGCATTCTCCAGATGCCCCAACTGTGGCGAGCTGAAAGCTCCTCACAAGGTATGCGGCAGCTGTGGTTATTACAACGGCGTCGAAGTTATCCATAAGGAAGCTTAATCGACCCGCTGAAACGGTTGAGGACGCCCGGTAAGGCTTCGTGCTTTATCGGGCGTTTTTGCGGTAAGTGAAAAGTAAACTGCGAGAAAGGATGATGAGAATGGCAAAACCCGTAGTGGCGGTTGTCGGACGTCCGAACGTCGGAAAATCGACCCTTTTCAATAAACTGATCGGCCAGCGCCTTTCGATCGTTGAAGATACCCCAGGCGTTACCCGCGACCGGATCTACGCCGAGTGCGAATGGCTGGGACACAGCTTTATGCTGGTCGATACCGGCGGTATCGAGCCACAGTCGGATGACGTGATCCTAAGTCAGATGCGCCGTCAAGCGGAGGTCGCGATCGAACGCGCCGACGTGATTATTCTGGTCGTGGACGTTCGGGACGGCGTCACCGCGACCGACCATGACGTTGCACAGATGCTCTTAAAGAGCGGAAAGCCGGTCGTCCTCTGCGTCAATAAATGCGACGGGATCGGCGATGTTCCGGCCGAATTCTACGAATTTTATAACCTTGGCCTGGGCGATCCGGTCGCCGTTTCGTCGGTTCACGGGCACGGCACCGGCGATCTTCTGGACGAGGTGCTCCGCTTCCTCCCGGAGGAAACGAATGAGGACGAGGACGAAGACCTCATCAAGGTTGCGGTCATCGGCAAGCCCAACGTCGGAAAGTCCTCCCTGATTAATAAAATGGCGGGCGAGGAGCGGGTGATCGTCTCCAATATCGCCGGTACGACCCGCGACGCGGTCGATACCCGGGTGGAGAACGAGTACGGAAAGTTCCTCTTTATCGATACCGCCGGTATCCGGAGGAAATCCCGCGTCCTGGACAATATCGAGCGCTATTCGGTGCTGCGTGCCTATATGGCGGTTGACCGGGCGGACGTCGCGGTTATCGTCATCGACGCGACGGTCGGCTTTACCGAGCAGGATTCCAAGGTCGCCGGCTATGCGCATGAGCAGGGAAAGGCCTGCATCGTTGCCGTCAATAAATGGGACGCGGTCGAAAACAAGACCGATAAGACGATGAAGGAATTCACCGATAAGCTCCAGAAGGACTTCAGCTTTATGAGCTACGTTCCCTTCATCTTTATCTCTGCTGTCACCGGCCAGCGCCTCGGAAAGCTCTATGAACTGATCCACACCGTTTCCGAGCGCAACGCTTTCCGTGCGACCACCGGTCAGCTGAACGACCTTCTCTCGGTCGCGGTTGCAAGGGTCGAGCCTCCGTCCGATAAGGGTAAACGACTGAAGATCTATTATATGACTCAGGCTTCCACCAAACCGCCGACATTCGTCGCTTTCGTCAACAGAAAGGACCTCTTCCATTTCTCCTATCAGCGGTATCTTGAAAACCAGATCCGCAATACCTTCAGCCTGGAAGGAACGCCGATCCGCTTTATCATCCGGGAACGCGACCGGAACGATGCGTAAGGACTCGGCTGAAAGGGAGGGGCTTTCTGAATGAGAACAGCGCTTTTTGTACTGCTGACGGCAGCTGTATCCTATCTGATCGGATGCGCGAACTTCGCGATCATCGTCTGCCGCCTTTTGTATCATAAGGACATCCGCGACTACGGCTCTGGAAACGCCGGAATGACTAATGTGGCTCGCACTTTCGGAAAATGCCCGGCGGTGCTGGTGACGATCGGGGATTTCGCCAAGGGTGCGATCGCGATGCTTCTGGCGCATCTTTTGGCGGTAACGGTCGGCGGGTATGCCGGATTTTCGGGTTTTCCGTTTTACGGCGCCTATATCGTCGCGATCTGCGTCATGCTCGGGCACTGCTTTCCCGTCTTTTACGGCTTCCGGGGCGGGAAGGGGATTCTGGTTTCGGCGGGCGTCATCCTGATCCTGAATCCGTGGATTCTGCTGGCGCTTCTGGTGATCTTTCTGGCGGTCTTTTTTGCCAGCAAGATCGTCTCGCTTGGTTCGATCACCGTTGCGGCGATGTATCCGGTGCTGACGCTTGTTTTCGGACTGGTGCAGCATTCGGAAACGGTGCTTTGGGACACGCTTGTAGCGCTTGTGATTGGCGGTCTGGTCATCTTTTTCCACCGTGCGAATATCAAGCGGCTGATAAACGGAACCGAAAGCAGCTTTAAAAAGAAAAAATAAAGATTGAAAACCGGGATTGTCGGAAGGCAGTCCCGATTTTTCTTTTGTACCAAACAATATTCATTTTTCCTGGGTTGTTTCCGTATGGAAAGTGTGGTACAGTAAAAAGGCGGGTTTTGTGCCTGCTTTTATTATGAAGAAAATATTGGAAAACGGAGTTTATCTATGGCAAAAATATCGATTCTCGGAACAGGCGGTTTCGGCGTATCGCTTGCGGCGACCTGCTTCCGTTATGGACATGAAGTGACCCTCTGGGGTCTGTTTCAGCAGGAAGTCGACGCGATCATCCGGGACGGCGAGCATAAAAAGCTGCTGCCGGGCGTTCCGGTCAATCCCGGAATCCGCGTAACGGCGGATATTTCGGAGACGGCGGGCGCGGATCTGGTGATTTTAGCGGTTCCATCGTTTGCTGTGCGCGAAACAGCGGCGCGTGTGCGCCCGTTCCTTTCGCCCGAAACGGTTGTGGTCAATGTCGCGAAGGGCCTTGAGAAGGGAAGCTGCAAGCTCCTGAGCGAAGTTATCGAGGAAGAGATTCCCGACCGGGCGGCGATTATCCTTTCGGGGCCGTCTCACGCGGAGGAAATCGCCCGCGGCGTTCCGACAACGATCGACGCGGCGTCCAAAAGCCGTGCGAACGCCGAATATGTTCAGGACGTGCTCTCGAACGACCGGCTGAGAATCTATGTCTGCGACGATATTATCGGTGCACAGCTGGGCGGAGCCTTGAAGAATATCATCGCCGTCTGCGCCGGAATGTGCGATGGGATGGGGCTTGGAGACAACGCCAAGGCCGCGCTCATGACCCGCGGACTGGCTGAGATCGCACGTCTGGGGAGCGCCATGGGGGCGGATCCCGCGACTTTTGCGGGCCTGACCGGGATCGGGGATCTGATCGTTACCTGCACCAGCCTCCATTCCCGCAACTACCGCGCCGGCCTTTATATCGGCCAAGGTATCCCCGCGCAGGAAGCAATCCGCCGGGTCGGTATGACGGTCGAAGGCTGTATCGTTGCCGGAACCGCATGGAAACTGGCGCAGGAAAAGGGTGTCGAGATGCCGATCGTCGAACAGCTCAACCTTGTTCTGGAAGAGGGGAAAGACGTTCGCACGGCGGTGCGTGACCTGATGGGGCGCCCCAGCCGCCACGAAAACGAGCAGATCTGGCTCAAAGAGCTTAAAGAGCGCCAGTCCCACCAATAAACAAAACCGCCCGTTCCCGGGAAATATCGGGAACGGGCGGTATGCTGCACGAACAAAAGAAAAAGCGCCGCCGATATTTCGACAGCACTTTTATTGTGGAGCGGATTACGAGGCTCGAACTCGCTACCTCCACCTTGGCAAGGTGGCGCTCTACCAGATGAGCTAAATCCGCATAAATGGTGCCTCCGGTCGGAATCGAACCAACGACACGGGGATTTTCAGTCCCCTGCTCTACCGACTGAGCTACAGAGGCGTAGAACGGAGGGAAGAAAATTGGCGACCCGAATGGGGCTCGAACCCACGACCTCCAGCGTGACAGGCTGGCGCTCTAACCAACTGAGCTACCGGGCCAGGTCTTTCGCACCGGACTGTCTGTCCTTGCGACGTTGATTATTATAGCGCATCCTTCGCCGTTTGTCAACACCTTTTTTGCAATTTTTTTCGTTCAGTAGAAAGTTAACATTTTTCTGCTTTACAATACCCGCTTTGTATGGTAAAATTGAAGCAAACTCCTCAAGGGAGAGAATCCGCAAGGCTGTTGCAAAGAAGGAGCGATTAAATGAGTGAAGCATTTTTTACCTATAAAAACCGTCCGCTGGTGCGGAATAAAAACGTCGTTTATTACGGCCGGATGAGCGACCCATACGTCGTGATGATGCAGATCCATTCGACCAAAAAGGACGGCGAAATGGAAGTCGCCGAAAAGATCTCGATGCAGATGATGTCCACCGACCCGACCGTGCCGCTGGAAAAGCTGGTGCCGCGCAAGTCGGAGAAGGAAGGATGGCTGGAGGCGCTTGAACTGGCCTGCTCCTGGCTCGACCGGATGGACGAACACAGACTGTAAAAGAAAAGCCCGTGCAGAGTTTGAACTGCGCGGGCTTTTTGCTTCCCTTCGCATACACTATTTTCCATCAAAAATCGTACAATAAGCAGCCTTTAACTGAGAACAAAAAATCTAATCACAAAAGCGTTTTCTATACTATAGAAAGATAGATATTCTTATGCAAGATGAGAATCTGGAGCAGTATCCACCACAATATACAGATGTTTTCTTGTAAAATTTCGCCAATGAGACTTTAATTTCTATTCATCTCTCCAAATCCTCAAAAAACCGTTGACAAATTCTTCTCCCGGTGGTATTATAGACAAGCTGTCGCGTGAGACACGAACTCAAAAAGCTCGAATCGAACGTGAATGTAGCTTGAAAATTGTATCGATGCACAATCCTGATGGAAAAAGTTTGTGAAGCATGATGAAAAGTTTGTTGAGAAGCTGAAAGCTTCCTCAAAAAACTTTTTCAAAAAACTTCAAAAACCTCTTGACAAAAAGGAAACGGCATGATATAATAATAAAGCTGTCACGAAAGACAGCAACCGAACGAATCTCTGATTCGTAGGTGATATGAAAGAGCTGTCGGTATGACGGTGATTTCACAAGGAACTTGAAAATTAAACAGTATATGCTAATGAACGAAAACCCGGATTTCTTTTGAAAATCCAAACAAGTAATTCAAAGCAACAAAGCGATTTGAACAAATCGTCAGAGTTGTTCTGAGAAAAGTTTATTACATTTCTACAAAGAGATGTTTTAATATGATCAAATTAAGAGTTTGATCCTGGCTCAGGACGAACGCTGGCGGCGCGCCTAACACATGCAAGTCGAACGGAGAAAAGATAAGTTTACTTTTCTTTTCTTAGTGGCGG
>JALEHK010000042.1 GCA_022770625.1 Oscillospiraceae bacterium | reverse complement strand
TTATTCTACCTTATTGTATTTGTCCGCCAAGGACAAATACGATAGCGTCCGCAAAACTTGTTTTGCAGCATTTTTATTCTACCTTATTGTATTTGTCCGCCAAGGACAAATACGATAGCGTCCGCAAAACTTGTTTTGCAGCATTTTTATTCTACCTTATTGATTTTATCCGTTAAGGATAAAATCGGAAGCGTCGCGGAACTTGTTCCGCAGCATTTATTCTACCTTTTCACCGATCCGAAAAGCACAAAAAAAATCTCCCCGCCGTTTCAAAACTCCGAAACGGCGAAGAGATTTTCATCGATTATTTCAGTCCGGGAAGATCATTGTTCACTTTCAGGCAGTCAAAAAGAAGCTCGTCCTTCTTTCCGTCCATCCCCTGATGCGGGGTAATGGTATCGCCCAGTTCGATCCAGCCGTACTGCACATCGCTTTCCGGCCACAGGGGAAGCCCTTCGCCGTTGGGATCTCCGGTCTTAATGAAGTTGGCCCAATAGCTGCTCATGATGTCCGCCAGCGTAAAGTCCCATTCCTTCCAGGGTCTTGCGGGCGGAACATCTTCCCGAAGCGAGTCAAAGGTGTACCAAAGCTCGCTCGAGTGCCACGCAAGCATCGTGTCCGGATTGCGCAGCGGAATGTCGTAGTCCTCCGGGCGAACCGGCGTGACATGGCTGAATACATACGAGAAGGTCTTGGCGCCGGGGAATTTCTCCGCGCGGTAAGCGCCGAAATAGCGGTTTTTCATATTGCCGCCAAATCCCGTAAGCCCTTCAATCGCCAGATGACGCGCCATTTTATCTGCGTCCTCATCCGAAACCGGGAAAAGATTCTCGACATCATATTTCTCGTACAACTCTTCGCCGGTCACTTCCTTGATCGCGTCGTACATCTCCTTTGCCGAATGGATCGGCTTCCCGCCGAGGAAGAAGCCCTTGGCGAGCGGGCTTTCGCCCCAGTTTCCGCCCGCGATATAGTCGCAGTTTCCTGCGTACTTATCGAAGCTCACCGTCATATCGACGTTTTCCACCCATTTCCCGTCGCATACCATCGAGCCGGGAATCCGGGGGCCGGGCGCACCGATCGGCGGATCGGAGATCTGGTAAAAACGATCGGCCGGGATCTTTCTAAGCTCTTCTACCGAAAGATCGGGAGAAAGTCCGAGCGCCTCCAGATAGGCTTCGCCGTTTTTCTCGCCCTCTTTGACCGTCTGGAAATGAACGTCCCAGTTGAGCGCGCTCTGGTTGATGACCCGTTTGACCTTTCCCGCCGCCATCGGGCAGGTGGCCAGTGCGCCGGTCTTGGCAGTGCCGCCCGACTGACCGCCGATCGTGATCTTCTCCGGGTCGCCGCCGAAGGCCGCAATGTTTTTTACGACCCAGTCCAGCGCCTTGACCTCGTCCATCAGCCCATAGTTACCGCTGATCCCGTCCTGCTCGGACGAAAGCTGCGGAAGCGAGAGATAGCCGAATACGTTTAAGCGCTGGCCGACCGTTACGACAACTACGCCTTTTTTGGCAAGGACTTCCGGGTTAAACTCGATCTCATAGCTGTATCCGCTGGAGAGTCCGCCGCCGTGGAACCAGATGTAAACCGGGCGTTTTTCGTCCGCCGATTCCGCCGCGGTCGCAATATTCAGGTACAAGCAGTCCTCGCTCATCGGCGGGTTGCCCATGTAATAAAAATCCGACGCCCACGGTTCGATCGAAAGCCCGGTTCCACCGGGCTGCATCGGACGGGCGGCAAACCGATCGCACGCCCGCACGCCTTCCCAAGGCTCGGGATCGACCGGCGGCTTCCAGCGAAGCTTGCCGACCGGAGGAGCCGCATAGGGAACGCCCTTAAAGAGCATGACGCCTTCTTCCAAAACGCCGCTGACGGTTCCAAAAGCGGTCTGTGCGGTTTTGATCGACATTTGATATTCCTCCTTATTTTTTTACAATGAACGATTTATCCCATCGTGACCGAATTTGCGATGATCTTCAGGTTATGAACGGCGCAGCGCTGTACGTCGCCCAGACAGAGTCTCTTCTCTTTTTCAAAGCGTCCGCGGTAGAGAATCGCTTTTCCGCCCTCTACGACCTTTGCCACATCGGAGGTAACATCTCCCGCAAAGGGATTGTAGTGCGCCGGATCGGCGAAAAAGAGCCGAAGATCGTTCATGCGGACATAGATCGGCTCACCATCCACCAGAATCTTCCCGTCTTTTTCCTCGGCCGTATGCCCTTTTCCGAGCGGAGCCAGAATCGTGTCCTCTCCGGTGGGAGAAAGCTCGAAAGAATTCCATGCGGGCGCGTAAAGGGGCAGACCCGGCATCATCCGATCCATCCTGACCATCCCGCGCTCATCGAATTCCGGCTGAAGCGTTTTCATCGCCATGACGATATTCGCCGAGCGCTGAGGGCCGCCGGGCATCATCATATCATTCCCCGCCCGCATCGACATCCATGCCGTGCCGCTGTTCCAGTCGGTCATAATCAGCCCGCCGAAGTTCCATTCTCCGCGCGCGATATTGGTGCACAGATCATAGCTGTCGGCCGTCTGCTGGGAATTAATAAGGTTATACGAGGTCATGATGCTGGCCGGCTGTGCGTCCTTGACCGCGATCTCAAACGGCTTGAGATAGATTTCTCTGAGCGCGCGCTGACCAACGACCGAATCTACGCCATTGCGGTTGGTTTCCTGGTTATTGGCGGCGAAATGCTTGATGCAGGCGCCGACGCCGGGATTATGTTCAATCCCCCGGACGATCGCGGCGGCGAGCTTTCCGGCCAGCAGCGGATCCTCCGAGAAGTACTCAAAGTTTCTTCCGCAGAGCGGGTCGCGCTGAATGTTGATGCCGGGGCCTAAAAGGATGGCGATCTTCATCTCGCTCAGTTCATCCGAGATGCATCTTCCGACCGTCTCCAGAACTTCCGGATCAAACGACTGCGCCAAAAGCGTTCCGACCGGCCACGCGGTGCAGTAGTGATAAACCGTGACCTTTTTCCCGGTCGAAGCTTCGGTCGCCTCATATTCCTGAGTGATGCGGATGCCGCCGGGGCCGTCTGCCAGCACCACGAACGGAACGCCCATTCTCTCAAGCGCATGGGTCGTTTCGCCCGCCGCGCCGGGTACCGATTCCGAACTGCTTCCGACGACCGGTTCCCGCTGATCGGGAGTGCCCCAGCCGGTTCCGACGCAGAGATCGGCGACTTCTTCAGGGGTAAGCTGCGCGACAAATTCCTCAAAGCTTACCTTTCCGTCCCTGACGTCCTGAAGCGTATAGTCCTTTTTTTCAACGAGCTTTACGTCCTCATACGGCATGACCGCTTTGTATTCGGGATCGGTCGTATAGGTCGTGACCCGCCCGTCGGCATAAACCGACCGCTCATCAATCGTTTCGGGAAGAAGCGTGGCTTCAAGGACCGGCGTATCCTCCCATCCGGGATATTCTTTTCCGCGGGGAGCGGCTTTTTCTTCAAGCGGCTGAACGAGCGGAAGAACATTTTCGGTGACCATGCTGGTGACTGCCGTTTCGGGAATCCGTACTCTTGCGACCGGCGTGACTGCTTCGGCGCTGACGCCGACCGAGATCCGGTAATCGCCCTTAGACAGGATATAGGCGCATTTTTCTTCGTCATAGCTTTCGAGACGACGAAGCGGAATCAGAACCGAAACCGTTTCGCTCTCACCGGGCGCTAAGACTTTCGTCTTTGCAAATCCCTTCAGCTCGATCTCCGGCATATCCATCTCGCTGTCCGGCGCGCCGGAATAGACCTGAACGACCTCCCGGCCGGAAGTCTTACCGGTATTGGTTACCTTGACCGATACCTTTAAGGCGTCCTCTTCCAGTTCCGCCTGATACTCGGAAAGCGCAAAGTCGGTATAGCTCAGACCGTATCCGAAGGGATAGGCTGCATTTTTCCCGAAGGTCGAGAAATACCGATAGCCGACATAAACCCCTTCCTCATATTTCGCGGTATCGTTGTCGCTTAAAAAGTTTCCGGCGGTCGGATAGTCGGCATAGTCCGCCGCCCACGTCACCGTCAGATGACCGGAAGGGCTGACTGCGCCCGACAAAACGTCGGTCACCGCGTCTCCACCTTCCTGCCCGGCCTGTCCCATGACCAGGATCGCGTCCGGATCGCATCCTTCCAGATCGTTTCCGGAGATCGGGCCGGGAACGTTGAGGACGAGGACAAGTTTCTTAAAATGCCGCCGCAGCAGCGCTAAATTTTCCTTTTCCGTCTCACAGAGATTATAATCTCCGACCGTGACTTCCTTTCCATCCATCGAAACCGTTTTCAGAAGCGAACGGTCGTTGCCCTCGCCGGAATTGCGCGAAATGACATAAACCGCCGTATCAGTCTTTTGGCTGAGCGCCTCCGCCGTCTCACCCGTCAGCATTTCTTCCGGATAGCGGAACACGCTCATGACAAAATCCTTCTGCTGATGCCGGAAGGCGTCATATTTTTCCGCATAGGCGAGAAGCGCTTCTTCGGTCAGGATCTCAAATCCCGCCGCCTTCATCGACGGAAGGATGTTGATATGATACCGGGGCGAGAGATCGACATCGACCGCTCCGCCGCCCGAAAGACCGCCGTTGAACGGGTCGCCCGATCCGGTTCCGCCGCGTACCGTCCGCACTGCGCCGTTTCCAAAAAGAGCGATCGGACGCGCCTTATCAAGCGGAAGCGCGCCGTCGCGGTTTTTGAGCAGTACCATTCCTTCCGACGCCGCTTTTCTCGCGGCCGCGGCATTTCTTACTTCTCGCTCCGACATGGGCGGATATACATTCTGAGTCATATGATTTCTTCCTTTCAAACTTTTGAAAATTCTGTTTTATCCAAAGAGACTGTCTCCATTATAATACATTTATCTTCTAAATAAAAGAGCATTTCCTCACACTTTTGTACAAATCTTATCTTTTTATTACCGGCTGAAAGGACTGACCGGGCTGTACGGACTTTTCGGAAGGTGGTCATAATTTTTCCCGACGACCTCTTCCATGTATTCCTGCAAATGGGTGAACGCCTGCATCAGACGGTCAAGCTGCGCCTTGTCGAGCGACTCGTTCATATACTGGATTCCAATGTCCGCGTGATGCTCCAGCTCCTCGCGGGTAAACTGAGCGACCGGCGGGCCGATATGCTCGTCGGGATGCGCGTAGTAAAAGGGAGCGGGCGCACCCATCGTCCGGCAGCACTTTCCGAGGATATCATACTCCGGAAACCAGTTGGGGAAAATTCCCTCAGCAGGCGGCGCCGGAGGAAAATCGACCTCTCCCTTAGCCGGAATGGCATTCAGCCGCCCCGCCAGCTTATAGCTTCCGATCATCCAGTCGTTCATCGGGTTGACCTCTTCTCCGGAAGCGATGCGCGCTTTCTTTCCGGAGAAAAGTTCCGACATCGAAAGGGTCGCGCCGACGTTTTCAAGATAGGCGCCGATATCGAGGAAGAGCATCGGCACCTTTGTCTCATCGAAAAACTCGGTCACCATCGCCAGCAGGAAGTTGGAAGTCGGGACATGAGACGGAATCCAGATCTGCCGCTTAAAACCCTGATTCAGAAGCGAATAGGCCAACTCCTTGGTATACCGGAAGCTCTCGGTCATGCTCATGTGAATCGTGCCCCGCCCGATCTGGGTTCCGCCGGGGTTGAAATAAACGACATTGGGAAGCATCAGCCCATCGACCCGTTCGGCTAAAAGCCTTGCGTATCCCTCGGCCATCACGTACTCGGCGTCGACCGGATAGCCCGCGTGGGTCTCAGCGTTGCCGACCGGGATGATGATAACGTCGTTGCATTTTAGGTACTGCTCAATCTCATAGTTGGTCAGGTCGGTATAAACCCTTGTCCGCATCTTTTCCATAGCGCCCGCGTCCTCCTTATTTCAGAATCTGTACATGGTGATCCTCCACGCCGCAGGGATTCCACTGAGGAAGCCCCTCGCCGTTGGGATCGCCCGTCTTTACAAAATTCGCCCAATATCCGCTCATCGTATCCGCGAGCGCATAGTCATGCTCTTCCATCGGCCGCCAGCAGCGGGAAAGGGTATGGAAGGTGTACCAGAGTTCCGCCGAATGGAAGGCTCCGTCCTCATTTCCGGGGAGCTTGCGGTCAAAATAATAGACATACGCGGGTGCCCGGCCGTGCAGCTGTTCCGCAAGGCTCCAGTTGATGCATCCGTAATAGAGCGAGCTGTAAATCCCGGCGGCGGTGTTCTCCGGTCTGCACCAGATATCGTCTCCGCAGCTTCCGAGCAGATAGTGAATATCGGGGATCTCCCCTGCGGCGATCGTCTCATCGTACCCTTTTTTCAACAGATACCCGTCAATGACCGGGGAAAAGGGGAAACCTTTCCCCGCCATCATCCATTCCATCATCAGCTTACCGTTGACCGCAACCAGTTCCTCCGCCGGGATCTTTCTTAAATCGGCAAGGCTCTCCGCCCCGGCAATCTCCATGAATCGCTTTCCGGTTTCCGCCGCCTCTTCGATCGAAAGGCCGTGGAAGATATGGTTATAAAGGCCGCCGCCCGACTGCATGACCGCGCCCATGAGAAGCCCCTCTGAAAGCGGCGAACAAACGATCGTCTGTACGCTCATCGCCCCTGCCGACTGACCCATGATCGTGACCTTTTCCGGGTTCCCGCCGAACGCCGCGATATTTTCCTTCACCCAGTGCAGCGCCGCGATCTGGTCAAGGATCCCGTAGTTGCCGGAAGAGCCGTTTTTGTCCTCCTGCGCAAGTTCCGGAAGATACAGAAACCCGAACGCTCCGAGCCGGTAGTTGACCGTAACGAGGATCACGCCATTTTTCGCATATGTTTCCCCGTCGAACTCTTTCTCCGAGCCGTAGCCGCCCATAAACGCACCGCCGTGGATCCAGAACGCGACCGGGAAACCGCCCTCCGGCTTTTTGACCGTCTCATCCGGCACCCAGATATTGAGATACAGGCAGTCCTCATCCCTCTCGGGAATATCCTCCGGGTTGGAATAAAACTCCTGATAGTAGTTGATGCCGGGCATTCCGGGCGCGGGCGGCGTCTGCGGATTCTGCCAGGCAATATGCGGGAATTTGACTGCTTCCCGCTCCCCTTCCCAGCTCTCCGGCTTTTCCGGAGCCTTCCATCTCAGCTCCCCGACCGGCGCCTTTGCATACGGCACACCGGCGAAAAGGGAATATCCGTCTTTCTTTACGCCGCGAAGCGCGCCGTATTTTGTCTGAATCATTTCATTCATCAGCAATTACTCCAGTTTTTTATTTTTGTTCAAAAACCGTTTTTAGTAAACGCCTCCGCCCGGATATGACTTGAAAGACGGAGACGTTTTCTATCGTTGGTTTTTCGGTTATCTGTTGAGGTAGCGATCGTAAGCCGCCTGCGTGATCTCAACCGCACGGTCGAGGTTCATGCTCTTCATCGTCTCAACATAGGTATCCCAGTAGGTTTCTACGTCCTGGATACCGGTAATCATCGCGGTGGTCTGCTCCTGCGCATAGGTCTGAATATCGGTCATGATGCCTGCGCGTTCGACCGCTTCATCAGAGGTCAGCGACAGAGAAGGCATGATCCAGTCGTCCTTGACCGAGCCCCAGACGTCATAGGAAGCGACGTCCTTTTCGGGAACCGATCCGAGTTCGCGCGTCCAGTCGTAATGGTTCGGAATCGAAGAGGGCGGGCAGAGGAAGCTGGCCTGCGCCTGAGAGAAGGAGTAGTCGGGGTTGTTGAGAACCTTATCGGTAAAGACCGGCTCGCCGCTGTCGTTAAGCGTATAGGTATCGCCCTCAACGCCGTAGTTTGCGAGCATGGCCCCTTCCTCCGAATAGAGATAGTCGAGCCACTTGAGCGCGATTTCGGGGTTTTTGCAGTTTGCGGAAATCGCGGTGGGGTTGCCGATATCGTTCGTCTTCATACGGATATGGATCTCATCGCCCGCTTGTTTTCTGGGAGAAGCGACCGGAACGATGTTCATCTCTTTGTCCTCAGAGGAAGACTCATAGAGAGAGGGCATCGTGTACATCGAGCACCATGCGCCGGTCTTTCCGGTGATAACCATCGTCATGTCAACCATAAAGGAGTTTGCGGACATGAAGTCGGGGTCGATCAGGCCGGCCGCGTACCAATCGTGCATCTGAGTGATGTATTCTCTCCAGCCGTCGAGCGACGGGCCGTAAGCGACCGATCCGTCTCCGGTCAGCTGCCAGGTATAGTCAACGTTGAATCCGCTCATCATCGCGCGGCCGAGGTCGGTAAAGCCGTTGCCATTAAGCGACAGGGGCGCGTAAACGCCCAGCTGATCCTTAAACGCGGTCAGTACATTCGTCCAGTCATCAAAGGTCACAGGAACGTCCATGCCGACCTTATCCAACCAGTCTTTTCTGATCTGAAGACCCATCCAGGGACCCTGCGGTTCGGTCAGGATCAAGTATACACCGGGGAGACGTCCCGAGTCGGTCATCGTCGCGACGCGGATTCGATCTTCACTGTTTCGAAGCGCCGAATAGTTGGGCATATATTTCGGGATAAGATCGGTCAGATCCATGAAGTACCCGTCGTCGATACCGGCGTCCATACCGTCGGTGTAATACTGTGCGCCGTAGATAATATCGGTCATCTGGTTGGACGCGATCATCAGGTTGAAGTTAGTCTGAAAGTCCGCCGGCGAGTTCATCTGCCAGTCGATATGGACGTTGGTTCTCTTTTCGAGCTCCTGGAAAAATTCGTTGTCGTTATAGTCGGTCTTGACGATCGAAGCGTTCCCGTCGGTGTTGATAAAATAGGTAAGGGTAACGGTGTCCTCGCTGAGCGGGAGAGTCAGTTCCTCCGCCTCGACCGCTTCCGAGCCGCCCTCACTGCTGCCTTCACTGCTGCCCTCACTGCTGCCTTCAGACGAAGCGGCCGCTGAAGAAGCGTCGCCGCCGGTCGAACCGGTGGAACCCGAGTTTCCGCCGCAGCTGGTAAAAGACGCCGCCATCATCGCCGCCAATACAAGAGCCGTCCATTTTTTGCTGTTTTTCATTTAGATTTCCTCCTGATATAAATTTTACGTTTACGCCGGTATACTTAGTATACCGTATACCGTGTTTCAAGTGCAAGGAACGTTGCCGAGAAAAATGTATCACATTTTTCGGAGAGAACGTAAAGTGAACTTGCTTTTTGAGAAAGTAATGCTGCGCATTGAGTGAGAAAGAAGCGCTCACTTGCTCCTGCTGAGAAAAAATGCACAGCATTTTTTCGGAGAGAACGCAAAGTGAACTTTGCGTTCTCGTTATCCTTTGATCGCTCCGATCATAACGCCCGATTCAAAATACTTCTGGATGAAGGGATAGAAGATAAACATCGGAACGGTCGAAACTACGATCGTGCAGTATTTGATGAGCTGCTTATAAAGGGTCAGGTCGCCCGATATGGACGAAGAGTCGATCGTGTTTCCCGAGCTTTTTGCCGTGTCCGTCGCTGTGATAAGAATCTCTCTGAGGATCAGCTGGAGCGGGAACTTGGTTCTGGTGCGGAGATAGATCAATGCATTGAACCAGGAGTTCCACTGCCCGACGACCATATACAGCATGACCGTCGCGAGCGTCGCCTTAATGAGCGGAAGGACGATCTTGAAGAGGATCGTGAACCGTCCCGCTCCGTCGAGCATCGCCGATTCCTCAAGCGAAGCCGGAACATTCTGCATCGCCGTGCGGATGATAATCAGGTTGAAGGCGTTCATTGCCGTCGGGATAATCATCGCCAGCCGGCTGTCATACATATGAAGGGTCTGGGTAACGAGGATGTAGGACGGGATCATGCCGCCGGAGAACATCATCGTAAACGAAATCCCGAACATGACGGGGTTGGACCAGAGAAAGTCCTTTCTCGAAAAGGCATACGCGCCCATGACCGTTAAAAGCATACTGAGAAGCGTTCCGGTCACGACATAAAAGATCGTGTTCGCAAAGCCCGTCCAGATCGAGTTGTTCTGGAAAACGAGCTTATAGCCGTTGACATTGAAGCCGGAGATCCGCCAGATGATGCCTGTCTGGTTCAGAACCCACGACGCGTCCGAAAACGACGCGCAGACAACGTGCCATACCGGCATGATGCAGGCCACAATGACCGCCGCAAAAAACAGGATATTGATCAGATCGAAAATTCTTGAGCCGACCGATTTGTTTCGGATTGCCATCTTCTCTTCTCCTTTCTCAGAACAGGCTGGACTCGGTGAACTTCCGGCTCAGTCCGTTGGAAATGACCAGAAGCGCAAAGTTGATGACCGAGTTGAAGAGGGAAACGGCGGTCGAATAGCCGTAATCCGATTCCTGTAAGCCTTTGCGGTAAACGAACGAACTGATGATGTCCGCCGTTTCATAGATCTGCGGGTTGTACATCAGGATCGTCTTTTCGTACCCGACCGAAAGCATCTGTCCGATTCTGAGGATCAGCATAATCATAATCGTTCCCATGATTCCCGGAATCGTGATGTGCCAGATTCTCTGCGCGCGGTTGGCGCCGTCGATCTCCGCCGCTTCATACAGCGACTTGTCGATCCCGGCCAACGCCGCAACATAAATGATCGACCCGAAACCGACGCCCTGCCAGAGGTCGGACACGACATAGATCGTTCTCCAATACCCCGGAATACTTAAAAGGTTCTGGTTGCTCCCGGTGAAAAGCGATACGATCGAGGTGATCGCGCCATCAGAAGAACAGAAGTCCACGATGATGCCCGCGACAACGACCATCGAAATAAAGTTGGGCATATAGGAGATCGTCTGAACCGTTCTCTTATATTTCTGGCTGGCCAGTTCGTTGAGCAGCAGCGCAAAGAGAATGGTAAACGGGAACTCGATGCACAGCTGTAAAAGCGAGAGGATGATCGTATTTCTCAGCACCCGTCCGAAATAGATCGACTGGAAAAAACTCTGGAAGTTTGCAATGCCTACAAACTTGGAGTGTAAAAGTCCAAGGTTCGGTTTGTAGTTCTCAAACGCCATCAGCAAACCGCCCATCGGAATGTAGCAGAAGATGATGAAAAACGCCACCGTCGGAAGCCCCATCAAAAAAAGCGCTTTGTTCTTTTTGAAGTCCTTTTTGATGTTCTGCCAGGAATATTTGCGGTTGCTTTTTGGTTTCGCCGCAGCCTGATCCATACTATCAAATCCTTTCTGCTTTGAGTTTATCCTTGACTGGCCTTAATTATAGCGCAGTGCCCTAAAAAGCAAAAGAGCCAGAAATTCCCGCTACATTTTCCTGCAAAAAATGGATGATTTTTTACGAAATGATGAAGTCCATGATGAACTCCTTCCATTTTTTGCCGCTTTCCGGCCCGCAAAAAATGGACAAAACTCTCTGTCAGACGATCCGGCAGAAGCGCATTTCTTTTTTCCTTTTGACGCAAAAAGCGGATATGCAGTTTCCCGCATATCCGCTTTTCTTACTTTCCTTTCAGCTGACTCGGAACGACGCCCTCATACCGCTTAAACGCCCGTACAAGCGCCCTTGCTTCGAGATAGCCGACCTTTTCGGCCGTTTCCTTTACCGTGCTCCCCTCGGCGAGAAGCTGGTGCGCCTCTTTCAGTCTGGCCATATGGATCTCGTCCAGAAGCCCGTGTCCCATCTTCGCCCGATATTTCCGGCTGAGACTGGAAAGCGACAGGTTCCATTTTTCCGCGATCACACTCACATTCAGCTCCGGGTCGCTGTACTGTGCCGCGACATAGCCCCGGATCTCCTCCATCACCGCGTCGTCCACGACTTCTTTCCGGTGGGACGGTTCAGACGCTTCGGAAAGCTCCTGGCTTTCCTTCTGAGACGCCTCGTCATAGATCAGAAGCCCTTTTTCATCTTTTCCCTTGTGCCTTTGCAGCAGCTGCACCGCTTCGCTGTACCCGCGCGCCGCTTCGCTCAGCTTATCCGCTGCCCCGCTGACACAGCAGCACACCCGGATATCCAGCGCTTCCTCCAGAAGCGGGATCGACCGCTCGATATCCGCTTTCCAGTCCCCATCGGTATCCGACGTTTCGATCAACGCCGCGACCAGTCCGATCATCACGAGCGTTACGCCGCTTCTCTTTTCGAGAAGGATCTCATCCAGCACATTTTTGGTCGCAAAAAAGAGCATCTGATAAGCCGTTACTTTCTGATCTTCACGAATACCGTCAAAGAAATGAGATTGCTCGGTATTTTCCAAACAGAACAGCAGCACCCGATAGGGCTGTCCATCTTCCAGATACTGCGAGATGACCGAAAGATCGGAGGTATATCCCGATAAAAGTCCGGATATCATCGTATTCTGGAGCTGCTGCTGATTGGCCTTGAGCTTGTTTTCGAGGACGTCCTGTTCCTGCTCAAACAGCTTCAGCGACTGCTCCAGATTCTGAAACGTTTCATGCTCCAGCCGCTTGGGATCCTTCTTGCGGAGATAGCGCAAAATCTGCTCATACGGCGAATAGGTCTTTCGGGTCAGTACAAACGACAAAAGCACCCCGATCCCGAGATAAGCGGTCAGTTCGACCGCGACCTGCATCCATGCGAGCCGGATCGGCTTATAGTAAACGCTCTGCTTGACAATATAGTGATAATAAAGGAAAGGATACTCGGAAGCAAGTGTCGTCCGGACATACTTTCCATCTGAAAGGACGATCGTGGTTCCGTCCTTTTCGTCCGCGTTCTCAGCCACAGCGACCGCCTCGCCTGCTTTTTCCGAGCCGTACAAAAGATTTCCTTTTCCATCGGTCAGATAAATTTCCCCGTTCCCGCAGTCATACAGAAAATCCTCCACCGGAAGCAGCATTCCCGTGCAGACCAGACGCTCTTTGTAGTTGGAGCTGTATCTGTACGCCAGCACCCATATATAACTTTTTCCGTTTTTATTTTTTATCACCGGGAACTCCCGGAGCGCGGTATTTTCCACCGTGTCCAGCAGTACATCCGATTCGATCCCCAGATAGGACGCATAGGACTCGATGCTCCCCTCTTCGTATCCGCGCCGATCGGAGACGATCTGGCCGCTGCGGTAAAAATAGAGAAACGCACTTTTGCACTCCTGATGCTGTCTGACCGCCGTCTGAAGCGCTTCTCTGAGCGTTGCTTTCTCTGTACGGTTCTGCTCACTGAATACTTCCGGCTCACAAAGTTTTTCAACCACCGCTCCGTCCAGCATCAGTTCTTCAAGATCCTCCGCGTTTCGGATATTGCGGTCCATCTCCTGCGAAACCGTCTGAACGACCCGCTGCTGTTCGGCGATGACCGTCTGCTGAAGGCTGCTTTCCAGTTTCACACAGGAAAAAACCGAGAGAAGAAGCGGGATCATGCAGACCAACAAATAGGACGCCAGTACCCGGTTATAGATTTTCATCAAAAGTCCCCCGCACATTTGATTTGTACATGATTTACATATATTTTATCATAAAAGCTCTTCTATTTCAACATAAAATCAGTTTGAAAGACAACAAAAAATCCGTTGATACTATATTGTACCAACGGATTGATTTGGCAGGGGCAGAGAGATTCGAACTCCCGACAAACAGTTTTGGAGACTGCCGCTCTACCAGCTGAACTATGCCCCTATAAAATTGATTTGGTGGGCCATCGGGGACTCGAACCCGGGACCGACCGGTTATGAGCCGGTTGCTCTAACCAACTGAGCTAATGGCCCATAAATACTGAAAAGAAAAAGCCGGCGCTGCTCTATTTTCCCAGGCCGTCGCCAGCCAAGTATCTTCGACACTGATGAGCTTAACTTCTGTGTTCGGGATGGGAACAGGTGTGACCTCATCGCCATTAGCACCAGCTATATTCTTTTGTATTGCCTCTTCATCAAGAAGAGTGGTGACCCGTAGGAGAATCGAACTCCTGATTCCGCCGTGAGAGGGCGGCGTCTTAACCGCTTGACCAACAGGCCGAATTTGGTGCACCTTCAGGGACTCGAACCCTGGACCCACTGATTAAGAGTCAGTTGCTCTACCAACTGAGCTAAAGGTGCATTTGAGTTTTTACTGAAGTCTTGCCTCAGCGTATTATATTATATCACGCTTCGTTTTGTTTGTCAAGCCTTTTTCAAAACTTTTTTCAACTTTTTGAGGCTGTAACCTCAAAATTGAACAAAGACTTCTTAAATGCTTTCTTTTCGAACTTAACACATAACTTATGGTCAAGCCCTCGACCGATTAGTACTTGCAAGCTGCACGCCTCGCGGCGCTTCCACTTCAAGCCTATCA
>JALEHK010000040.1 GCA_022770625.1 Oscillospiraceae bacterium | reverse complement strand
ATAATAAAATCAAGACAAAAGGGAGTAGCGGACAGAGCTTATCTCTGCCGGTGTTTTCGACTAAACGGTTGGCTGAGGCCGACCCGGAAACATCAGATCCGAAAAGATTTTGACAAGACTTTTGCAGGCAGGCTTGAAGCGTCTTTCTGCAAAAGTCTTTTTGTTTATCAGAATAGATTCGGGGCACTCAGGCTTTTGTCTGCGGACGAGAGCGCGCTTCGGACGGGAAAGTTTTTGTGAATGGATAAAAACATTTTGAGGAGGAATTTTTATGAAAGCGATTATTGCTTTCGGGATTATCCTGGTCGTTTTACTGCTGATCTTCTTCAGCGGCTACCTGAAAGCGCCGCCGGATACCGCCTACATTATCTCCGGTCTGCGCAAGCGGCGGATTCTGATCGGGCGGGCCGGATGGAGAATCCCGCTGATCGAGCGGGTCGATAAGCTCTCCCTTCGGGTCATGCAGGTCGATGTCAAGACGACCGACGCCGTTCCGACCAACGAGTTTATCAACGTTTCGGTTGACGGCGTTGCCAACATCAAAATCTCGTCCGACCCGGTGCTGCTCGAACGGGCGGCGCAGGCGCTGCTTGGGATGAAGCAGACGGATCTGATCGGGCTGGTCACGCAGGTGCTCGAAGGCAATATGCGTGAGATCGTCGGCTCGGTCGGGCTGAAAGAGATGGTTCAGGATCGTCAGGGGGTCGCGAAAAAGATCACCGAGAACGTTGTCCCGGACATGGAAAAGCTGGGCATCGAGGTCGTAAACTTTAATATCCAGAACTTTAAGGACAACGCCGGAACCATCGAGAACATGGGTATCGACAACGTTGAACAGATCCGCAAGAATGCACAGATCGCCAAGGCCAACGCGCAGAGGGATATTGCCATCGCGACTTCCGAAGCGCAGCAGCAGGCGAACGCGATTAAAGTTGAGGCGGAAAAGAAGATCGCCGAACAGAACGCACAGCTCCTCGTTCAGCAGGCAGAGATGAAAGTCAAAGCCGATTCCAAGAAGGCGGAAGCGGACGCGGCCTATTCGATTCAGCAGGAAAATCAGCGCAAGACGATCGAGATCACAAAAGCTAACGCCGATATCGCAAGACGTGAAAAGGAAACCGAACTTGCCGAAAAGGAGATCGCGCTCAAAGAGCGTCAGCTGGATGCCGATATCCGCAAGCAGGCCGATGCGATGAAGTACAAGGCCGAAAAAGAGGCGGAAGCCGATCTGATCCGCCGTCAGAGAGATGCGGAAGCGAAGAAGTACGAGGCGATTCAGGAAGCGGAAGCCCGCAAGGCCGAAGCAGAAGCGGTTCGCTTTGCGATGGAGCAGGAAGCGGAAGGTATCCGCGCCAAGGGTATTGCCGAGGCGGAAGCCATCGAAAAGAAGGCGGAAGCTCAGCGGAAGATGGGCGAAGCGTCGGTACTGGAAATGTACTTAAACGCGCTGCCTGAGATTGTCAAGGGTGCAGCGGCTCCTCTTGCTCAGACGGATAAGATCGTTATGTACGGCGATGGAAACGCGACCCGTGTAGTCAAGGACGTCATGAACTCCGCCAGCCAGATCATGGACGGCGTAAAGGAATCGACCGGTCTTGACCTCAGTGCGATTCTTGCCGGAGTCGTGGGCGGCCGGACGGCGGCCTCTGCGGTCAGCGCAGCAGACCATGCATCGGATCAGACGGATGCGGAAGCACCCGCTCAGCCGGAGGAAACGGCTGAATAACTCTGGGCTAAAACCAGGGCTAAAACCCGGGTTTTAACCCTGCTGATACTGGTATCAACGAAAATAAAAGCGGCGGCTTCATCGGAAACGTTCCGGTGAAGCCGCCGCTTTTCTTGTTAAAAAATGTTAACCGCGGGCTTCTCTTTGCCGCTTTAACTGCCGCACATCCCGCCCGATAAAGCGGATCTGTACCAGCTGGGAAAAAAGCCGGGAAACGATCCGGCGGGAATATTTTTCATTAAATTCCTGAATCGTGAGGTTGCTTGAAACGATCATGGGCTTTCCGGAAGCGATCCGGCTGTTTAAGAGATTGTAGACGACCGACTGGGAAAAGCTGCTGCTGAATTCAGCGCCCAGATCGTCCAGTACCAGCAGATCGGCCTCCAGCATCATATCCAGCGTTCTTTCGTTTTCCGCCCGCCCGAAATGTTCGTTTTCGACCTTGCGGAGAAGATCCTGCGCGGAGCCGTAGATGACAGTATACCCTTTTTCGGCGGCCTTTCCGGCGATCGCAAGGGAAAGATGGGTCTTTCCGAGTCCCGTTTCGCCGTACATGAAAATGCCGGGGCTTTGAGAGGTGAAGTTTTCGGCGTACTGACGGCAGTAGCGCAGAACCTTTTCCATGAACAGACGGGGGTTCTGTCCGGTCGCGGGATCGACTGTATCCGGGTAAAAACTCAAGTCAAAATCCTCGAACCGGCTTTTGGTCAACGGGGAAGAGGCGTTTAACTCTGCGACCGAAAGCCGCTGCATCTCCTCTTTCAGACAACGGCAGCGAACCCCGTTCACAAAGCCGGTATCTTTGCAGAGCGGACAGGTATAGGTCAGCTCCAGATAATCGGCAGGATATCCGGCCGCAGTCATCAGTTCTTTTTCCCTTGCCTGAAGGTCAAGGTTGACCTTTTCGATCCGGGCGATTCCCGCCTGAAGATCCTCGCCTTTTTGCAGGATCAGCTTGCAGATTTCCGCCGAGGTCATCGCCAGCTGACGCTGGATCCGGCTCACCTCCGGCAGATTTTCGGCAATCTCGTCCATCCGTCTGGACTGTTCGGTCAGATGCTCCATCCGCCGCCGGTCGATCCGGCGCTTGGCCTCCTGAAAGATGTCGCTTCGCACCTCATTCCCTCCTTTTTAGTCAATATCGGGCAGGTCAAAGCCCTGCCGGGCAAAAGCGTCGATGTCATAAGACGGGCTTCCGTTTCCGGAAGCGTTCCCACTTCCGCTGTTGCTGCTGCCCGTGGAAGCGGGCTTTTTGACGTCGCCCGCCAGAATCTCTTCGGGTGTTTTCAGTCCCATTTTATGCCAGTTTTGCAGGATCTTTCCGATATAGGGGAAAGAAGCCTGTCCGATCTGATCCAACGCGCGCTCATACGCCATTTTGATGATGCCGATGTCGTAGCCGTAATCCTGATACCATTGGAGGATATACTTGCGGTTGGCGGTGGTAAGTCCGCGGTTCTTGATGCCGAAAAGCTCCATGACCTCCGATTCGTGGGTCATCCGCTCGGTCTGAACGCGGATATACTCTTCGGCGAGCGGATGGGTGTTGATTCCCTGTTCATGCCAGCCGGCGAGAAGCTTGGATATATAGCGGTAGTTTCCCCGCTGGTGCATACAGGCAAATTCGATCGCCATTACGATCACATCGGCGGGAAGATCGTACTCCTCTAAAAAGAAAACAAAGCCCTGCTGTTCGGTCGAAGTCAGCGGCCGCGCAAGGATCTGTTCGGCGGTCGTCAGCAAAAAGCGAACCTCTTCCCGTTCGGCGCTGACCGGCGGCGGAGAAGGGACTTTTTTAACGGGTGTAACGGGTGCTTCTTTCTCGGGAGAAGATTCCCGGCTTTTTCTTGCGGCGTTTAAGCAGGCTTCCGCTTCCTTTTCGGGAAGGATGCCGCTTCCGATCCAGTAGCGCACGGCTTCTTCAATATCGCTTTCCGGAACCGAAAGAACGCCGGCCATCTTTGCGGGGTCGATCTCGTCGGTGCGCAGGATATAGAGGATGACTTTGATATAAAGTCCGCTCGCTTTTCCGATATGCCGGTCGATGATCTCAGACGGCACCGCAATAAAACTCGGCAGTTTATTGCCCAGCATCATGTCCGTTTTCCTTCCTTTCCGTTTCTTTTTCAGGGGTTTGTCTGTTTTTCTTCAGCCGGTAAAGCTCTCGCTTGAAGATCGAGAGGCACTCCCTGACGTGATAGACCGGCGCGATCAGCGGCATGGTTTTGCTCCCGCAGACGACCGCGTTTTTATATCCGCATTCGTGAGCGAGCTTTTCCACCCGTCCGCAGTGGAAATCGCTGGTGATGATCCGAATCGGACGGGAACAGTCGATCCCCGCTTTTTGCAGCAGCTCCATTGAAAAAAGAAGATTTTCCGCCGTATTCCGGGAGCGGGCTTCAAGAAGAAGGAGATGTTCCGGTACGCCGTCCGCTTTCATCCATTCCGCCATGACGCAGGCTTCCTCGGTGTATTCATGAGGCGTCCGTCCGCCGGAAAGAACGATCGGTTCACCGGCATTCACTTTTTTGGCAAGCAGCAGCCGTTCGGTCAGGGTGGTGGAGATCCGTTTTCCGCTTTTCAGTCCGCAGCCGAGCACGATGGTAGCGCAGGGAGCCGTTGAAAGAGAAGCGTCAGCGGCGGCGCGGCCTTTATAGGCTCCGCTTAGTACAGAAACCTCGGTGGCAAGGAGAAAGGTAATCAGGATCAATGCGATCAGCTGCAAAATCCAGACGAAAAGCTGTCCGGGGAAGCAGAGGATCAGTCCGCCGAGCAGGAGCGATCCGATCCCTCCGGCGATCACGATCCGAAGAGAACGCAGCTTACCGAGCCTCACCCGCACGGTCAGACAATAGAGCAGGATGAGCCCGCCAACCCAGATCCAAAACATACACCTTTCTCCCTCATGAAAAAATCTACCTCTAGTATAGCACAAAACGCGCAAAAAGACAAAAAGGCAGAAAACCGTCCGGAAAGACGCCGGAACAGTTTTCCACCAATTCCTCAGGAAAATGTTGAAAAAAGACTTAGCCGATCGAATCGCCCGAGAGGGAAAGCGCATCTTCGTCCGCGACCAGTGTTACATCGGGATGGAGCTGAAGGATCGAAGCGGGAACCGAAGCGGTGACCGGGCCGAAAAAGGCGCGCCGGACGATCTCAGCCTTATCCTTTCCGCTGACCGCGATCAGGATCTTTTTCGCCTGTAGGATGGTGCCGATGCCCATCGTATAGGCTTGACGCGGAACCAGATCGATCGAAGAAAAGAAACGCTTATTGGCTTCGATCGTGCTCAGCTGGAGATCGACCAGATGGGTCGTCCGCGCAAAGGTATCCGACGGTTCGTTGAAGCCGATATGTCCGTTGTGCCCGAGTCCCAGAAGCTGAAGATCGATGCCGCCGAGCTGACGGATCAGCCGGTCATACGCTTCACATTCCTCTGCGTCGTTTTCCGCTTTTCCGTTCGGGATATGGATATTTTCGGGACGAATGTTAACCCGGTCAAACAGATGGCGGTGCATAAAATAATAGTAGCTCTGGTCGTTTTCATGATCCAGTCCTTTATATTCATCAAGGTTTACGGTGCGAACCTCTGAAAAGTCGAGGTCGCCCTTCTGATACCATTCAACCAGCTGATCGTAGGTTCCAACCGGCGTTGAACCGGTCGCCAGTCCCAGTACACAGTCGGGCTTTAAGATGATCTGTGCGGAGATAATGTTTGCGGTTTTTCGGCTCATATCCCGATAACCGTCTGTCTGATAGATACGCATAATAAGTAAACTCCTTTTTGTATGTCAATGACGGACACGATCTTTTCTTTCAGTATAATATAAACGGACGAGAAAAGCCAGTGAAAGATTTTTCAAAAAAGGAAAAGAAAAATACCGCTTGATTTTCAGCGGAAGATTAAGCAACAAGCCACAAAATACAGTATTTCGGCGGTGGGCATCCGGAACTTCAGAGTGTGGTCGGCGAGGAGCAGGGAGAGAACTGCCTGGTTCTGAATGTGCTCACGCCCGGAACGGACGATAAAAAGCGGCCAGTTCTTATCTATATCCATGGCGGCGGTTTTACCACCAACTCCGGTTCGATCCTGACCGGCGGGGATAAACTGGTTCGCGAACAGAATATTGTTGCAGTCAGTGTCAATCATCGGCTGAATGCATTCGGGTTCCTTTATCTGGGTGATCTTGATCCTAAATATAAGGATTCCGGTATGACCGGGATGCTCGATCTGGTGCTGGCGCTTCATTGGGTACAGGATAATATTGCCTTTTTTGACGGCGATCCGTCACGCGTAACCCTGATGGGGGAATCGGGCGGCGGTATGAAGATCAGCACTCTTCTTGCCATGAAAGAAGCCAAAGGACTTTTTGCACAGGCAATTATCGAGAGCGGCTCCAATGTGGTCGGCACTTATATCAGGGGACAGGCAACCCAAGACGCGCTCGCCTTTTTAAAGCGGGCAGGCGTGGATTCGGAGCATCTGGAGCAGATTCAGGAGCTTCCCACCGAAACTCTTCGGAAAGCGATCGGCTTCGGACTGGACGGGTATGCGCCGGTTGCAGACGGAATCCATCTTCAGCCCAATCCGACAGGGAAATTCTGTGTATATCCGTCCGCAAAGGGCGTCCCGATTATGGTCGGCGCGTCCACGGAAGAGCTTGCGGCGTTTGTTCCACCGGATAAATTCTCAATCGGTTGGGAACAGCTTAAAGAAGAACTGACCGCCCCGGTTATGGGCGGAAAGGCGATGACGCCGGAGCAGGCAGAAGCGGCGATCGCGCTGTTCCAAAAAGAAGAGCCTGATATTACGTCGGATCACCTGTATATGCAGGCGGTCTCGATGATGAGCTTTCTCGGCAATGGTGCGCACCGGCAGGCGGACATTATGGCTCGGGAAAGCGAAGCGCCGGTCTATCATTATCTGATCACCAAAGGTTCTCCCTACCGCGACCCGGCGATCACCGAGAAGCGTTATGCATGGCATACAGCTGACCTGCCGCTTCAGCTCAGGATCGTTGCAAATTCGGAACAGGAAGAAGAGTCGAAGCGGTACGCGAGACTCTGGGGCAATTTTATCCGCACCGGAGCGCCGTCAGACGGAGAGATCCGCTGGCCGCAGTATACGCCGGAGGAAAAAGAAACGATGGTCTTTGGAGAATCCGCCGGTGTGCAGAAAAAACCGCTGGAAAAGATATACGCGTTTTTTGATTCGCTGGAGTAAGAAATTTTTGAAAAACACTTGACATTTTTCACGAACTGTGATAATATATATGCACTGGAAACAGTGTGTATATCGCGGAGTGGAGCAGCTCGGTAGCTCGTCGGGCTCATAACCCGAAGGTCATGTGGTTCAAATCCCATCTCCGCAACCAACAAACTCCTCAGAATCCTTATAGGGTTCTGAGGAGTTTTTCTTTTTCTGAATCGGGTTGAAATCATGTTATCATTTATCCGGAAGAATCAGCCGCCTGCTCCAGAAAACAGCTTTTTTCGTATTCTCTCCATATTTCCCCGGGGCTTTCTCCGTTTTGAAGCCTTTTTATAAGACTTTCGACCGAAATATCACTGCTTTGTCTCCAAAGAATCGTATCCGTGTTTCCGGCGGAAGACGGAACCGTTCCATCTTCTGCCGGAACAGCAAGAAAATACCCGGAAGCAGCTTTGGCGGCCGATAAAAGCGCCGGATCCGGTTCTTTTTCTGCATTTTCCGCCTCGATCCAACTCTCCGCCGCCATTCGCTCTGCGTCCCAGCCTTTTGTCCGGCTGTACATATCCCCGAGTGCTTTTGTATGGAGCGCGATCATACGCATCATCACCGCCGTGGTCTTTGCCTCGTCCGTCTGCCAGTTTTCGGGAAGTTCGCTGTCGCTGTCCATGAAACGTGCGATCAGCTCTTCCGGCTTCAAAAAGGCCGTTTCGTCTGATCCGCCGACCCGGTATCCCTGTGGAAGCGGGTTTTGGAGGGAAGAGACGGGGAGAGAGCCGGTGATTTTCTCAAGTGCCGCCGAAAAACGTACATTTTCTTCCGAAACGCTCGTTTTTTGCGTCGAAAGCGCGCCTATGCCCGCCGGGATCAGCAAAATCAGTACCGACAGAAAAAACGCGCGGAAAATTCCGCTGAGAAAGGTTTGACGAAGGGAAAAGGGAAGGGTCAATTGGCTCAACTCCTGATTATTTTGCAGTTTTTTATTTTCAATCCAACATTTATGCGTGAAAAATTCGTAATATATGCGGAAATACTGCATTTTATTTCTAATAATCGCAGGAAGGGGCTTGACTAAATTGCATTTTATGTGTACAATAAGAGAAATCATGTGTAAAGCGCGCGTATTTCACGCGTATTTCACGCGTACTTCACGCGTACTTCACGCTGAACATTGCGCTTTTATAGGAGACAGCGGCCGCTTTGGGACCGCAAAGGCAGAGATGACAGGAGGAAACGGATATGCCGATGAAAAAAGAATCGCTGGATACCTTATTCAACGAGTTCCAGAAATATAACCATATCGATCCGGCGCTGAATGAGCGGTATGGGGTCAAGCGCGGACTGAGAAACGCCGATGGAACGGGCGTTCTTGCCGGTCTGACCCAGATCTGCAACGTCCATGGATATATCCTCAACGAGGGCGAAAAATGCCCGGTCGAAGGCGAACTGACCTACCGCGGCGTCAACGTCCGGGACATGGTCGAGTCCTGTGTCGCCGAAAACCGGTTCGGCTATGAAGAGGTTTCCTATCTTCTGCTGTTCGGTCATCTTCCGAACCAGAAACAGCTTGATTTTTACCGTCAGGTGCTCTCGCAGGTTCGGGCGCTTCCCCAGAGCTTTGTGCAGGACATGATCCTCAAGGCGCCTTCCCGCGATATTATGAACAAGATCGGAAGAAGCATCCTCGCCCTCTATTCCTACGACGAGTTTTCCCAGGACGAAGGGCTTGAAGCCGAGCTGAAAAAGGCGATCTATATCATCGCCCGGATGCCCACCATCATGGTCAACAGCTATATGGCCAAGATCGGAACTTATGATAATCAGTCTACTTATTTTCACCCCGTCCGCCCCGGCGAAACGGTCGCCCAGAGTATCCTCTCGACCCTCCGGATTACCCGCGAATACACCGAAGAGGAAGCCCACCTGCTCGATATCTGTCTGATGCTCCACGCGGAGCACGGCGGCGGCAACAACTCGACCTTTGTCTGCCGGGCGATGACCTCGTCCGGAACCGATGCGTACGCAGCCTATTCGGCGGCGGTCGGCGCGCTCAAGGGCTTCCGGCACGGTGGTGCGAACCTCAAGGTCTGCCAGATGTTTGATGCGATCAAGGGCGCGGTCAAGGACTGGAGCAACGATGAGGAGATCCGCGGGGCGCTCCGGGCGGTACTGGATAAAAAGCTCGGAGACGGAAGCGGCCTGATCTACGGAATGGGTCACGCGGTCTACACGCTTTCCGACCCGAGAGCGGTCATGCTTCGGGACAACGCCGAAAAACTCGCAAAAATCAAGGGAATGGAAGAGGAGTTCCATCTGTTGAAAAAGATTGAGCAGCTCACCCCCGAGGTCATTGCCGAAAAGAAAGGAAGCGGCAAGGACATCTGTGGAAACGTCGATCTTTATTCGGGATTTGTTTACCGGATGCTGGGACTGCCGCAGGAGCTTTTCACCCCGCTTTTCGCAACCGCGCGGATCAGCGGCTGGGCGGCGCACCGGATCGAGGAATATTCGACCTGCTCGCGGATCATACGCCCGGCCTACAAGGCGGTCGTCCGCAACAAGCCCTATATCCCGATCGAGGATCGTATGTAAGCGGATTTGTCAAGGAAATTTTTCATTTTCGTATGCAGAAAGAATCACGAAAGAGGAAGCGCTTTTTCTACATGGCGCTTCCTCTTTTCTCGTCTTCGGCTCTTTCCAAAGGGGAAAAAATATAGTATAATATAAATTAGAGGGAGAGATATTTTTTATCGGGAGGATGGGAATTTTGAAGGCGAGGATACAAAAAAGCGTTCGTCCGTCGGTCTGGCTTTATCAGGCGGAAAAAGGGGCGGATCAGGAGGAATACCGGAAGGCTGTTTCGATTGCGGCCGGGGAAAACAGCGCGGATTTTCACACCTTCGGCCCGGAAAAATCGGGGCTGAAGATTCGGGAAATCCTTGCTCCGGAAAGCGCGGAAAAGCAGACGGACGCGGAAGCGGTTCCGACAGAGCCAGTTCTTTTGATAAACGGATTTTCATCAAAAGAACTGGATCGTTTTTTGGCATCTCTTCACGGGCGGTGCGCCGAAAGAGGGCTTCCCGGAATCGACCTCAAGGCGGTCGTTACGCCGGTCAACAGCGGCTGGATTTTTTCGGAACTGGTGCGTGAACTTCAGTCGGAGCATCGGCTGATGCACGGGAAAGACTGAAAAATTTTCGGAAGGGAGGAAAGGGCATGAAACGGCGCTTTTTGGCGGGGATCACGGTTTTACTTACGTTCTTACTCACGGCTGTGCTGCTCAGCGGCTGTCAGTCTCCGCTGCCCGGCGGAGTCGATACCCTTCTTCGTCCGCCGCGACTGACCAACGATCAGAATGGCCTTTATAATGCGCTGACTTCCTATCTTTCCGGACGGGAGATGCATCTGGTTTATCCGCAGAAGGGAGATTATCTCTCGGCGTTTATCCGGTACGATCTCGATGGAGACGGAGGCGATGAGGCGCTTGTCTTTTATCAGCTTTCGGCCTCGTCCGCCGCTTCTCCGGTCAACATGGCGTTTCTGGATATGCGGTACGGGCAGTGGAGGGTGACCTCGGAGTTCAAGCTGGACGGAAGCGGGATTGAGGATGTTTCCTTCCCGGCGGAAAACGGGCGGCCGCTTGCTGCGATCGGGCTGGCCTATGCGGGTGAGTCGGGAAGCAGCCTTCTTCAGGTCTTTTCGGCCGAGGGCGGGAATCTGGAGCTTCTTTTCTCCCGAAGCTATCAGGCAAAATATGTCGGCGATCTGACCGGGAATGAGGACAGCGAGCTTCTGCTGATTTATCCGCAGGAGAACAGCGAGGGCGTTCAGAGTATGAACGCCGGGCTTTTTTCCTTTGACGGAGAGACCTATTCGCTCATGGCGGAATGTGCGGTCAACCCGGATATGACCCGCTATCAGCAGGTGACGGCGGCGCCCGGCGCGCCCAGCGGGGAAGCGAACCGTTCGATCGTTTATCTGGACGGCTACCGGGGAAATGTGATGATTACTGAAGAGCTTCTTTTCCGATCGGAGGAAGGGAAAATCACGGTTCGGAATATGACCTGGAGCGAGGATGGATCGGTCGATTATCCCGAACGCTACGGGCTTAGTTCGATGGATATCGACCGGGACGGGCGGATCGAGATCCCGGGGCAGACGCTTTTTCCGGGATATGATGTGGAGGATGAGGAGGTCCTCTACCAGACGACCTGGTACCGGCATATCGGGAGCGGCTATATTCCGATTAATACCGGCTATGTCGGCAGTCAGCTCGGATATATGTTTCTTTTCCCGGAAAGCTGGGACGGGAAGGTGACCGCCTACCGCGGCTCGTACAACAACGAAGTAACCTTCTCGGTTTATGAAAAGGGGGTTCTTCCGGAGGATACGGCGATCCTTTCGATCCGGGCGGTGAGCGCCGCCGGATGGGGAAACGGAAAAGCACGTTCCAAGTTCCCTGAGTACGAATATCTGACCGCCCGCGGACAGGTGGTTTTTCTGGCGAGGGTGATCGATTCCGAAAGCGAGTACGCGCTTGGGATTGACGAGATCAGAGAACGGTTTATTGATTTAGGCTGAGCAATGCGGTCTTGCGCAGCAATACCGCAGACAGAAAGGACCGGCGGAGAAAATGAAACGGATTCTTGTTGTAGAGGACGAAGAGGCGATCCGGAGCTTTGAGGTCATCAACCTTCAGCGCAACGGATATATGGTCGTTGATGTTCCGGACGGGGAAAAAGCGCTTGCGGCTTACGATCAGGCGGACGGAGATTTCGATGTCGTGCTGCTGGACATCACGTTGCCCGGGATCGATGGATTTGAGGTCTGCAAGCAGCTTCGCGCCCGTTCGGCGACGCTCGGCATCATCTTTCTGACCGCGAAAACGCAGGAGATGGATAAAGTCGCGGGCTTGATGATGGGGGCGGACGATTATGTGACCAAGCCTTTTTCCCCGTCGGAACTCGTGGCGCGGGTGGACGCGGTTTACCGCCGGGTTCGGCTCGCCGCCGCTTCTCCGCAGAAAACGGTCATCGAAAGCGGCCCGTTTGTCCTGAACACCAAAAGCCGCACTCTCCAGAAAAACGGTAAATCGATCGACCTTACACAGGTCGAGTATCAGATCGTCGAGCTTTTGATGCACAACCACGGAGATGCGATGGAGCGGACCAAGATCTTAAGCGCCGTATGGGGAACCGATGTCTATACCGACGCCAAAATCGTCGATGTCAACATCCGCAGACTCCGGGTCAAGATCGAGGACGAGCCGTCCAACCCCGCTTATATCCAGACGGTTTGGGGCTACGGCTATAAATGGTGTCCGTAAAAGCGGAGGAATCAATGAAACGGAAAAAACACATCCGCGGGATCGCAAGGCAGTGGATGCTCAACTCGTTCGGCATCGTTCTGATGGTGCTTTTGGTGGTGGTCGTCGGGTCGGCTCTGATGCTGAGGGAATACTATTATGGCTCGGCGCGGCAGGTGCTCCTTTCCCGGTCGGATTATGTCTACCGGGTGATGGAAGGCTATGCCGATGGGAGCGCGACCGGATCGTTTGACAGCGAGATGAAAAGCTATGTCGCCTCCTACTCGGATAAGAATATGATCGAACTGATGGCGCTGGACAGCGATGGAGTGCCGCGGCTGACCTCGAGCGGATTCGCCTATAAAAGCGCCAATGCCTCCGATTTTGAGGAGGCGCTTTCTTCGTCCGACGGGATCGGCTGGTGGACAGGAGAGATGAACGGGCAGAAGGTCATGGCGGTCTGCCGGTTGGTGCCGGTGCTCAACAGCCGGTATTCAGCTTTTCGGTTTGTCGTATCGCTTGAAATGGTCGATCGGACGGTGCTTTCGCTGATCCTGATGATCGGCGCGGCAGGCGCAGTGGTGCTGTTCGGCGTGTATTTGACGGGCGTTACCTTTACCCAGAGCCTGATGCGGCCGATCCGAGAGATCGGCGCGGCGGCGAGACGGATCGCGGGCGGCGACTTCAAGACCCGTATCTCCCGGCAGGCAGACGATGAGCTGGGCGAGCTTTGCGCGATGGTCAACTCGATGGCGGATGAACTGGAGACGACCGAGCGGCTGAAAAACGATTTTATCTCTTCCGTTTCGCATGAACTGCGCACGCCGCTGACAGCGATTCAGGGATGGGCGGAAACGCTTCAGGACGTCGGGAAAAGCGGCGAACCGACCCTCGAAGAGCAGCGGCTTGTCCAATCGGGGATGCGGGTCATTCTCGACGAGACCCAGCGGCTTTCCGGTATGGTCGAGGAACTTCTCGACTTTTCCCGGATGCAGAGCGGGCGGCTCAGGATGAATATGGAAAAGATGGACGTGCTCGCGGAACTCGAGGAAGCGGTATTGATCTATGAAGAAAAGGCGAGAAGGGAAAATATCCTTCTCCGTTACAACGAACCGGAAACCATTCCAGTTATGGTGGGCGACCGCACGAGGCTGAGACAGGTCTTTATCAACGTGATCGACAATGCGCTCAAATATTCCGACGCGGGCGGAGAGGTGCGCATTTCGGCATCCGTTCGGGGCGACAGCGTTCTGATCTCGGTATCAGACGATGGGATCGGGATCGCGCCGGAGGATTTAGAAAGGGTCAAGATGCGCTTTTATAAAGGCAACTATTCCCGCAGAGGAAGCGGAATCGGACTTGCGGTCGCGGACGAGATCGTGACTCAGCACGGCGGGAGTTTAACGCTTACTTCGGCGCTCGGCGTCGGAACGACCGTACAGATCATGCTTCCGCTCGGCGGCGCGGAAACGACGAATGACGCCGGGCAATCGGAAAATGAACAGAAGATTATCAACATCGAATAAGAAAGGAAAACCCGATATGATTACCATCAGAAACGCGCGCGGCGATGATCTCGAACGGATCTGCGCCATCGAACAGGCCTGTTTTCCGGCGGCGGAGGCGGCGTCCCGCGAGAGCATCCGGGAAAGGCTTCGCGTTTATCCCGAGCACTTCTGGCTGCTCGAGGCAGACGGAGAGGTCGTGAGCTTTGTCAATGGGATGGCGACCGACACGCCCCATCTCGAGGACGAGATGTACGAAAACGCATCGCTTCATAACGAAAAAGGCGCGTGGCAGATGATCTTCGGGGTCGATACTCACCCGGATTTCCGGAAGAAGGGCTATGCCGGGCAGGCGCTTATGGCAATGATTGAGGACGCGAGAAAGGCCGGACGGAAGGGACTTGTGCTGACCTGCAAGGACAGGCTCGTTCACTACTATGCCCGTTTTGGCTTTGTGGATGAGGGAATCTCCGATTCGGAGCACGGCGGCGTCGTCTGGCATGAGATGCGGCTGACCTTTTAAGAAAATTTTTATCCGGACTGTCCGGCAGATCGGTCTGCCCAAAAACAGTTCGAATGAAAAAATCGGAACAAAAGTGCGAATGTTTATAAATATCCGTTGATTTTTTCCATATGAACCGATATAATGAAGAGGAAGCGCTTCATGGCGCAATTTTGCAGAAAGCAGGATAGGGAAAGCTGATGAATAAATCCGAACATCCGACCTGCCCCGCCGGTTTCAAAACCAGTATCGGCGGTCAGGCCATCATTGAGGGCGTGATGATGAAAGGCCCGAAAAAAACGGCGATGTCCATCCGGAAAACGGACGGCACGCTTTATCAGGAAGTATGGGAAAATCCGGCTCGGAAATGGTACAACCGGACGCCGTTTGTACGCGGGGTCGTGAACTTTGTGACGAGCCTGGTGGACGGGTATAAATGCCTGATGAAATCGGCCGAGATCTCGACCGAAGGAATCGAGGATGAAAATCCCTCAAAATTTGACAAATGGCTGGAAGAAAAGTTTGGCGATAAACTGGTCAAGGCGGTCGGGTACCTTTCGATGGTGTTGGGAATGGTGTTGGCGATGGGGCTTTTTGTCTATCTTCCGGCGCTGATTGTCAGCCCCTTGAAGGTTTCGCTCCCTTCCTGGGGGCTGTCGCTGATCGAAGGGCTGATTAAGATGTGCATCTTTGTCGGGTACATGGCGCTGACCAGGCTGATTCCGGACATGAAGCGGCTGTACGGCTATCACGGCGCGGAACATAAAACGATCGCCTGCTTTGAGGCGGGGGAAGAGCTGACAGTCGAAAACGTAAGAAAGCACACCCGGTTTCATCCCCGCTGCGGAACAAGCTTTATCTTCCTCGTTTTGTTTATTTCGATCATCCTTTCGTCGGTCGTGACATGGGACAGTCTGGTGACAAGAGTTCTTCTAAAGCTCGCGATGCTTCCGCTCGTGACGGCGATCGCCTATGAGCTGATCCGGTTGGCGGGAAAATACGACAACCTCTTTACCCGAGTGATCTCCTGGCCGGGACTGAAAATTCAGCGGCTGACGACCAGAGAGCCGGAGGACAGCATGATCGAAGCGGCGATTGCGTCGATCGAAGCGGTTCTTCCGGAGAACATCGGAGAAGCGGAATGGGGAAAATGATGGAAGAAAAGAGGACGGAAACGCTTCTGAAACAGGAGCGGTTTTCGCTCGGCGAGATGGAGCACGCGGTTCAGCACGAACTGGAAGAGGTCTGTGACGCGCCGGATTTTGAGGCGTCGCAGATGCTCGAAGCGGCTTTTCATGTTTCCCGCACCGACATTCTTCTCGGACGCGAGGTCTCTCCCGGAGAAAAAGAGCGGGAACGGCTTAGGAGCCTTTTGCAGGGGCGGAAGGAGCGCCGTCCGCTTCAGTATCTTCTCGGTAAATGGGAGTTTTACGGGAGAGAGTTTTATGTCGGGGAAGGGGTTTTGATCCCGAGACCCGATACCGAGATTCTTGCCGAAGAGGTGCTGAAAGGCTTATCCGGCATGAAAAAACCGAGGGTGCTCGAACTCTGCGGCGGGAGCGGATGTTTAGCTGCGACGATCGCGCTGGAGCGTCCGGACGCGGAGGTCTGGTGTGTGGAAAAATCGGAGGACGCCTATCGGTATCTGGAAAAAAATAACGCTTCGCTCGGAGCAAAGGTTCATACGGTTTTAGGCGACGCGCTGGACACGGGATGTGTCAAAGGAAGCTTTGACTGCATCCTCTCGAATCCCCCGTATCTCACTGCGCAGGACATGGCAGAATTAGAGCCGGAGCTTTCGTATGAGCCGGTGATGGCGCTCTACGGAGAAAAGGACGGGCTTTATTTTTACCGGGAGCTTTCGCGTCTCTGGCCGGAGAGACTGAAAAACGGCGGGCTTTTCGCCTATGAGATCGGGATGGGGCAGGAAGGAAAGATCGTGCCCTTTCTTGAAGGGGCGGGGCTTACCGGGATTTGCCAAACAAGGGACTACAGTGGTATAATCAGAGTATTGACCGCTTGGAAAAAATAACGAAAAAAGAGAAGAAAACGCCCCGAGGGGCGGATAGAAAGGACAGATGAATATGGCTAAGGCAAAAGTCGCGGAAAAGGGCGGACTTCAGCAGCTCGATACCCGCGAGGAACGCAGAAAAGCGCTCGAAGAGGTTATTGCGCAGGTCGAAAAGCAGTATGGCCCGGGATCGCTGATGCGGCTTGGACAGAATAAAACGATGAATGTAGACGTAATCCCGACAGGGTCGCTGAGCCTGGATATTGCGCTCGGTGTCGGCGGCGTTCCCAAGGGAAGAATCGTTGAAATTTACGGGCCGGAATCGTCCGGTAAAACGACGGTTGCGCTCCAGATGGTCGCGCAGGCGCAGAAGGCGGGCGGAGAGGCCGCGTTTATCGACGTCGAACACGCGCTCGATCCGGTTTATGCGAAGGCGCTCGGCGTCGATATTGATTCGCTCCTTGTTTCCCAGCCCTCGACCGGTGAGGAAGCGCTCGAAATCACCGAAGCGCTCGTCCGCTCCAACGCCCTTTCGATCATCGTTATCGACTCGGTTGCGGCGATGGCGACGAAGGCGGAGATCGAAGGCGATATGGGCGACAGCCACGTCGGCCTTCAGGCGAGACTGATGAGCCAGGCAATGAGAAAGCTGACCGGCATTATCGGCAAGACCAACTGTGTCGCGATCTTTATCAACCAGATTCGTGAAAAGATCGGCGTCATGTTCGGTAACCCCGAAACGACCACCGGCGGACGCGCGCTCAAATATTTCGCGACTGTTCGTATTGACGTAAGAAAGGGCGAGGCTATTAAGGACGGAAACGAGTTTGTCGGCAACGTCACCCGCTGCAAGGTCGTCAAGAACAAGGTTGCGCCGCCCTTTAAGGAGTGCACCTTTGATCTGCTGTTCGGAGAAGGAACCTCCCGCGAAGGGGAACTGATTGACCTCGGAAGCGCACTCGGCGTTATCGTCAAGTCCGGCTCCTGGTTCAGCTTTAAGGGCGAACGGATCGGACAGGGCAAAGAGCGTGTCCGCGCCTTCCTCAAAAACAACCCCGCGGTCAGCGACGAGATCGAGAAGCTGATCCGCGCCAACATCGACCGGTTTGTCTTTACCCCCGCGACCAAAGGCAAGGGCGCTTCGATCAACGTCCGCGGCGGCCTGCTCGTATGGAATGGAAGCGAGTTTATCCGTGAGGGCGGAGATGAGGCGGAGGCCGACGGAGCAGAAAACGCGGGCGTGCCGATCGCTTCGGAAGATGAGGAAGCAACCTATTCGCTCCCGGAGGACGCGCCGGAAGCAGGCGGAGACATCACCGATTTTGAACTGGATGTTGAAGCAGATCTGGACGACTTTGTATGATTATCACCTCAATTACCCATTACGGCGACAAGGGAAACCGGTATAAGATCGACGTGGACGGGGATTACTGGTATATTCTGGCGGATACGCTGATCATGGACTTTCATCTCCGAAAGGGGATGGAGGTCGATGAGGCGTTTTTGCAGAAGGTAAGAGAGGCGGCCGACTACCGGAAGGGAAGAGAGCGGGCGTTTTATCTGCTCGAACGGCGGGAGCATACCCGCGCTGAACTGTCGCAGAAGCTATCCCGCCATATCGACCGGGAAACGGCGAAAAAAATCGCCGTCGAGATGGAAGAACTCGGACTCATCCGGGAAAACGCTTATGCCAAAAGGCTTGCCGCCTACTTGAGCGAAACGCGCCATCAGGGTCCCCGGCGGATCTATCAGGAACTGATGAAAAAAGGATTCGCGAGGGAAGATATCGACGAAGCGCTTGCTGAGATCGAGACGGACGAGGATGAGCTTGTGGCGTTTGTTCGCAGAAAATATGCCCGCGCACTTTCGCAGACGGACGAGGAAGAATCCGGCTGGAGCCGTGGTTACTCAAAAGGAAAAAACAGGGCGATTCAGGGGCTGATGCGGCTTGGCCACAGCTTCGGGGAGAGCCTTGCCGCCGTAGAAACGGTGGAAGCGGAGCTTTCGCAGGAGGACGCGCAGGACGACGCGCAGGACGAGTAAACAAAAAGGAGAAAGAGTATGTCTGAAAATGTCATTAAGGTCGGTATGGTCAGCCTTGGATGTCCCAAAAACCAGGTCGATGCCGAACTGATGCTTCATAAACTGAAAGAGGCGGGCTATCAGCTGGAGACCGAACCGGGGCTGGCGGATGTCGTGATCATCAACACCTGCGGTTTTATCCAGGCGGCGAAGGAAGAGGCCATCGAGAATATCGACGAGTTCCTCACCCTTAAGCAGGAAGGCCGGATCAAAAAGGTCATCGTTACGGGCTGTCTTGCCGAGCGGTATGCCGACGAGATCGCCGAGAATATGCCCGACGCCGACGTTATCGCGGGACTGGGCTGCAACGGGAATATTGTCGAGATCGTCAACCGGGCGCTTGAAGGGGAAACCCTTCGTCTCAAAGGCAAAAAGGACGAGCTTCCGATCGAGGGCGAGCGGGAACTTTACTCCCTTCCGTTTTACGCCTACCTCAAGATCGCCGAGGGCTGCGACAACAACTGCGCTTACTGTGCGATTCCCGCTATCCGCGGCCGCTTCCGCTCCCGTCCGATGGAGAACATCATCAAAGAAGCGGAGATGCTTGCGAAAAACGGCGTAACCGAACTCGTGGTCATTGCGCAGGACACCAGCCGGTACGGAAAAGATCTGTACGGCGAGTATAAACTGGCGGAACTTTTAAGAGAACTCTGCAAGATCGACGGAATTCACTGGATCCGCACCCTTTATGTCTATCCCGAACGGATCACCGACGAGCTGATCGACACGATCGCGTCGGAGGAGAAACTGGTCAAGTATCTCGATATTCCGATGCAGCACTGCGACCCGGATATTCTCAAAGCGATGAACCGCCCCGGCTCCGGAAAAGAGTACAAGGCGCTCATCAAAAAGCTCCGCGAACGGATCCCCGGCGTTGTGCTCCGCACCTCGCTGATTGCCGGATTCCCGGGCGAAACCAAGGATCAGTTCAAGAAACTCGCACAGTTTGTCAAGGATATGCGACTGGATCATGTCGGGTGCTTTGCCTACTCGGAAGAGGAGGGAACCCGCGCGGCGCTGATGGATCACCAGATCGATCAGGAGGAAAAGGAACGCCGCGCCGAGATCGTCAATGAAGAACAGGACAACGTTACGATCGCCAAAAACGAAAAGCGGCTCGGTCAGACGGTCACGGTCGTTACCGAGGGCTGGGACAAATACGCCGAATGCTACTACGGACGCAGCGAATACGAAGCGCCGGAGATCGACGGAAAAATCTTCTTCAGTTCCAAGCGTCGTCCGTATATGGGCGAATATCTGAAGGTGCGGCTTACCGATATGATGGACGTCGATATGCTGGGCGAAAACGAAGAGGATATTGAGGACAGCGCTGAGTAACTTTGGGTTAAGGGAGAATGGAAAATGAATCTGCCGAATAAACTTACGATGATGCGCGTTATCCTCGTTCCTTTTTTTCTTCTGTTTTTGCTGGTGGACGGAATCCCGCTTCATGGACTTTGGGCGCTTGTGATCTTTGCGGCGGCGTCGATCACCGACGCGCTCGACGGCCACATTGCCCGTAGCCGGGGACTGATTACCGACTTCGGAAAGTTCCTTGACCCGGTTGCCGATAAGGTGCTTGTTTTCGCGGCGCTGATCGCGTTCACCGAACTGGGGTTTGCCTCGTCGGTCGCGGTCGTCATTATGATGGCGCGGGAATTTTTAGTCAGCTCGATGCGGATGGTCGCCGCGAGCAAGGGGAAAGTCATTGCCGCCGGAAAATCCGGCAAGGTCAAGACGGCGGTGACGATGGTCTCGATCGTCGTCATCCTTATGATGATGGCGCTGGGCGACTTCGGACTGACGGCGGTATCGTTCGCGCTTCCGGTCGTGAGTAACGTACTGATCTGGATCTGCGGGGTGCTGACCGTCTATTCGGGCGCAGAATATCTGATTAAGAATAAGGACGTATTCACCGGGTCGATGTAACCAGAGCACGACAGGGAGGAATTTTGATGATGGAGTTTCAGCAGCTGATCGAGATCGCGAAAAAGACGGTCAATCCCCGCTGCCTTTCCGATTCTTCGGAGGCAGGGAGCGTCGCGGCGGCGATTCTGACCGATAAAGGGAATGTCTATAAGGGCGTCTGCATCGATACGCCCTGTTCGATGGGCTTTTGCGCCGAACACGCCGCAGCCGCGGCTATGATTACGGCCGGTGAGAGCCGGCTTGTCAAGCTGGTCGCTTACTGTGTCGGTGTGGGTGTAGTTCCGCCCTGCGGCCGCTGCCGGGAGTTCCTTTATCAGATCAACCACGAGAATCTGGCTTGTGAGGTCATGGTCGGGGACGGGAAAATTGTGACCCTCGACGAGCTGCTGCCTTACCGCTGGGACTGATATTGGTGGCGACCGCAGGTCGCCGCTACAGACTGAAAACCACGC
>JALEHK010000034.1 GCA_022770625.1 Oscillospiraceae bacterium | reverse complement strand
GGGACGCTCGACGGCGCCGGTGCGGGTGTTGAGCAGTTCGGTGTCGGCAGTAATCTTGCCGGAGAGCACCTTGACATAAGACAGCTTGCCGACGAAAGCGTCCGCAACCGTCGCGAAAGCATAGGCGCAGGTGGGCTTATTAACGTCGCACTTGACCTCGATAATCTCGCCGTCGGCCTCGCCCTCTTCGCGGGCAACCTCAGTCGCAGAGGGGAACATCGAAACCATCGCGCCCAGAAGAAGGGTCAGACCCTGCTGCTCCAGCGCGCTTCCGCTGAATACAGGGGTGATGGTGCCGTCAAAGATACCTTTATGCAGGCCCTGTATCAGTTCGAGCATAGTGAACTGTTCGCCGGAGAAGTATTTTTCCATCAGGTCGTCATCAACTTCGGCGACCGCTTCGGAGATTGCGCCGACAAGACCTTCCAGACGGTGTCCGAGGTCAGGCATCTTGACTTCCTGACGGGAGCCGTCCTCATATGTATAGGCTTTCATGCCGATCAGGTCGATATAGCACTCTACTTTATGATCCACTACATAGGGAACGACGACCGGGCAGATCGAGCCGCCGAACTGATGCTTTAAGTCTTCCAGTACTTTATAAAAATCAGCGTGTCCGGAATCCATCTTTCCGATAAAGATGGCGCGGGGCTTATGGAGCGCTTCCGCTTCACGGTAGGCTTTCTGTGCGCCGACGGTCAGGCCGGACTTACCGGACATGACGATCAGGACGGTATCCGCCGCGCGGATGGCTTCCGCCTGCCCAAGCGCAAAATCAAACAGTCCCGGTGCATCGAGAAGATTGATCTTGGTATCCGAATACTCGATCGGCACGATCGAGAGGTTTAACGACGCCACACGCTTGATCTCTTCGGGATCATAGTCGGAAACGGTCGTTCCCTCGGTTACTTTGCCGAACCGGTCGATCGCGCCGGTGCGGTAGGCAAGAGCCTCTACCAGCGTGGTCTTTCCCGACCCGCTGTGACCGACAACGGCGATGTTTCGGATGTTCGATGCGTCATACTGTTTCATGAATAATCAATCCTTTCTATCACCAGACGGGCAAAAGCCCATTCCAGAACGCTATGCAAAATATCTAATAAAGATGATTTCGACAGGATTCATTATAGCACAATTATCCATCCCTTACAAGTGCTATTTCATAAAAAAGAGCGATTCAAGATAAAAATTTTGGAATAAAGTTTGTGAGATTTGTACCACGGAATTCCGAAAAATGTACATAACTTATTTACCGTTCTTTCCGAATATGAAAAAGCGCGGTTCTTCCTTGACAAACGGATCTCCGTGCTTTATCATAAATGTAATGAGAGGAATGGTGGTATTTATGACAAACTGTTCAGTTTCCGCACCGGCCGGCCGGTTTAACGGTCTGCAAACGGAAAACGCCCGTATCTTCCGCGGGATTCCCTACGGAAAGGCTGAGCGCTTCAAGCGTGCGGAACCGGTCGTTTTCCCGGACGGGTACAATGCTTTTTCATTCGGCGCAAAATCCATCCAGAACCCCGAAAGTATGGCGGGGCCGGTCGAAGGGCCGTTTGCGGAGGACTGTCTCTTCCTCAATATCGTCTGCCCGGCGGAAAACCGGACGGGCGCTCTCCTGCCGGTTGTTTTTGACATTCACGGCGGCGCGTTCCAGACCGGAAGCGGCAACGACTCGGGACTTTTTCCGCTCGTAACGGAGGAGGGCGAACAGCTGATCGCCGTATCCATCAACTACCGTCTCGGGGCGTTGGGCTATCTGAAACTGGACGAGCTTCTCGGAAGCGAATACGGAGACGGGAACCTCGGGATGTATGACCAGCTGCTGGCGCTTAGATGGGTGAAAGAGAACATCGCTTCTTTCGGCGGAGACCCCGAAAGGATCACCATTCACGGCGTATCGGCCGGCGGAAAATCGGTCGGCGCGATGATGCTTGAGCCTGCGGCGCGCCCGCTCTTTTCTCAGGCAATCCTCTCATCCGGCGGGATTATGGCGGTGCGTACTCCGTCCACTGCCCGTGCGATTACGAAAAAGTACCTCGAGATTCTCGGGCTTTGCGATATAAAAGAAATCCTTTCCTGCCCGGTGGAAAAAATCCTCTCGGCACAGCTTACATTTGCCAAAAGCGCCGGTTCCACCTGCCTGTTCGGGCCGGTGGCGGACGGAAAGCTCATCCCGGAAAACTGGAAGGAAGAAATCCGTTCGGAAAAGGGATGGCTTGGAAATACGCTTATCGGCAACAACCTGCATGAACTTGTTTTCTATCAGATGGATCCCGGGATTCTTGAAAAAGCGCCCTCGATCGCGGCCGAGCTTTTCGGCGACCGGGCGGAGATTGCTGTTTCGGCCTATGAAAGCCTCACCTCCGGAGTAAAAACCGATGAGGAAAAAAAGGCGGCGTGGGTCAAGGTCTTTTCCGACTATATGTACCGCTCGCACGGAGATCATCTGGCGCAGATACTCGCCGCACGCGGCGGAAAGGTCTGGTGCTATTCCTTTGATTTCCCGCCTGCGCACCACGCACAGGACGCCATGACGATCCATATGGGCGCGGAAGGCGGAATCCCCAATCCGAACGAAACAGACGAGGACAAAGCGGCGAAAACCCGGATTCAGAAAGCGATGCGGGAATCGTTTATCCGCTTCATCACCGAAGGCGCACCCTCCTCTTCCCTTCTTCCCGAATGGAAAGCGGTCACGCCCGGGCATAACGAGCGGATGCATCTTGACCGGACGTTTACCTTTGATGATCCCGCAAGCCCATCTCTTTCGGGGTTCCCGGACGATGTAATCCACCTGTAATCATTCTGATGTTTTTCTCATCTGCGGATGGGTTTGAGCATAAAAATCTGAAAGAAAGAGGTAATACCTATGGCATTCCGTAAAGATTTCCTTTGGGGCGGCGCGACTGCTGCCAACCAGTACGAAGGCGGCTGGAACGAAGGCGGCAGAGGCCCCTCGATCGATGATGTCCTGACCGGCGGCACCAAAGATACCCCCCGTGTACTGACCTATGTTCTTCCCGACGGCTCCAAACAGACCACGACCATGTTCGGCGTCAACAACCTGCCCGAGGGCGCACATTTTACTCAGTTTGACGAATACCTTTACCCCAATCACGAAGCAACCGATTTTTATCATCACTACAAAGAGGACATCGCGCTGATGGGCGAGATGGGCTTCAAGTGCTTCCGTCTTTCGATCTCCTGGTCGAGAATCTTCCCGACCGGCATGGAAGAGACCCCCAACGAAGAAGGCCTTGCTTTCTATGATGCAGTTTTTGACGAGTGCAAAAAGTACGGCATCGAGCCTCTGGTCACCATCTCCCACTATGAGACGCCTCTCGGACTGACCCATGCGTGGAACTCGTGGGCTGACCGCCGGACGATCGACTGCTATCTGCGTTACTGCAAAGCCATTTTCGAGCGCTATAAAGGCAAAGTCAAATACTGGCTGACCTTCAACGAGATCAACTGCATCGCGCACGGCGGCTGGATGGAAGCGGGCGTTCCCTCTGCTGATCCTCAGACCCTTGCCAACGCAACCTACTATCAGTTCGTTGCTTCCGCAAAAGCGGTTCAGATGGCTCATGAGATCGACCCCAACTACCAGGTCGGCTGCATGATCGCGTTCATGCAATCCTATCCCGAGACCTGCAACCCGGCAGACAACCTCTTAAACGTTCAGGCGATGGACAACGGCTCCTTCTTCTACATGGACGTTCACGCACGCGGCTATTATCCCGCATTCAAACTCAAAGAGTATGAGAGAAAAGGCATCAAGCTGGATGTTCAGGGCGATGAGCTTGAGCAGCTCCGCAAGGGCACCGTTGACTTTATCTCCTTCTCTTACTACATGACGATGGTCGTCGGCACCGCTCCCGAAAAGGAAATGACCGCCGGCAACATGACCTTCGGCAGAAAAAACCCCTACCTCAAGGCTTCCGACTGGGGCTGGCAGATCGACCCGCTGGGTCTGCGCATCGCGCTCAACCAGATCTACGACCGCTATCAGAAACCCCTGTTTGTTGTTGAGAACGGCCTCGGCGCGCTCGACACCAAGGAAGAGGACGGTTCGGTTCACGATACCTACCGCATCGACTATCTGCGTGACCACATCAAAGCGATGAAGGATGCGGTTGAGATCGACGGCGTTGATCTGATGGGCTACACCATGTGGGGCTGCATCGACCTCGTATCCGCATCGACCGGCGAAATGCGCAAACGCTACGGCTTCGTCTTTGTTGATAAATACGACGACGGCACCGGCGACCTCTCCAGAAGCCGCAAAGACTCGTTCTACTGGTACAAGAAAGTCTGCGAGTCTAACGGTGAGGATCTCGACTGATCTTCCGCAGTTTTACAATCTGATTGACTTTTATCAAAACAGCCGACAGGGTGGATCTTTCCGTTCTGTCGGCTGCTTTTCATTTCCTTTTCCATCTTGTCAAACAGGATAAAAAGTGGTATGATTAGGTCATATTGAAATTAACAAAAGGATCTGATTCAAAATGCAGTTCTCCAAACGGATGGAACGGTTCGGCAGCGGTATTTTCTCGGTGCTGCTCGAACAGAAAAATGAGGTTTTGAAAAAAGGCGGAAAGATCGTTGATCTCTCGATCGGAACCCCCAACATTCCCCCTGCTCCCCATATCATGCAGGCGCTGATCGACTCGGCGTCCGATCCCAAAAACTATGTCTATGCGATCAAAGACAGCGACGCGCTCCTTCAGGCGGTTGCCGCTTGGTACAAGCGCCGGTACGGCGTTTCGATCGATCCGGCGCACGAGGTCGTTTCGCTTCTCGGAAGCCAGGACGGACTGGCGCACCTCGCGCTTTCCATTGCCGACGCGGGAGACACCGTTCTGGTTCCGGATCCCTGCTATCCCATCTTCGCGGACGGCCCGGCTCTGGCAGGCGCGCGGCTCGTCTATATGCCGCTGAAGGAAGAAAACGACTACCTGATTGATTTTGACGCGATCGACCCTGAGGATGCGAAAAAAGCAAAGCTGATGGTCGTTTCCTATCCCAACAACCCGACCGCCGCAGCGGCTCCCGACTGGTGGTATGATAAGCTGGTGGCGTTTGCGAAAAAATACGATATTATCGTTTTGCACGACAACGCCTACTCCGAACTGGCTTTCGACGGACTCCACTGCGGGAGCTTTCTGGCGCACGAAGGCGCGAAAGAGGTCGGCGTTGAATTCAACTCTCTCTCCAAGACCTACGGGCTTGCAGGCGCGCGGATCGGCTTCTGCATCGGAAATGAGAAGGTCGTTTCGATGTTCTCCCAACTGAAATCCAACCTCGACTACGGAATGTTCCTCCCGGTTCAGGCGGCGGCGATCGCGGCGATCACCGGCGATCAGGCCTGTGTGGAGACAACGCGGGAAGCCTACCGCAAACGCAGAGACATCCTCTGCGACGGACTGACGGCGATCGGCTGGCCGGTCAAGAGAAGCGCCGCGACGATGTTTGTCTGGGCCAAACTCCCGGACGGATACACCGATTCGGTTGCTTTCTCCAAACTGCTGCTCGATAAAACGGGCGTCCTTGTAACGCCCGGCGCGGCGTTCGGCCCATCCGGTGAAGGTCACGTCCGGATGGCGCTCGTCCAGTCGGACGAAGAGGTTCTCTGGGCGATTGACAGCATCAAAAAAAGCGGCATCCTGAACAAATAAAAAATGAGCGTCCCTATGAAGTGGTTTTCGCAGGGACGCTCATTTTTTATTTTTTGATGCTGTTTTTGCCATTGAAAAGAGCGCCGCCCCGTCTGGGACAGCGCTCTAAAAAAGCGAGGTATGTTTTTATTTTTCGGATCAGCAAACGCCCTGAGCGATCATAGCGTCAGCGATCTTCTCAAAGCCTGCGATGTTGGCGCCGGCGACGAGGTTGCCCTCCATGCCGTACTTCTTCGCTGCGTTGTAGGAGTTGTGGAAGATGGTGACCATAATGTTTTTAAGCTTTGCGTCAACCTCTTCAAACGTCCAGGAGAGACGCTGAGAGTTCTGGCTCATCTCAAGACCGGAGGTCGCTACGCCGCCCGCGTTGGAAGCCTTCGCAGGAGCAAAGAGGATGCCTGCGTTCTGGAATGCGGCAATTGCTTCGGGAGTCGAAGGCATATTTGCACCTTCCGCTACGCACATAACGCCGTTTGCGAGCAGAGCCTTTGCGGACTCTTCATCGATCTCATTCTGAGTTGCACAGGGAAGAGCAATGTCGCACTTGACCGTCCAGATGCCCTTGCAGCCTTCGGTGTAGGTGGAGCCGGGAACGCGCTCAGCGTATTCTTTGATACGGCCTCTCTCGACCTCTTTGATCTGTTTGACAACAGCGAGGTCAATGCCGTTGGGATCGTAAACATAGCCGTTGGAGTCAGACATAGCGACAACCTTTGCACCCAGTTCGGTCGCTTTCTGGTTTGCGTAGATTGCAACGTTGCCGGAACCGGAAACAACGACGGTCTTGCCCTTGAAGGAATCGTTCTTCATGCAGGAAAGCATCTCTTCCGTGAAGTAGCACAGGCCGTAACCGGTCGCTTCGGTTCTTGCCAGAGAGCCGCCGTAGGTCAGACCCTTACCGGTCAGGACGCCGGAGAACTCGTTGCGGAGACGTTTATACTGGCCGAAGAGATAGCCGATCTCTCTTCCGCCAACGCCGATATCGCCTGCGGGAACGTCGGTATCAGGGCCGATATGACGGCACAGCTCGGTCATGAAGGACTGGCAGAAGCGCATGATCTCCATGTCGGATTTGCCCTTGGGGTTGAAGTCGGAGCCGCCCTTGCCGCCGCCCATCGGGAGGGTAGTCAGAGCGTTCTTGAAGCACTGCTCAAAGCCCAGGAACTTGATAACGGAGGTGCAAACGGTCGGATGGAGACGGAGACCGCCTTTATACGGGCCGATCGCGGAGTTGAACTGAACGCGGTAGCCGCGGTTGACCTGAACGTTGCCGTTGTCATCGACCCACGGCACACGGAACTGTACAAATCTCTCAGGCTCGACAATGCGGCCGACGATGTTGAGCTTTTCAAGCTCAGGGCGTGCTTCAACAACCGGTTCCAGCGATTCCAGAACCTCGGTAACAGCCTGGATGAATTCAGGCTCGCCGGCGTCTCTTCTCTCTACATCGGCGAGAACTTTTTTCAGATACTCATTTTTTAATGCCATTTGTAAACCCTCCTAGATTTTTAAGCAGCGATTTTCTGCATCAATCTGCGATGGCTTTATTATACATCACACGGACAATAATTGCAATATTTTTTTTGAAATCCGTCAGATTTTTTTCATTGCCGAAACAAATAAGACAAAATTTCTCTGTTTTTATCCTGATCCGCGCTTTTTCAAGCCATATATGGCGGCGGGAATTTTTCCTCAAAAACCGCGCAAAATGGGCAAAAATCGACCATTTCTGTCTCCTGCCCGCCACCCATCCGCATAAAACGGATAAAGTACTTGTATGAGTGGAGTAAAATTTGTATGGAAATGAGAAAATGGGGTGAAAAATGCAGCAAATAAAAATGTTCCTGCAAAGTTTTTCGCTTTGACGCGAAAAATTGCACAAAAAAAGCCCCGGAAAAGGAGCTTTTGAAGGAAGGCTTTTTACCGTCCGCTCTCCATGTTGCGTCTTTGAATCTCACGGTCGAGCAGGACACGGGCGTACAGTCCGGAGGAAGCAATGAAGTACGGAATGACAAAAATCGCCGGGATCAGCAGTATACAAAGCAGGAACAACGGTAGAAACGAGATCACCAGTGAGAATACCCCGTCCGCTTCTCTTCGGGTCGCGCGCCACGAAAGCGCCGCCGCCTGAAAGATCCCGGTATGCTCATCCGTCAGGATAAACGGAACGGCGATAAACCGCACAAGCAGGGTAATGGCAAACAGCAGGCCGATGATCAGCAAAACGCCGCCCAGCAGCAGCATTGCGATCCGAAGCGCCGCCTTTTTTCCATCCGAGCCGGGGAACGTTCCCGCCGAAAAAAGCGTCAGTGCACCGGGAAGCAGGCAGACGGTCAGAATGACCATCGAGCCAAGCCACATCGTGATCACCGATCCCATGCTCCAGAGCAGCGTCCGCATACTGCGCAGGGAGTCAAAGATCATCATCAGCGGCGCTTCCCGCCCGGTCGTCAGCTGGTAAATAAAGCGGATATAGCCCAGAACCAACGGACTGAACAGAATCGCGGACGCAAAGATCAGCCCGCCGTCCACGAAAATGCGGGGAAGGTTGACGACCAGTGTGCGGCCCTCCAGAGCAAAGGGCGCACCGGTCACCGATGCGGCCTGACGGATCAGCGTCCGCAGCAGGGAGCAAAGCATCCAGATCCCGGTCAGAAAAAGGAAGCCTGCCGCCGCCTTTCCCCATCTTCTGAACAGGCATCGGGCGGCATCTTTACGGACGACCCGGTAAAACGGGATTTTCCGGCGGAAGCGGGGCGGTTCTCTTCCCGACGAAAAGCCGCGGACATCCGCGTACCCGTCAAAGGCGTTTTCTTTTGAAAACAGCATCAATCCCCCAACTCCTTTCCGGCTCAGGAATCCTCCTGTTCTTCATCGTGTTCTTCATCATCGACATCGTAGATCCCGTAGGAAGCGGGTTCGCTCTCGTCACCCTTGACGTAAGGGATCGGATCGACAACCTCAAAGACCTCGGCACGCTGCCACATCGATGCGGTGATCAGCGCCGTATAGCCTTCACCGGGAGACGCCTTCCAGCGGAGGGGTTCCTGCTTCGGGTAGCCGTACTGAGCCAAAAGGTTCATCATGATCCCACTGTGGCAGATCAACGCCGCGGAGGTCATCTTCGAGCGCATCATGTCCTCGAGTACCCAACGGAAGCCCTCTTCACAGCGGTGGCGGAAAAGTACCTTGTCCTCGCCGCCGGGAGGCGCGTCGCGCATTCCGCTGTCCGACCAAGCCTGAAACGCTTCGGTTCCGGCCAGATCCGCAACCGTCTTATTCTCAAACGCGCCGAACGAATACTCCCGGAGTTTATCCACCAGCACCGGTTTCATCTCGGGGTAGATGATCGACGCCGTTTCGGTACATCGGAGAAGCGGCGGAGAATAGACCCGGCCGACATTCGGGTATTCGCGCGTTTTAACGAGCTTTTTCAGCGCTTCTTTTCCCTCGCGGCAGAGCGGAAGATCGGTCGAGCCGACATACCGTCCGTCAAGGTTGGCCTCAGTAATGCCGGGGCGGATCATATATAACTTATAGGTAACCATTTTGTACCCCTTTCTGATATTGGAACAGGTAAAAAGCCTGTGTTATAAGCCTATGCTATCTAGTATATTGGATCGAAGGCTATTTTCCAACGGAATATCTAAAAATTAAGGAAACGTTTACATCAAGATGCCAAAAATCAGGGAATTTCGCAAAATCTCTTTACAAATCGTATCTCCTGCCTTATAATTTACAGTACGTTAAATCGTATGTGCGTCAAATCGTACAGTACGTTAAATCGTACAGTACGTCAAATCGGAAGGATGAAGATTGTGAACAGTGATTTCCCACGGATTCTGACCCTGCTCAGAAAAGAGCGCGGGATCCCGCAGAAGCAGGCGGCGGCCGATCTCGGCATTTCTCAGGCGCTTCTTTCTCATTATGAAAACGGGATCCGGGAGTGCGGACTCGGGTTTGTCGTTCGGGCGGCAGAATATTACGGCGTATCCTGCGACTATCTTCTCGGAAGGACACCCACCCCTGCCCTGCCTGTTACGGAGTCTCCGTCTGCTGAAAAAGCTATGGCGCCTTCTGCGGATGAACCGCCCGAAAGCGAAATCATCGGCGCGGTGCGAATGCTGCTCACCTTTTCCAGACGGGTCGGAAACGAGACGCTAACGCACCGGATCGAAGGGTTCCTTTCCTCGGCGGTTTACCGGATGTTCAGAAAAGTCTACCGGATCCATCCCCGCAACGAAGAGGCGCTCTTCACCCTTCCGGAGCCGCGCGCCGATATGCGCGCCCGCTGTCAGATGGAAGAGGCCGCCGCCGAAGCGGAGATCCTTGCCAAGGACAGCTGCGGAGAGCGGCTTATCTCCCCCGAAGAACGGGAAAGAGCGGCGCTTACGACCGAGATCCTTAGCCGTGATTACGGAGAGGACGGAAGCGCGATGCTTCGCCTGATCCGATCGGAAGAGGAATTCCTGACGGGCTAACGGGCAGGCAATAAATTTTTCTTTTATTATAACGAATTTTTTTCAATAAATCAATCCTGCATACAAAAAGTCCTCCCCCGGTACCAGACCGAAGGAGGACTTTTTTATACACGGGAATCCGAATTATGCGAAGGGGTTCTCAGTCTTATAGGGGAGCGCAGCCGGATGGTTGTACTCGATATCCGAGATGCCGAGGTAGCGCAGGATCGAGAAGAGCGCCTTACCGCAGTGGCTGAAGGCGACCGCGCCGTGATGCGGATAGCCCTTTTCAATCAGGACATGGCGGTAGAAGCGTCCCATCTCCTTGATGGCAAAGATACCGATGCCGCCGAAAGAACGGGTCGCGACAGGCAGGACTTCGCCCTCTGCGATATAGGCGCGGAGCTGTCCCTGAGCGTCGCACTGGAGACGGTAGAAGGTGATGTCGCTGGCGGCGATATCGCCCTCAAGGGTGCCGCGGGTGAAATCGGGATCGCTGTCCTTCGGCTCAAGCAGACGATGCTGGATCAGCTGATACTTGATTGCACGGTCGGCGCACATCTTGCAGGAAGGAGTGTTGCCGCGGTGGAAGCCCATAAAGGTAGCGGTCAGCTTAGAGTCGAACTTAGGCGCGATCTCCTCTTCGTAGAGATCCTTCGGAACCGAGTTGTTGATGTCGAGCAGCGTTACCGCGTCGCCGGTCACGCACAGGCCGATGTACTCGGAGAGAGCGCCGTAAACGTCAACCTCACAGGAAATGGGGATGCCGCGGGAAACCAGACGGGAGTTGACATAGCAAGGCTCAAAGCCGAACTGAGACGGGAAAGCAGGCCAGCATTTATCGGCAAACGCGACGTATTCTCTCGCGCCCTTATGCGCTTCCGCCCAGTCGAGAAGGGTCAGCTCAAACTGAGCCATTCTCGCCAACAGGTCTTCGTAGTACTTGCCCTCGCCCATTTCCTTCTTCATGTCTTCGACAACTTCGGGAATGCGGGCATCGCCGGCGTGCTCTTTATAGGAAACGAGCAGATCCAGTTCGGAGTTCTCCTCGATCTCAACGCCGATGTCGTACAGACCCTTGATGGGGGCGTTGCAGGCGAAGAAGTCCTGAGGACGGGGACCGAAGGTGATGATCTTCAGACCTTTCAGGCCGAGTACGGTTCTTGCGACCGGGATAAAGTCAGCGATCATATCCGCAACATCTTCTGCGGTGCCGACGGGATATTCGGGGATATGAGCGCGGATATGGCGCATACCGAGGTTATAGGAGCAGTTGAGCATACCGCAGTAAGCGTCGCCGCGTCCGTTGATCAGGTCTTTTCCGGTCTCCTCAGCGGCAGCCGCAAACATCACAGGGCCGTCAAAACGCTGAGCGATCAGGGTCTCGGGGGTCTCGGGGCCGAAGTTGCCGAGGAATACGCACAGCGCATTACATCCGGCCGCTTTTACCTCTTCAACGGCTGCGAGCATATCTTTTTCGTTCTCGACAGTGGTTTTCGCTTCATAAACGTTCAGGCCTTTTTCGGCGCAGGCTGCGGCGATAGCGGCGCGGCGGCGTTCCGAAAGAGAAATGATAAAGCAGTCGCGGCTGACAGCAATCAAACCGAGCTTGACAACGGGAATATTCTGCATAAACGATCATCCTTTCATTGTACGGCGTACGGCGCCGGAAAACGATTCTCCGTACAGACGCCATCATACATTCATCATACCATGCCGAATAAAAAAAATCCAGTCTCAACCTGTTCAAAGAAGATAGATTATCTTTTCATGTGTTCGTGCACATTGACTAAACTAACGAGGGAGAGAGGAATTTTCTCCCCTCTCCCTTTTGTTCGAGTGATTTTTTACAGCAGGCTTCCGATCGTTTTGAACAGCTCATGAATCTGGATCGGTTTCGCAAGATACCCGTTCATTCCCGCTTCATACGCCATATCCCGGTCCTTTTCTTTCAGGCTATATGTGCTCGTGCTCTTTAGTCTTCGGAGAGGAAAGCGGAGATCGCATCCACTGTGCGCTGATAATCGCTTTTCACATCGGCCAGAAGAGAAAACGCTTCCGCGGGAATCGTATCCGACTCATTGCGGAGCCGTTCGGCCAGCTCGCTCGAGGAACTGCGGAGCTTTTCAAAGCCCATATTCGCGCAGACGCCTTTCAGGGTATGCGCCGCACGGAAAGCGGTCGTGCGGTCGGACGCGTCCATCGCGCCGCAGAGATCGGAAAAGCTTGTATCTTTTAAGAAAGCCGCGACAAATTTTTTGATCAGGGCGTCGCTCGGAATGCGGGCATGGACTTCGCTGTAGCTTCCGCCCAGCTGCTGATAGCAGGTTTCAAGTGTCATAATCTTCCTCCTTATCTTGATCGCTGATCGGTCGTTGACAATGATCTTTTTGTAGTTTTACACAGGACGCTAAAAGAAAAGCAAGGATTTTTTCGTTTTCATCGTGTTACGCCCGATTTAATCGAAAGATATATTTGCTTATTTCAAACAAAGTCAGATGCCGACAATAAAAAACGGCTTTTCAAGCGTCGATTTTCCTGCTCAACGTTTAAAAAAACAAATTTATATTGACACACTATTATCATAGCCTTTTATGAATAAATTGTCAACGATTATTTCCATTTTGTTACGCTATTTAAATGAATAAAGTCGGAAAAGGGCGGACACGATGAAAAAGGCTCTCTTTCCCAAAAGAAAGAGAGCCTTTAATTGTGGAGCTGTTAACCAGATTCGAACTGGTGACCTCGTCCTTACCAAGGACGTGCTCTACCACCTGAGCCATAACAGCAGGTCGCTCTTCGGATTAGGAAGAGCGTGAAAGAAAATGGAGCTGTTAACCAGATTCGAACTGGTGACCTCGTCCTTACCAAGGACGTGCTCTACCACCTGAGCCATAACAGCATTTTTCTTTCGTATTCTCAAAGAGAACGTTATTATTATAGCGCGGGGGAACGGGTTTGTCAACAAAAAATTCTCATTTTTTCGTTCTTTTCCCGATGTGACAGATTTTTCTTCCGAAAAGAGATTATTTTATACCAATCGCACTGAAGAAGATTTTTTATCGTCAATCCGTCGCTAAATGTCAAAAAAACGGCGGATAAATAGCAGAAATCGTTCAAAAAGCAAAGAAACCTATGTTTTTGCACATAAATAATTTCATGTCCGACACATTCTTAACAATTTTGATATTGATTTTTTGACAGCCCATCGGTATAATAGGGATTGTGGGAAGTTCGGGCTTACCCATTGAAAAAAGCCCTTACTTTTTTGATCATTCCATGAAAGGGGAAAAAATCAATGCTTACCAACAACAAACATGTACTTGACTGGGTACAGGAAATGGTTGATCTGTGCAAGCCTGATAAGGTTGAATGGATCGACGGTTCCGAAGAACAGCTCAAAGCTCTCCGTGACGAAGCAATCGCTACCGGCGAGATGATCGAGCTGAACCAGGAAAAACTTCCCGGCTGCCTCTATCACAGAACCAAACCCAACGACGTTGCTCGTGTCGAAGACAGAACTTTCATCTGCTCTAAGAAAAAAGAAGACGCAGGCCCCACCAACAACTGGATGGATCCCGCTGAGATGCACGCAATGCTCAACCCCATGTACGACGGCGTTATGAAAGGCCGCACCATGTACGTTATTCCTTACTCGATGGGCCCCATCGGCTCTCCTCTTGCTAAGGTTGGCGTCGAGGTCACCGACTCGATCTACGTTGTTCTGAACATGGACATCATGACCCGTATGGGCAAACAGGCTTTCGAGAACCTGGGCGAAACCTCTGACGACTTCGTTCGTGGCCTGCACTCCAAGGCTGACGTCGATCCCGAGAAGAGATATATCGTTCAGTTCCCTGAAGAGAACACCATCTGCTCGATCAACTCCGCTTACGGCGGCAACGTTCTTCTGGGCAAGAAGTGCTTTGCTCTCCGTATTGCTTCCTATCAGGGCAAGAACGAAGGCTGGATGGCTGAGCATATGCTGATCCTCGGTATCGAGAATCCTCAGGGCGAGACCAAGTATATCTGCGCTGCATTCCCCTCTGCCTGCGGCAAAACCAACCTTGCTATGCTGATTCCTCCGGAAATCTACAAGAACCAGGGCTACAAGGTCTGGACGGTCGGCGACGATATCGCTTGGCTGAAGCCCGGTCCTGACGGAAGACTCTACGCGATCAACCCCGAGAACGGCTTCTTCGGCGTAGCTCCCGGCACCAACCTCAAGTCCAACCCCAACGCTCTGCACACCACCGAGAAGGGCACCATCTTCACCAACGTTGCAATCAACGAAGACAACAACACGGTCTGGTGGGAATCCCTTGACAAGAATCCTCCTGTCCACGCAATCGAGTGGAAGGGCGAGCATGTCAACGGTGTTGAGTACACCGCAGCCGGCAACAAGCTGGCTCATCCGAACTCCCGCTTCACCGCTCCGGCTAAGAACTGCCCCTGCGTAAGCCCCGAGTTCAACAACCCCAACGGCGTTCCGATCTCTGCTATCGTATTCGGCGGCAGACGTGCAAAGACCGCTCCTCTGGTCTATCAGTCCTTTGACTGGAAGCACGGCACCTTCGTCGGCTCGATCATGGCTTCTGAGACCACCGCTGCTGCTGCTGGCGCAGTCGGCGTTGTCCGTCGCGATCCTATGGCTATGCTGCCCTTCTGCGGCTACAACATGGGCGACTACTGGCAGCACTGGCTGGATATGGGCGAGATCCTCGGCGACAAAGCTCCCAAGATCTTCCATGTCAACTGGTTCAGAACTGACGACAACGGCCACTTTATCTGGCCCGGCTTCGGCGACAACATGCGCGTCCTGATGTGGATCCTTGCTCGTTGCGCAGGCGAAGTTGACGCTGTCAAGACTCCTATCGGCTACGAGCCCAAGCCCGAAGACATCAACATCGAAGGCCTCGACGGCATCACTCTGGATACCATCAAGGATCTGCTGAGCGTTGACGTTGCTTCCTGGGAAGACGATATCTATCGTCCTGTCACCGGTATCGAAGCATTCTATGCGAAGTTCGGCGACAAGCTCCCTGCTGAGATGAAGAAACAGCTCTTCAACCTGAAAGTAAGACTGGCTGTTGCTGAGTAATCCCCTTTCATTCTCTGCATAACAGATAAGTAAAACCGCCCCGATCTCTGGAAACAGATGACCGGGGCGGTTTTTATTTTATATGAAAATATTCAGCTTTTGATCAGACGCACCAGCGCCTGAACCGCCATCCGCTGAGGGCGGGAGATATCTTCAACCAGATTGATCTCCCGTTCGGGGATCGGTTCGACCAGACGGATATGAAAGACCTCGCCGCGGACGATCGATTCGGCGGCCAGTGTTTCGGAATAGAAACCCAAGCCCAGGTTATGCTTCACCATCGGGAGCACCTGATCCATCGTCGCCGTTTCCATATCGACCCGGAAGGGACAGTCATGCCGGAGGAAAAACTTCTGGTAGAAGGAATAGGTTCCCGTTTCCGAGCCGGGACAGATCAGCGAGTAGGCGTCCAGATCCCGGAGCCGGCACATCCGGCTCGCGAGATCGCGGAACTTCGGCCCTCCCAGTAAAATTTCACGGAAGCGGAAGAGCGGCGTGACCTGAAATTCCTTTCCCGGCTGGATCGGAGCGGTAACCGCCGCGCAGTCGAGCAGACCCTTTCGGAGCGCGTCCAATGCCTGCGGGGCGGAATAGTTGAAGATCCGAAGGTGAACGCCGGGATATTTCTCATGGAACTCGCTCAGCTTTTTCAAAAGCAGGAGATTGAGCGCCGTTTCGCTCGCACCGATCGTCACGACGCCCTGCTGAAGGCTGACCTCCCGGCGAACTTCGTCCTCCCCCATCCGGATCTGTTCAAAAGCGACCGCGACATGGGCGTACAGCTGCTCTCCCTCGGGGGTCAGGGTGATCCCGCGGTTGGAGCGGATAAACAGCTGGCAGCCCAGCTCATGCTCCAGAATATTCATGCAGCGGGTAATATTCGGCTGGTTATTGGATAAAACCTCGGCGGCTTTTGTAAAACTGGAATACTGCGCCACATAATAAAAGATCCGATAATAGTCATAGGTTACTGCCATTATGCACCCTTTTCCTCCTCAAAAACGGCTCCATCTGGGCAGATAGCCAGTGGGCAGGCCACTCCTGTACAAAGCGCCGGTTCGACCGACCGCCTGATCGGATATCTTAGCCGTTTCGCCATACAATATTCATATTATGTTTATATCAAAAATACTTTTTACATTTTACCACAAAAAGAGTATACTATATCTGCCCGAAAAATTCAACCTGTTTTGCCGAAAGAAGGCGATATGGGAGGTCTTGTTGGGCATTTTACCTTTTTTGAAGAGAGTTCCGAAAAAAGTCTCGGAACAGGAAAGGAATGGTTTTGAATGGATCATTTTGGCAGACGTGATTCCGTATGCCCGGCGGACAGAAGCCTTTTTGCTCCCGGAGTGAGCGAGGGCTGCGTATGCTGACCGGAATCGGAAGCGTCAACTGGAACGATCCGGGGATGCGGCAGGCCGCCGGGCTAATGACCGAAACGGCAGACGTCCTCGTGCACTATCAGGGCGGAAACGATACCGGATGGACGCTTACGCGCCCGGAAGGCTCCTATCTGTTCAGCCTTCTCCCGGAAGGGATCCTGCACGATGGAACGGTCTGTGTGCTTGGAGACGGAATGGTCATCGACCTCGACTATCTGAGACACGAGATCTCGATGATGAATTATTTTCATGTGCGCGTCACCCCCGAAAACTTAAAGCTCTCTTCCCGCGCGGCAGTCTGCCTGCCGCTCCATGTCCGTCAGGACGTACTGGCCGATCAGTTTTATCACGCGTCCGGCCGTACACAGCCCCCCGCAGGCATCGCCTATGCCTATGCGGATCAGATCACCCGCGTCGGGCTTACGCTCGGCGATCTGCTGCATCTGGAGCTTCCGGAGAACCAGTACCGGATGCGCCGGCTCTTGGCGGGCAAAAACCTTTTGATGACCCGGATCTATGACCAGCAGCCGCTGGAGCTTTCCGAAATGCTTCAGTGGTGCAGCGAACAGGCAAAGTTCTTTGCCCCGTTCATCTGCGACACCGGCGCTTTTATCGAAAGCGCGGACGCTGCCGGGAAAAACGTCCTCTTCCGTGCGCCGCTCGGCGCTCTATCGGACGTAAGCTACGGGTTTTATCCAAACGCAGCCTGTTTCCATACTCTTTTGGGGTATGCGCCCATCTGCTCGGGACTTCCCGGACGGATGCTCGACCGGACGATCGGCGTCATGAGCGCCGTTTCGGGGACAGTCGGAGACGGGCCGTTTCCCGCCGGAAAAGCGGCGGACAAAAACTGGGAGGAACGCCTGTCGGCGAAGATGCAAAGACAGGGAGACGATTCCGATGCCGCCCTTCGGATCGGGCCGTTTGACGCGGTCGCGACTGAATACGGCGTCCGGTGTCAGCACCCTGAGAGCATCCTGCTTACAGGATTAAACCTTCTGAGCGGTTTTTCCGTGATTCCGATCGTCACCGGCTATCGGTACGGCGGAAAAACCGTCCAACACCTGAGCGCCCTCGACGCCGGTTCGGCGATCGGGGAAGCCGAGCCGATCGTGACCGGGGTTCCCGGATGGAGCGAAGACTTAACCGGAATCAGCTGCTTCGATCAGCTTCCGGAAAACGCGAAAGCCTATATCCGAACGCTTGAAAAGCTGGCCGGATGCAGGATCGGCCGCGTTCTCACCGGCGATGGCTCAGGAAGCGGACTTGATCCGCATAGTACAAATGCCGATTCCTTATCATAAAAATAATCGGAACCGGCAGGAAGGAGATTGCCTATGAACAAAAAGAAAAAGACAGTCGGGATCATCGTCTGGTTCGCTGCCGTCATCGTGCTTCTGGTACTCAGTCTGGTAACCGGCAGCGGCGGAAAATCCGAGACGATCCAGGAGGCCATGCGGGACGCCGTTCTGCATGAGGACAACCGAATCAGCCTGTTCGGGCTGAAGGACGTCAACCCGGCTCTCATCTCGGCAATGGTCGTAACCGTTATTCTCCTGGTCGCAGCGGCGCTGATCCGTATCTTCGTGATCCCGCGCTTCAAATACGTTCCCGGAAAATTCCAGATGCTGCTGGAGCAGGTCGTCGGTCTTTTCGACAACCTGGCCAAGAGCAACAGCCCCTGGCGGCATGGATTCCTCGGTGCTTATGTCTTCGGCGCCGGCGTTTACATCTTTGTCGGCACGCTGTTTGAGCTGTTCGGTATTCAGGCCGTTACCACTTCCGGCCGTTCGATTGCACTTCCCGCTCCCCTTTCGGACGTCAACGCGGCAATCGCGCTCGGATGCCTTTCCTATCTTGTCATCATGTCCGGCGGTATTGCCGGAAACGGTGTCAAGGGTATCGGCAATACCCTCAAGGAGTTCTCGCTCCCGATTTCGATGAGCTTCCGTCTGTTCGGCGCTCTGTTAAGCGGCCTTCTTGTCACCGAGCTGATCTATTACTACATCAACCTCAGCTTTGTTCTGCCGGTGGCTGTCGCAGTTATGTTCACGCTTCTGCACGCGCTGATCCAGACCTACGTTCTGACCATGCTGACCGCTCTTTATTACGGAGAGGTTTCCGAACCCGCTCCCAAGAAAGCTAAAAAAGCCAAAAAAGCTGCGAAAGCCGCTTAAACTCAAACCTTGAAATCTATGGAGGAATATAAAATGAATAAGATCGTAAACAGCAAGTTCTTCAAAGTACTTCCCGCCGTTTTACTGGCTATGATCGTTGCGCTGAGCGTGATGATCATCCCCGCGTTCGCAGCAGGCGATGACAAATCCGATGCGACCGCTACCACCTCCGTTTCTGAAACCGCTGAAACCGAAACCGCTGACAACTCGATCGGCATGAAGGCGCTGGGCGCCGGTCTTGCGATCGGTATCGCAGCCTGCGGCGGTGCGCTCGGTATGGGCAGCGCAGTCGGCAAATCTGCAGAAGGCATCTCCCGTCAGCCTGAAGCTGAGGGCAAGATCAGAACGACCCTGATGCTCGGCCTGGTCTTTATCGAAACCGCCATCATTTACGCTCTGCTTGCCGTCATCCTGATCATCTTCGTACTGTAACGCTATTGCCAAAAAGGACGACTACAAACGGAAAGGAATGGTAAGGGAATATGAATATTCCGCTGAATATCGACTGGCAGCAGATCCTGCTCCACCTGTTAAACTTTGCGATTCTGGCCGGAGGACTTTACTTCCTGCTTTACGCACCGGTCAAGAAATTTATGGATAAACGGGAAGCCCATTACGCTTCTCTGGCTGAAGAAGCCAATAAAAAGCTTGCTTCCGCGGAAGAACTGGTCAAAGAACGGAAGGCACAGCTTTCTTCGGTCGATGAAGAGATCAAAGAAAAGAAAACCAAAGCACAGCTCGAAACCGACGCCGCTGTCAAGCAGCAGCTGGACGAGGTACAGGCACAGGCCGACCGCATCCTTGCCGATGCGAAAGCCGCCGCTTCCCGTGAGCATGACCGCATGATGAACAACGCAAAGCGCGAGCTGAGCAATATGGTCTTAAATTCCGCAAAAGAAGCAATGAACTCCACTTCTGCCGACGCTTACGATCAGTTTTTAAACCTTGCCGAAGGAGGAAACGCGCATGACGGAGCATAAGCTGGGCGAAGACCTCGCCATTATCCGCAGCAGCAAGGCTCCCTCTGACGTACAGGTTAAACGCTTCACCGAATTTCTGAGCAAAAAATACGGCCACCCGGTCACCCTGAAATGGGAAGAGGAAGCAAGTCTCGAAAACGGCTTCCGTTTGACGATCGGCGACGAAGTATTTGACTGGAGCGTCGAAGGACGGCTGCAGCAGTTTAAAAACAAACTCGAAACCTTAAACCTCGACAACACCGATGAACAGAATATCATTCCCCTCTTTCAGGAAACCGTCCGGGACTTTACCCCGGAGATCTATCCCGAAGAGGTCGGAACCGTCCTTTCGGTCGGCGATGGAATCGCGACTGTCTCCGGACTGGATCACGTCACCTACGGTGAGATCCTTCTCTTCACCTCCGGCGTCAAGGGCATGGTCCAGGACTTAAAGCGCGGAGAGGTCGGCTGTGTCCTGTTCGGCTCCGATGAAGAAATCACCGAAGGCAGCTTTGTCCGCCGTACCGGCAAAACCGCCGGTATCCCGGTCGGCGACGAATTTCTCGGAAGAGTCGTGGATGCACTGGGTACGCCGATCGACGGCAAGGGAGAGATTCCCGCAGTCGGTTATCGTCCGATCGAGATGCCCGCGCCCGAAATCATCGACCGTCAGCCGGTCAACCAGCCGATGGAAACCGGCCTTCTCGCAATCGACTCGATGTTCCCGATCGGCAGAGGCCAGCGTGAGCTGATTATCGGCGACCGCCAGACCGGTAAGACCGCCGTTGCGCTCGATACCATCCTCAACCAGAAGGGCAAGGACGTCATCTGCATCTACGTCGCGATCGGCCAGAAGGCAAGCTCGATCGCACAGCTGGTCGAAAACCTGACCCGCCGCGGCGCAATGGAATACACCATCGTTGTTTCCGCGACCGCAAGCTCGCCCGCGTCGATGCAGTATATCGCGCCCTATGCCGGATGCGCGCTCGGTGAATACTTTATGTACGGCGGGCGTGACGTGCTGATCGTATACGACGATCTTTCCAAGCACGCAATCGCCTACCGTGCCCTCTCGCTTCTTCTGGAACGTTCGCCCGGACGTGAAGCATACCCCGGCGACGTTTTCTACCTCCACTCCCGTCTGCTCGAAAGAAGCGCCCATCTGTCGGACGAAAAGGGCGGCGGAAGCATGACCGCGCTCCCGATCGTTGAAACGCAGGCCGGCGACGTATCCGCATACATCCCGACCAACATCATCTCGATCACCGACGGTCAGATCTTCCTGGAAAGTAACCTCTTCTTCTCCGGTCAGCGTCCGGCCGTCAACGTCGGTCTTTCGGTCTCCCGTGTCGGCGGCGCCGCACAGACCAAAGCGATGAAATCGGCTGCCGGTACCATCCGTCTGGATCTTGCGCAGTACCGCGAGATGGAAGTCTTTACCCAGTTCTCCAGCGACCTGGACGAAACAACCAAACGCCAGCTGACCTATGGTCAGGGACTGATGCGCCTGCTCCGTCAGCCGCAGTACCATCCGATGAAGCAGCATGAACAGGTCATCACCCTCGTCTCCGCGCTCGGCCATGTCATGCAGGATCTCCCGATCGGACAGATCAAGGATTTCCAGAGCTTCCTTCTGGATCACGCTGAAAAGGAAGAGCCGCAGCTCTGCCAGCGAATCGATCAGCAGGGACGCCTTTCGGACGATGACCGCGCGCTGATCGTTGATTTTGCCAAGAAAGCGCTTGAGGCGTTTTCAGCGCAGAACGAAAAGAAGCAGGGTGATTGATCATGGCGGGTACGAAAGAAATCAAGACCCACATTGACAGTGTCAAGGATACCAAAAAGATCACCAACGCCATGTATCTGATCGCTTCGACAAAGCTGCGCAAAGCCCGCAGCGATCTCGATTCGGTACGACCTTACTTTGATGCGCTGCGGGCTGAGATCAAGCGGATCTTCCGTACCGCAGGCGACGTCGAAAGCCCCTACTTTTACCCCTACGACCATGATGTTCATCCTCTGGACGGTACTTTCGGGTGTCTCGTCATCACGGCCGATAAGGGACTCGCAGGCGCATACAACCAGAATGTCCTGAAAGAAGCCGAGAAGATGCTGACCGAGCATCCCGACACCAAGCTTTATGTTGTCGGCGAGTATGGCCGCCACTTCTTTGCGCAGAAGGGCATCCCGATCGAAAAGAGCTTTCTCTATACCGCTCAGAATCCGACGATGGATCGGGCAAGAGAGATCAGCTCGATCCTGCTGGACGCCTATGATAAGGGTACACTGAAAAAAATATTCATCATCTATACCGACCTCAAAAGCAGCATCTCCTCTGAGGCCAAGCAGACCCGTCTTCTCCCCTTCCACCGTTCGCATTTTGACGAACAGATCCCAGGAGAAAAGGCGTTTGACGAACCGATCGAATTTGTTCCCTCGGTCGAAGCCGTCCTCAACAATGTCATGCAGAGCTATATCTCCGGATTTATCTTCAGTGCGCTGGTCGATAGCTTTTGCAGTGAACAGAACGCGCGCATGACGGCGATGGATGCGGCCAACGACAACGCGGAAAAGCTTCTGGGTGAGCTTTCGCTCGAGTACAACCGCGTCCGTCAGGCTGCGATCACGCAGGAGATCACCGAGGTTTCCGCCGGCGCCAAGGCGCAGAAAATTCAGCGTCTGAAGCGGGCGCAACGTAAAAAGGAAGTGTGTACAACGTGAAAATCGGACATATCGTTCAGGTCTCCGGCCCTGTCGTCGACGTTGAATTTGCCGGCGGACATCTGCCGAAGATCCGGACCGCCCTTACCGTCCAGTTAAACGGCAAGGATCAGGTCATGGAAGTTGCACAGCATATCGGCGATGATACTGTGCGCTGCATCATGCTTTCGGGCAGTGAAGGACTGGCCCGCGGAATGGAAGTCTCTTCCTCCGACAAAACGATCGAAGTCCCGGTCGGCGAGATCACGCTCGGAAGGATGTTCAACGTTCTGGGCAGACCGATCGACGGCGGAGATCCGATCCCCGCTGATGCCCCTCGCAGCAGCATCTACCGCAAGCCCCCGTCTTTTGAGGACCAGAGCCCGGTCGTTCAAGTCCTTGAAACGGGCATCAAGGTCATCGACCTTCTGGAGCCGTATCCCAAAGGCGGTAAGATCGGTCTGTTCGGCGGCGCCGGTGTCGGCAAGACCGTTCTGATTCAGGAACTGATCCACAACATCGCCATGGAGCAGGGCGGCTATTCCGTCTTTACCGGCGTCGGAGAACGTTCTCGTGAGGGCAACGACCTCTGGAAAGAGATGCGCGAAAGCGGCGTCTCGGACAAGACCGCGCTCGTTTTCGGACAGATGAACGAATCGCCCGGCGTCCGTATGCGCGTCGCGCTTTCGGGACTGACGATGGCGGAGCATTTCCGCGATGTTGACCATAAAGACGTTCTTCTCTTTATCGACAACATCTTCCGTTTTGTTCAGGCCGGTTCTGAGGTATCGACCCTGCTCGGGCGTATGCCTTCGGCGGTTGGCTATCAGCCGACCCTTGCCAACGAGATGGGCGAACTTCAGGAACGAATCACCTCGACCAAAGACGGTTCCGTTACTTCGGTTCAGGCGGTCTACGTCCCCGCGGACGACCTGACCGACCCGGCGCCTGCGACGACCTTCTCTCATCTGGACGCAACGACCGTCCTTTCCCGTAAGATCTCCGAACAGGGCATCTACCCGGCAGTTGATCCTCTGGAATCGACCTCGAGAATCCTGGAAGCCGATCTGATCGGCGAAGAGCATTATGAAATCGCCCGTAAGGTTCAGGAGATTCTTCAGAAATACTCCGAACTTCAGGACATCATCGCTATCCTCGGTATGGACGAACTGAGTGACGAAGACCGCCACACGGTCATGCGTGCCCGTAAGATCCAGCGCTTCCTCTCCCAGCCGACCCATGTTGCCGAAAAGTTCACCGGTATCCCCGGCGTATACGTCCCGCTGAAAGAGACGCTGCGCGGCTTTAAGGCGATCATCAACGGCGAGATGGACGATTATCCCGAAGCAGCCTTCTATAACGTAGGTACGCTGGACGACGTTATTGCCAAGGCCAAGGCCATCGAGGAAGGCAACGCCTGATCGGGCAGAAAGGATAAAAGCATGAGCTCTTTTCAGGTCAAGATCCTGGAAGCCGATCGTCCCTTTTATGTCGGAGAGTGCGAATCGCTGACCGTACCGACCATTGACGGCCAGCATGGGATTCTTGCCGGGCACAGCAACATGATCGTTGCGATCGTGCCGGGCACCCTGCGCTACCGGATCCCCGGGCAGGAGGATCAGTACGCCGCCGTTTCGGCGGGTCTGGTCAAGGTCGAAGGAGACGAGGTACTGATCCTCGTTGACTCGGCCGAACGTCCGGAAGAAATCGACGCCAACCGCGCCCGCCGGGCTGCCGACGCCGCCAAAGAGGTGCTTCAGCAGAAGCGCAGCATTCAGGAATACCGTTCGGCGCAGGCTACGCTCGCCCGTGCCATCAACCGGCTCCAGGTCAAGAAAAACTATCAGAGCTGGAACAAATAACCAGTCTTTTCCCGAAAGAGAGATCTTCTCTTTCGGGATTTTTCTTTTCAAGCAGACATTTTTATGTTATAATGAATGCTACAGAGCGTAGCTCTGTAGCGCTTCCGAGTTTTGCAAAGCAAAACTCAACAATGTAGAAATCAAAAGCTTTAACTGAATAGCGCCGCCCGCGCCTTTGATCCTGCGGGCAAATACCCAAAAGAAAGGAATGAAACGATGAAGAATGGACATAAAAGAAGAGCGATCCGGCAGGCAGCGGCGCTCCTTCTCTCGATGGCGCTCGCACTGAGTACGATTCCTTCCTCCGTTTTTGCTGTCAGCTCCGTTTCGGGCGTTTCCTCGGACAGCAGCGAGAGTTCTTCGGAAAGCTCCTCTGAAAATTCATCCGAAAGCAATCCGGAAATCTCTGGTTCTTCTGAAGGAAGCAGCACCAGCACCGAAAGCGGTTCTTCCGAAAGCAGTTCGGATTCCTCATCCGATTCTTCTGAGGCGGGAGACGCGGTTTCCGGCAGCGAAGTGGAACCCGATTTTACTGTAAACTCGGGCGCCGTCTATCTGGTCAACATGGATTCGGGCATCGCCATCTATCAGAAAAACGCTGATCAGCTGATGTATCCCGCTTCTCTGGTCAAGATCATGACCTGTCTGCTGGCGATCGAAAACTGTTCTGATCTGGCCGGTACAACGGTAACCGCCTCTTACACCGTTTTTGACAATCTCTGGGGAAAAAACGCCTCCAACGCCGGTCTTTATCCGGGCGAAAATATCCGTATGGTCGATCTTCTTTACGCGCTGATGCTCCGTTCCGGATGCGACGCGGCCGGGGTCATCGCCGAATACATCGGCGGAAGCGAAGAAGCGTTTGTGGAGATGATGAACGCGAAGGCGGCTGAGATCGGCTGCACCTCGACCCATTTCACCAACTCGACCGGTCTCCACGATGACAATCAGTATACGACCGCGCAGGACATCTACCGGATCACGGCCTATGCCATGCAGTACGATGTCTTTGAGAAAATCGCGACCAGCTATTCCTATACGATGCCTGCGACCAACAAAAACGATGAGCGCACCATCACCCACACCTGTTCGATCATGAACCCGTCGAGCAGCTATTACGATGAGACCGTCCATGCGATCAAAACCGGCACGACCGACGAAAGCGGACGCAACCTCGTCTCCTACGCGTCCAAGGACGCCTACAACTATATGCTGGTCACGATGGGTGCGCCGATCTACTATTCCGACGGAAGCGAGATCGAACAGAATCTCTGCTATATGGATACGCTGAATCTTTACGACTGGGCGTTTAACGACTGGGCGGTTCAGACGATCGTGAAAACAACCGATGTAAAGGGGCAGGTCATTGTCGATCTCTGCTCAACCAAAGACCGGGTCAATGCCGTTCCGGAAGAGGACGTCAACCGGCTGATGCTCAAATTGATCGATTCTTCCGCCCTTCAGATGGTCGCCGATCTTCCCGAACGGATTGATGCGCCGGTTCAGAAGGGACAGGTTCTCGGTACGCTCGACATCCGTATGTCCAACCAATCCATTGCCACCGTTAACCTTGTCGCTTCCGAAACCCTTCATAAGAGCGCGTGGCTCACATTTTTAAGAGGACTGAAGAACTTCTTTACCTCGGCGGGCTTCTGGCTGACGGTACTGGCATTGATTATCGGATTTACCGCATGGCTCTTTATCATGCGGCAGATCAATCTCAATAAACGCAAACGCCGCCGTGCCGCAAGAAAAGCGGCCGGAAAAGGAAGCTATCCGTCTAAGACAACACTCGGAAGCAAGGGAAGCCGTACCGGTACACGCTCCTCTCGCAGCTATTCCTCCACTTCCGGAAGCCAGATCCGGAAAGCGCCTGGCTACAAAGGCCCTTCTTCCGCAAACACACGCCGTCCGCAAAACCAGAATAACCACAGAAAAAAATAACTTCTGAAAGAAAACCGAACCGGTTCCGGAAAGTCGATCTTCCGGAACCGGTTCGGTTTGTTATCAGGAGATTTTTTTGTTAAGAAAAGAGTTCGGAGAAGTCCCGCGTCATCTCATTCCAGGCGGCGCAGACAGCATCACATTTCTGATCGAATGCGGGATCGGTATTTTTCCATTCCGGGTGTTTCTCGATCCCGGCCAGATATTTCCGCACACCTTCCCGGAAAGAGACCTTCGGGACAAAGCCGGTAAGGGTCTTGAGCTTATGGTTATCAAAAAGAACGCTTGATTCCTTATCGCCGCGGATGCCGCCGCCAAGCCCCGCCTGAACCAGAACGTCGGTCGGGATATGAACAATCTTTGGTGCCCGTCCCAATTCTTCCCCGAGGATCTGGTACATCTGATCCCAGGTAAGTGCTTCGTCGGAGGTGATTTGGAAGATCTCGCCGAGCGCTTCCTTCCGTCCAATCAGCGGCAGAAGCCCCGCCGCGAAATCATCGCAGTAGGTGCTGATCCAGACAGAAGTTCCGTCGCCGTGGACAATGACCGGCTTTCCGTCCAGAATCCGCTGACAGATCCCCCAGTAGCTTTTTCCCTTGACCGAAAGGGGCAGTTTCTGCCCGCCGTAGGTCTGGGTCGGACGGACGATCGTTACCGGATAGCCTTTTTCCGCCGCCGCTAAAAAGACCAGCTCGACTTCCTGCTTATGCTGACCGTATACGCTCTCCCGGTTGCCGCAGGGACTTTTTTCGGTAAAAACGACCGTTTCCGCACGGTCGTTGACGCAGACGGTGCTGATAAAGATCAGCTGACGGACATCGGGAAAGACACGAAGATTCATCTGAGCCTGCTCCGCCGTATAGATCAGGAGATTGATCACGATGTCGTAGGCTCCTTCCCGCTGGATCGCGACAAGCGCTTCTTCATCGTTTCCGTCCGCCGTCACGGCTTTCACACCGCTGGGCGGAATCCTCCCCTCACGGAGAAGAAGTGTCACATCCTCCCCCTGTTCCAGCAGTGCGCGGGTAACTGCACTGCCGATCGTCCCGGTACCGCCGAGAATCAATATCTTTCGCGTCATGATAAAGACCGTTCCTTTGCAAGTAATTTATCTTTATTATAACGCGATCGGCGTAAAATCGCAAGTGCAGCGGATCATTCGGCGAATGGTTCGAAACTCCGGCGGACAAAATATCCCTGCGGATGACTGCAAAGAGGGCAGGAAAGGGGCGCTGACTCCCCTTCATAGACAAACCCGCAGTTGAGACAGATCCAGCCCTTGACACCGCCGGAAAAGAGCTTCTGCTGTTCCATCAGATCGAGAAAGCGGGCAAAACGCGCGGCGTGGATCGTCTCAGCAACGATCAGCTTATTAAAAAGCTCCGCTTCCTGCAAAAAGCCTTCCGCGCGCGCCGTCTTTTCAAAATCGGGATAGACGATCTGCGCTTCCTCAAGCTCGTTATGCACTGCGGCCTGAAGCTGAGTTTTCGTGTCGCGCGCCGTTTCGACCGGAAATCCCGCATCAATATGAATCGTCTCCCCGCTGAGTTCGGCCATCCGCGCCCACAAAAGCGCAGCGTGCTCTTTCTCCTGCGCGGCGGTAAAGGCAAACAGGCGCGAGAGAAGATATTCTTCCCGCTCCCCCGCCTGCTCACCGGCAATCGTATAACGGTTCCGCGCTTCGCTTTCTCCGGCAAACGCCCGCATCAGATTGCGGCTGGTTTCACTTCGTGCAAATTCATTCTGATTCATTGAATCTCATCCTTTCTTCCGGACACAAAGCGAGTATATCCCGAATGCCAAGAAAATATTCCTGCATAAAGCGGAAAAAACGGGCGATACTGATTTCAGCCGCCGATCTAAGCGGCAGAAAGGATGGATCGATATGGAAACTCCCAACCGTGCGATCAAATGTAACGTGGAAAGCTGTAAGAACCATTGCTGCTGCGAGGACTATTGCAGTCTCTCGACCATTACCGTAGGCACGCATGAAAAAAATCCGTCTCAGGATGCCTGCACCGACTGTATGTCCTTTGTAAAGAAATAATCTGTTCATGCGCACAAGCGCAGGCAAAAAGCCGCCGCACGGATTTTTCGTGCGGCGGCCTTTTGTTATTATTCGTCACCAAAACTCATATATGCGCCCTTCATCGGAGAAACGGCCAGTTCTCCGAACAGGCGGAGGACACCGCGAGTATACTTTTTCTTTTTGGGCTTCCAGTTTTTCCGGCGCTCGGCAAAGACCTTTTCGATCTCTTCCGGTGTTTTCCGTTCGCCGTGGATCCCAACGACCGCCAGGATCCGTTTTTCGACATCCAGTTCGATCAGATCTCCCTCTTCCACCAATGCGATCGGGCCGCCCGCCTGCGCTTCGGGGCTGACATGACCGATCACCGGACCAGTAGAGGCGCCGGAAAAACGTCCGTCGGTGATCAGGGCGATGCTTTTTCCAAGCTCCTTGTCCGAACTGATGGCTTCGGAGGTATAAAACATCTCCGGCATCCCGGAGCCTTTCGGCCCCTCGTAGCGGATCAGAACGGCATCGCCGGGAGATACCTTATGATGAAGAACCGCGTCGATGCATTCCTCTTCGCTGTCAAACGGACGGGCGCGCAGAACAGCCGTGAACATCTCCTTCGGACAGGCGGTATGCTTGATGACTGCACCCTCAGGCGCAAGGTTTCCCTTCAAAACGGCAATGCTTCCGCCAGTTCCGATCGGACGGGAAGCCGGGAAGAGGATGTCCTCCCGCGTCAGCGACAGGCCGCAGCGGCGGTTGGCCTCATCCAGAAGCGCCTCACAGCGGTCGTAGAAGCCGTTTTCCTTCAGCTCGTCCAGATTCTCACCGATCGTTTTCCCGGTCACTGTACGGGCGTCCAGGTGGAGCAGAGGACGCAGCTGTTCCATAACGGCGGGGACACCACCCGCGTAATAGAAAAATTCCGCCGGCCACTTGCCCGCCGGGCGGAGGTTGACGATAAAGGGAACCTTCCGGTGCAGACGGTCAAAGGTATCCCCATCGATCGTGATCCCAAGTTCATGAGCGATCGCCGGAAGGTGCAGCAGACAGTTGGTGCTTCCGGAAACGGCGGCGTGAACGATGATCGCGTTTTCAAAGCTCTCGACCGTCAGCAGACGGGATGGCTTAAACTCATCCCTGCCCGCGATCTCGACCGCACGCTCCCCTGCGCGAAAAGCGTACCGGATAAGATCCTCTCCCTCCGCCGGAATCAGCGCACTCCCCGGAAGGGTCAGTCCAAGCGCCTCCGACATGATCTGCATGGTCGAAGCGGTTCCGATAAAACTGCACGCCCCGCAGGAAGGACAGGCGTTCTGTTTCGCCCAGTCCAGTTCTTCCCGGCCGATCTCGCCCCGTTCAAAGCGGGCGCTGTAAGCGCCGAGCTGTTCCAGCGTCAGAAGGCGTGGACCCGCGTTCATCGTTCCGCCCGGAAGGACAACCGAAGGAATATCCGCCCGGCAAAGCCCCATCAGGTTTCCGGGAAGTCCCTTATCGCAGCTGGCGATAAAAACGCCGGCGTCAAAAGGGGTCGCGCCCGCATGGATCTCGATCATTCCGGCGATCATCTCACGGGAAACAAGGCTGTAATTGATCCCGTCTGTACCCTGACTTTCACCGTCACAGATATCGGTACAGGTATACTGCGCACCGAATCCCCCGGCGGCTAAAATGCCCTCCCGAACCTTTTCTACAAGACGGCCGAGATGGCCGGAGCCGGGATGGCTGTCCCCGGCGGTGCTTTCGATCAGAACCTGCGGCTTCTCAAGATCCTCCGGCTTCCAGCCGGTCCCGAGCCGTAGCGGGTCCATTTCAGGCGAAAGAGTGCGCATCTTCTGACTAATCAGCTGCATAACGATCATCCCTTCTGTGTATTCGACTGATACTTCCGGACGATAAACTGCCCTTTTCCGGAGAGGGCTTTTGCCTGATACAGGATCTGATCCGACTGGAACAGCAGCCGGTCAAAATCGACCATCTGATCATCAGCAACGACCCCGCCGATACTCAGCGTAACCTTTGTTCCCGCAACACGAGTACAGTTTTCGGACAGAACCTGATCCAGCGCCCGGCACTTTTTCTCAACCGCCTCTTTGGTATGTACGTTTTTTAAGAGAACGAGGTATTCATCTCCGCCAAACCGCCCGACAATATCATCCGCTTCCATATGATCGCGCAGGGTATTGCCCACGCACCGGAGCACATTGTCGCCGGTCAAGTGTCCACAGGTATCGTTGATCTGCTTGAAATCGTCCAGATCAAAAAATAAAAGAGCACAGCTCGTATGCGGATTGGTTTCTGAGAGATAATGGTTGGCGGCTTCGATCATCGCCTGCTTGTTGAAGATATTTGACAGGGTGTCGCAAATGCTCAGCCGCTGGTACTCCAGCTGGCTCTCATAGCTTTGCAGACGCAGCCAAGTGACAAACGCCGTCATGACCATCGCACAGACCACACCGACCAGAGAGGTAAAGATGTTGTAGCGTCCTACCGTAGGCGTTTTATATTGAATGGTGATGACGATATAGACGACCTCGGCGATAAAAAGCAGTCCGTAGTTGATGAGCAGCCGCATGGTAAACAGAACCGGGAGCATAATACAAATGACCGGCATAAAACCGGCGTGCTCTTCCGCGCCGGTCATTGCGTCCATCATAATGATGAAACTGTAGACCATGACCTGAAAGGCGACGCACAAAATCGTTACGCATCGCTTGCTGTTATGGCGGCGGTTCCGGAAATAAAAGGCGACCAGAAAGAACAGGACAGAAACCGGAACGAACATATAGTGGTAAACCGACGGCTCCCACTTGGGCAGGATCAGCGGCGTCAGAGCCATAAACATCCCGAGAATCAGCACCGTCCAGATGCTTACGTAAAAGAGGGTGCGCGTATTATCCATCGTGATCAGGTCTCCCGACTTCAGATAATACTGTGACCATCTTTGATAGCTTCTCTTGACCAGAGATATGAATTTTCCCATATTTTTTCCTCTAAATTGTTCTTTGGAATCTTTTTTCCTATTATAGCATTCCGGCTGTCAACTGGCAAGCGGGAAGGATTCAAAATATTGGTTTAAAATACTTGACTGTATGAAGGCTGTGTGCTACAATTACTTCATCAGATGTACTTCATGAGATGAAGTAGAATCATTCTGTCAAAGGAGGTGAAAAATTGATCAGCAGCGATATTCTCAGGGGTTATAACGATATTATCGTCCTTGGGCTTCTTTACGGGCGCGATTCCTATGGATACAGCCTGATCCAGGAGATCGGACGGAAAAGCTGCGGCCTTTATCAGATGAAGGAAACGACTCTGTACGCCGTACTGACCCGCCTGGAAAAAAACGGGCTGATCCTCTCCTATTCGGGAAGCGAAACCCTCGGACGAAAGCGCACCTATTTTCACATCACGCCGGACGGAAAAAGGTATTTTCGGGAGAAATGCGGCGAATGGGCCGAGACCAAAAAGCTGATCGACTGTTTTACCGCGGCACCCTCTCTGCCCGCTCCGCAGGAAGCGCTCCCCATCGAAAACGTTCTGTCCAATACGACAGGAAAGGAACTTCATCATGAGTAAAGTAAGCGAATATATCGACAATCTCTTTTACCTTGTTCCCCGCACCGACGCGGCCGCCGAGATCCGCCAGAAGCTGATCGAAAGCGGCGAGGACAAATATGAAGCGCTATTAAGCTGGGGGAAAAATGAGGATGAAGCGCTTGGAATCGTCGTCAGCGAATTCGGAAGCATGGAAGAGATCTGCACCGAACTGGGAATATCAGCGCTTGACCAATCGATCCCTGACACGGATCTGATCCGCGAAGGGAACGTCTCCACAAGAAAGTTTGCGTTCGGGCTTTCGGCGGGGATCGTGATCTGTGTACTCGGACTGATCGCCTGTATCGTCTGTGAGGAGATCTGGATGATGGAATCGATGGGCGCGATCGCATTTCTGCTCCTCGGCGGGATCGGAGCGGCTGTGATCGTCTTTTCCTCGCTGATCTATAACCGGGAAAAGAAGCTGATCCAGAGCGGTGTTCCCGTTTCCAAGGTCGAAGAGAGCGGACATGACGAAAACAAAGCGATTAAAAAGACGGCGGATCTTCTCTGCTCGCTGACGATGCTGATCGCAACCGCACTTTTTTTCATCTTCGGGATCTTCTACGGGAAATGGCATCCGGCATGGGCACTCTTCCCGCTGGGCGGGATCATCTGCGGGATCATCTCCACGATCTGCGACGGGATCAAGAAGTAAACAAAACACGGTGCAGTCTCCTTACGGAAACTGCACCGTGTTTTTTCATTATTCAGCGATGATCTCGTTCCAGAGATCCTGAATCAGCTGGTTGGTGTCGTTGGGAAGAACGACGAACGATTCGCAGCGGGCGAGAATATCGTCATCCGGGTAGATGATCTTGTTGTTTCTGACCTCTTCGTCCAGATTGTCGTAAACACTCTGGAGAGGGGTCGAATAGCTGATGTACTCGATATTTGCCTGAGCAATATCTTCGCGGCACATGAAGTTGATAAACTCGTTGGCGAGATCGACCTGTGTGCTTCCCTTTACGATGCACATCGAGTCGATAAAGACGTTGCTTCCCTCTTCCGGCACAACAAAGTCCAGATCGGGGTTTTCCGAAATCATCGTAACCGCGTCGCCCGCATAGTAGGGGGCGACCGCCGCTTCGCCGATCTCCATCTTATCAAAGACCTCGTCCATGACATAGTTGGGATGGACGGCGGCTTTCTGCTCCTTGAGCTTATCGGCGCAGGCGCGGATCTCGCTTTCGTCAGTCGAGTTCTGAGAATAGCCGAGCAGCTTCTCTGCGATACCGAAAGCGTCGCGGTTGTTTAAGAACATCAGCGTCTTGGTATCGTACTGGCTGTCCCAGAGGGTATTCCAGCTGGTGATCGGACCGTTGACCATCGTCTTGTTGTAAACGATGCCGACCGTACCCCAGGTATACGGAACCGAATAGACATTGCCGGGGTCAAAATCGGTCGTTTTGAAACGATCCATCAGGTTCTCGGCATTGGTCACGATATCATAGTTGATCGGTTCCAGCATATCCTCGGCGATCATCTTGGAGATCATATAGTCGGATGGAATGACCACATCGTATTCGACCGAACCGGAAGAGAGCTTGGTGTACATTTCCTCGTTGGTCGAGAAGAGGTCGTACTGAACCTTGCAGTCAAATTCCTTCTCAAACTCAGCGATGGTATCCAGCGTTCCGTCCTGACCGTCGGAAATGTACTCGCCCCAGTTAAAGACCTTAAGGGTCGGTTTGGAGGAAGAGTTTCCGCAGGAGGAGAGAGAAACGGCGGCGGCAGATGCGAAGATCACAGAGAGAAGTACTTTTCTTTTCATTGTAGGGCAGGTTTCCTTTCTGGTAGTAAACCGATCTTGGATCAAACGTGTTCAGTCCGCTTTTTCCCGTCTGGCCTGAACCAGATTGGAGATAAGGAGCAAAAGCAGAACTGCGACAAAAATAATTGCCGAGAGCGCATTGATCTGGGGATTGACTTTCTTTCTGACCATCGAATAGATGACCAGCGGAAGGCTTGTAAAACCGCTTCCGGAGGTAAAGTAGGTGATAATAAAATCATCCAGTGAGAAGGTAAAGCTCATCAGGTAACCGGAAATGACGCCCGGCATGATCTCCGGCAGAACGACCTTGAAGAAGGCCTTGACCGGCGGGCAGCCGAGATCCTGCGCCGCCTCATAAAGGCTCGGATCCATCTGGCGGAGCTTGGGAAGGACGCTTAAAATCGCATAGGGCAGGCAGAAGGTAACATGAGCGATCAGTACCGTTCCAAAGCCGAGCCGGAGTCCGGTCAGGTTTTTGATGTAGACAAAAAGGAGCATCATCGAGATACCGGTAACGATCTCGGGGTTCAGGATCGGAAGATAGGTCACGTTCATAATCAGCGATTTGACCCGCTTGCCGCGCAGCTTATAGATCCCGACCGCGGCTGCCGTACCGACGACCGCAGCAACCGTCGAAGCGCAGACCGCCATCGAAACCGATCCCCAAAGCGCCGACATAATCGTTTCGTTCCGGAAAAGCTCGACATACCACCTAAAGGTAAAGCCGGTAAAGAGGGCGCGGGACTTGGATTCGTTGAATGAAAAAACGATCAGCACCAGGATCGGCGCAAAGAGAAAGAGCATGACCAGAGCGGTAAAAACGTGAGAGAGTGCTTTTCCTTTTTTCATACCAGCATTCCCTCCATTTCATCCGAATCAAAGTGGTTGATAATGCCCATGATCAGAAGGATCATGACCATCAGCAGAAGGCTCATCGCCGAACCGACGCCGGGGTTATAAACCGAACCCAAAAACTGCTGTTCGATCAGGTCGCCGATCAGCAGGTTGGAACCGCCGCCCAGCATACGGGAAATGATAAAGGTCGATACCGACGGGACAAAGACCATCGTGATCCCGGTCACGATCCCGGGAACCGAAAGCGGAAGCAGAACACGGGAAAAAACATGAAAGGCGTCCGCACCGAGATCCTGCGCCGCCTCGATCACCGAGCGATCGATCTTGACCATGACCGAGTAAAGCGGAAGGATCATAAAGGGAAGGTAGTTGTAAACCATACCGAGAACGATCGCGCCCCGCGTATTGATCATGGTAAAGGGGCCGATCCCGAAAAGACTGAAGAACTTATTGATCAGGCCTTCGTTTTCAAGGAGCGTCATCCATGCGTAGGTTCTAAGCAGGAAGCTCATCCACATCGGAAGCATGATCAGAAGCTGCATCGTCCGCTGTCCCCGTTCGCTCATCCGGGACATGATAAAGCCCATCGGAAAGCCGATCAGCAGGCAGATCACCGTCGAGATCAGCGAGAGGTTAATCGACTTGACGAAGGTCTTCGCGTACTTAACGACGCCGGTAAAATTCGAAATGGTAAAGCTCGTATCCGGATAGTCGATAAAGGCGTACCATACGACCAGCGCCAGCGGCACGATGGTGAAAAGCGCCATCCATACAAAGTACGGAACCGCTGTCAGCCGGGAAAGGTCAAACGTCCGGCGGCGGGACTTTTTTTCAGTCATTCTTCCCACCCTCCATCTCTTCCAGAGGCGTGACGGAAGCGTTTTCAAAATGGAACTTGATGCCGATGTCGGTCGCGACCTGCTGATCGAGGTCGGTATGGAGCATCAGGTAGCTTTCTTCTTCATAGAGATAAACAATCAGCTCGTTCCAACGTCCCTTATAGATCTGAGATTCGATAAAGACCTTCTTATCAGCAAGGTCGAGCGAAACGACTTCGATATCCTCCGGCTGGAGGACGACCTTGACCCTGCTTCCGACCGCAAGCGCCGAAACCGCCGGAGCGTCAAACTCGACGCCGAGCGCGGTGACCTTTCCTTCATCGGTGACTTCGCCGGTCAAGGTATTCTCAAACGCCTTAAACAGGCGGTTCATGATATGAATATCGTTCGGGCCGAAGGAAAGTCCGACCTCTTCGCCGACCGCGGCCGACTTGGTCGAATGGACGATCCATTCCAGTCCCTCACAGCGAACGCTCATCTGATAATGAACGCCCTTAAAGACGACCCCTTCGACTACGCCGTGCACCTTGGCCTGATCCGGACGAACGATCTCGATATCCTCTGGGCGGAGAACGACGTCGACCGGCTGATTCTCACCAAAGCCCGCGTCCTCGCACACAAACTCCGCGCCGCAGAAGGAGACAAGGTAGTCTTTCACCATCGTGGCGTCGAAGATGTTGGAATCGCCGATAAAGTCGGCAACGAAAGCATTCTTCGGTTCGTTATAGATATCTTCCGGACGTCCGTACTGCTGAATTACGCCGTCTTTCATGACAACGACCTTATCCGACATGGTCAGCGCTTCTTCCTGATCGTGGGTGACATAGATAAAGGTGATGCCGGTCTTGCGCTGGATATTGAGCAGTTCCAGCTGCATATCCTTGCGCAGCTTTAAGTCAAGCGCGCCGAGCGGTTCGTCAAGCAGCAGAACCTTCGGGCGGTTGACCAGCGCACGAGCAATCGCGACACGCTGTTGCTGACCGCCGGACAGACGATCGACCTTTCGTTTGTCGTATCCTTTCAGATCGACCGTTTCCAGCATCTCAAGAACCCGTTTTTTGATCTCGTCTTTCGGAACCTTCTGGAGCTTTAATCCGAAAGCAACGTTATCAAAAACGTTTAAGTGAGGAAAAAGCGCGTACCGCTGGAAAACGGTATTCAGTTCTCTTTTGTGAGGCGGAAGGTCGTTAATCCGTTTGCCGTCAAAAAAAACATCACCCGAGTCCGGCGTCAGAAATCCGCCGATGATCCGAAGCGTCGTTGTTTTGCCGCATCCGGACGGGCCGAGGAAGGTGACAAACTGTCCGTTTTCGATAGAAAGGGAAAGGTTGTCGAGGATCTTATCCCCGTCGTAACTCAGAGTGATGTTTTTCAGTTCGATGATATTACTCATATCATGTATCCCCTTTGCGGAAAAAGTATTTTTATACCCACCGGATATTTTCCACACCATCCGCCCGCAAAAGGCTTTTCCCCGCAAAAAGCGAAGTACGTGTGATGCATCGTCTCCAGTGTCAATAAGCAGATACAATCGGTATGTGCTCATGCACGCGGGGTGCATACAGAGCGCATGAGAATCCTCAATAACTATAATGCCAAAAATGACAAATGTCAAGTTATTATCACAAATTATTCCTGATTTATACACATTTTTACTCTTTCATTCGAAATTATATTTGCAAAAGAGGGAGTATACTCGTTATTCTTCGATATTTCTTATTTTTTCTCGTTTTTTCACAGTTTTATCACTTTCTGTAAAAAAGCAAAGCTTTTAGTCATTTTGATGGATACGTCTTTTTTCGCTGCAATTAAACATGAAAAAAACCGCCGTTTGATAACGGCGGTTTCCACAGAGGATTTATCCTCTCTTTTTCGATTTTTTCGCTCCGCTTTCCAGCCACGCGACCCAAGTCGGGCAGGCAATGCAGATGGTCGAATAGGTACCCGAAATCAGGCCGATAATCAGCGGGAGGGTAAAGGTAACGATCGAGTCAACGCCGTTAATCAGCGCCATAACCAGAACGACAATCATCGAGAAGATGGTCGTAGCCGAGGTATGCAGGCAGCGGCTGAGCGACTGGTTGATCGAAAGATTGACCAGTTCGGAGGGGGTGAGCTTCGCGTTCCGATAAAGCGCTTCGTTTTCACGGACGCGGTCATAAATAACGATCGTATCATTGACCGAGTAGCCCAGGATGACCAGCATGATCGACATGAAGTTATCATCCAACGGCATCCGGAAAAAAACGAAGGTCGCGTAGACCATGCACAGGTCGTGGAACAGCGCCAGCAACGCGCAGACACCGGCTTTGACGCCGCCGATCTTACGGAAGCGCAGACCGACGTAGATGACCATGACCACCGAAGCGAATGAAACGGCGACCAGGCACTTAAGCAGGAAGTCGGTACCCATCGTCGGGGATACCGAGTTGACGTTAACCGTTTCGATCTTGTTGTCGGGGAAAGCCTCGTCGATCGCGTCGTTCATTGCGGTCTGTTCCTCAACGTCCAGAGCGACCGCTTCGGTAAAGTTGACCGTAAAGGTATTGTTTCCGGTCATCAGGTCTTTGGAGCCGGAGACCGTTACGTCGTGACCGGTCACGTCCTCGACCGTTTTCTCGAACTCAGCTTCATCGATCTCGCCGGTGTAGGAATAGGTCGCAATCGTACCGCCGGTAAACTTGATGTCGATCTTGACGCCGAAAACGATTGAAACGATCAGTGCGAGCGCCAGAAGGCCTCCGGAAATCGCATAGAAGATCTTTCTGCTTCCGACGACATCAAAGCCGGGGAGCTTAATGCCTTTGGGCGGCTGAACAACCGCCGCCACCTTTTCGCGATCGTAACTCATTTCTTAACACCTCCATACAGATAAGGCTTGCGGAGGAATTTATATCTGGACAACGACTGGAGCATAAGCCGCGACGCGGTAACGCCAAAGACGAAGTTGAGGATACAGCCTACCAGCAGCGTATAGCCGAACGAGTAGATGGTGCCGGCCGTCGAAGCGCCGAACATGAAGAAGACCGGATGAAGCATCTTGGCAAAGAGAGAGTCGGTCGGGCCGAACGAGCCCATCAGGATGATGGCGATGATGATGGTCGTCAGGTTGCCGTCAAGGATCGCCGAGAAGGCACGGGAATAACCGATCGTAATCGCGCCATCGATCGACTTGCCCGAGCAGACCTCTTCCTTGATGCGGGTGAAGGTGATGACGTTGGCGTCAACGCCCATGCCGACGCCGAGGATAACGCCCGCGATACCGGGCAGGGTCAGAGTAAAGGAGGACATGAAGCCAAAGAAGCCGGAAATCGCCGCGATCGAGCAGGCGACCTGTCCCATCAGCGCAAAGACCGAAACCACGCCGGGCAGACGGAAGAAAACGATCATGTAGATGCATACGAGCATAAATGCGATCGCGCCGGCCGTGAGCATAACGTCGCGGGCACCGAGACCCATCGTCGGGTTGATCGTCGAATAGTTTTCCGCAACCAGCTTAAAGGGAAGCGCGCCGGAGTTGATCTTGTTGGCCAGAGAGGTCGCTTCCTCCGCGGTAAAGTTGCCGGTGATCTGGCACTTACCGTCGGTGATCGGGGTGTTGACCGACGGATAGGAGATCATGTTGTCGTCCATCCAGATCGAGATGACGCCGTTTTCCTTGGACAGGCGAGTGGTGGCTTCCGCAAAAGCTGCTTTTCCGGAATCGTTCAGTTCAAGGCTGACGCCGTAGGAGTTTTCATCTTTATTATAATAGGGATACGCTTCCTTAACGTCCTCGCCGTCGATGATGATATTCTCGGCGGTGACGCCGGAGGGCGCGCCGGTCGAATCGGTCTCTTTTCCTTCGCGGAAGGTCAGGACTGCGGTATCGCCCAGCTCTTCGATCGCGGCCTGCGGATCGAAATCCGTCTCTCCCTCTTTCCATGGGAAGCGGACGATGATGCGGTATTTGTTGTAGTCAACATAGACTTCCGAGTCGGTGATGTTGAGCGAAACCAGACGGGAGTTGATGACCTCTTTGGCCGCATCCATCTGCGATTCGGTCGCCTCAACTCCTTCAGGCGGAGTAAAGGTTACGTCAACGCCGCCTCTGATATCAATGCCCCACCGGATGTCATTGCCGCCGCGGATATAGACGGTTTCTTTATCGCCATAGGTTGTCTTAAAGCCGAACAGCGAAAGAAGGGTAATGACAACAATGAGAATTGATACGATGAAAAAGACGGGCTTTGGCACTCGTTTCATGAAACAATTCCTCCAATGCTGCTGTATGAACTTGATGATAGGCCATACAAACGAAAATTTTCTGCCGCATTTCCCGGATCAAACAACGGGAAAGGTGAAAACGGAGACATCTTCTGTAAAAAAGGCCCGTCCGGACGCCAAGCGGCATTACATAAAGTATATTATAAAAGATGGAGTAATAAAAGTCAAGCTGTGCGCCGGGGCGCAGAGCTTGTTTCGGACGAAAAACGGAAAGATGTGTGGAAATTTTTCGTGAACTGGTTTTGTCAATAATCCTCTCCCCGCAAACTCTCTCTTTTTTGACGATTCCTTCCCTTGAAAAAAGGACATGGATATGCTACAATATCAAACGCATCAGATAAATCCCCGCGTTTTACCCGTGCCCGGCGCGGAGGAGGGCTGACGGCAGGATCGGCGACAGGCTGACGGTCAGAGTCGCGCGCTGTATCCCATCAATTTGTTGCACGGAGAAATTGAGGTTATAATGAAAGAATCGACCACCACCAAACTCGTAAAGATCGCTCTGATCGGCGCACTCTACACCGTACTCACCCTCGTCATCGCTCCCCTCTCGTTCGGAACCGTCCAGTTCAGAATCAGCGAGGCGCTAACTCTTCTTCCGCTCTTTTCCCCGCTCGGGATCTGGGGGATCACCTTCGGGTGCTTTTTCTCCAACCTGATCGGATTTCTGACCGGAACCAATCCCATCGGCATGATCGACGCGCTCGTCGGCACCAGCGCAACGCTGATCGCAGCGCTGATCACCTACCGGATCGGAAAGATCCCGTTTGCTTCGATGGAGCCCGGAAAGGCGAGGATCGTCCGCGCGCTTCTCGCTCCGATCCCGGTCGTTCTCTCCAACGCCCTGATCGTCGGGCTGGAGCTGGCGCTCGTTTTCGGCGGAAACCCCGGCGAAAGTCTTCCCTATATCTGGGCGTTTCAGGGTATCTCGGTCGCGGCCGGTGAGATTGTTATCTGCTATACGCTCGGTATGCTTCTCACCTTCGCGCTTTACCGCGCCGATCTTTACAAAAAGCTGTTCCCCGAAACCAGACCAGCCTGAGCTTTATCTAAAAAAATGGCCCGTCTCTTTTCGCTGACCGGAAAGGAGACGGGCCATTTCGCGATTTCTGCCCGAAATCCCTTGACAATCCACATTTTCTCAATTATAATGAAAATGATAAGAAAAAATAAAAACAGTAAGGCAGAATGAGTACTTCCCCGGATGGGTTCAGAGAACAGGCGGCTGGTGAAAGCCTGTGCCTAAGGGAAAGGAAGATGGTTTTGCTCGTCTGTCCCAGCTTTGGCCAGACAGCTGATGCGTCCGAGTTTTAAAAAATAAGGGCGCGGCGGGACTGCCCGTTACAGCAGAAGGATGTCTCTTTCAGACGCATCCGCAGAGGCCGACTCCGCAAGGAACCGGCAAATTGAAGTGGTAAC
>JALEHK010000056.1 GCA_022770625.1 Oscillospiraceae bacterium | reverse complement strand
TCGTAGTAACCATCGTCATATTCTCCGTTCTCCCCCTGATAGACTTCGCCTTCGCGGGGCGTTCCGAAATCGTCCTCATACTGTACCGAAAAATCATCGGGGATCCCGCTCTCGTCCGGATGGAAACCATCCGAATGGTTTTTTCTTATACTCATGGTCACACACCTTTATCTTTTGCTGCAAAGAAAGTATACCAATCCTCTGTCCCAAAGTCAAGTCAAAGGCTGTAAATAAATAAGCCCCGCCGGATGGAACGTAATCATCCGGCGGGGCTTTGCTGTCAGATCATCAGCTTCTCATCGAGATACCGATCTCTTCAAGCGCTTTAAGAACTTTTGCCATTGTCTTGTCGCACTCTTCAACCGTCAGCGTGCGATCGGGCGCGCGCAGCGTCAGCGAATAAGATACGCTCTTCTTTCCGTCCGGAACCTGACGGCCCTGATAAACGTCAAAGAGTTTCAGCTTTTCAAGCACCTTTCCGGCGCCTTTACGGATTGCGGCTTCGATCTCGGCAACCGGCATATCGGCGTCTGCAAGGATCGAAAGGTCGCGTACCGATGCGGGATGACGGGGCAGCGGTGCGTAGAAGGTACGCTGAGCTTCCAGAGCGGCATAGAGGGTCTCGAGACGGAGCTCAGCGACATACGCACGGCCTTCGATGCCGAATTTTTCGGCAGTCAGCGGATGCAGCTCTCCCATCACGCCGATCAGCTGATCCTTATAAAGGATCTTCGCCTGACGTCCGGGATGCAGAAAAGGCTCGTCTGCGCGGGCGTAGGAAACGTCCATCCGGCAGCGGGTAAAGATCATCTCGACGATGCCTTTCAGGCTGAAGAAGTCCTCTCCTTCACCGTAAAGGCCAAGAGAAAGTGCGGGGACCTCTTCCGGCTGTTCGGTCAGCGGGAGCGCTTTCGGGAGGAAGAGTTTGCTGACTTCAAAGAAGCGTCCGGCGGGATTTTTCCGGGAAATGTTCGTAGCGAGGACGCTCGCCATGCTCGAGATCAGCTGGGTGCGCATCGTCGAATACTCCTCGCCCAGAGGATTGAGCAGCGAAACGGCCTTGCGGCGGACGTCGTCCTCCGGCAGAGACAGCAGATCGCAGGACTTGGAGCTGATAAAGGAGTAGGTCGTAATCTCGCGCATCGACTCTCCGACCAGAAGCGCCTTGATCGTATCCGAAGCGATCCGTTCGGGGAGCTTTTTGCCGCGGATGACAACGCCCTTGATCGGGGTCGAAACGATATGCTCATAGCCGTAGATGCGCATGACCTCTTCCGCCAGATCGGCGCGGGATTCTACGTCGTCACGATAGGACGGAACCTTGACCGAAAGGCTATCCCCGTCCTCACCGAGGGTCGAGGCAAGGTGAAGGCTGTTCAGGATCAAAACGACCGTCTCGGTCGGGATCTCAACGCCGAGAAGGGCGAGAATCGCGCTGACGGAGGTATGGATCGTCCGCTCTTCGGGCAGACCGTTGTTGACGTCGATCGTTCCTTCGACGATATCGCCGCAATCCAGTTCCTGAACCAGCGAAAGAGCACGATCCATCGCGTAGGAGCAGTTCATGATGTCGGTGCCCTTTTCAAAGCGGGCGCTCGATTCGGTGCGCATACCCAGAGCGCGGGCGGTGCGGCGGATGTTGTCACGGCGGAATTTTGCCGTCTCAAACAGCAGCTCGGTCGTATCCGGTTCGATCTCAGAGTGAAGGCTTCCCATGATACCTGCAAGGCAGGAGGGATTTTCCGCGTCGGCGATGACCAGCATATCCCCCGTCAGGGTATGCTCCTTATCGTCCAGCGTTTTCATGATCTCGCCTTCATGAGCGCGGCGGACAACGATCTGATGACCCTTGACATAGCGCAGATCATACGCGTGCATCGGCTGTCCGGTTTCCAGCATAACGAAGTTGGTGATATCGACGATGTTGTTGATGCTGCGGACACCGGCGCTTCTCAGGCACTCCTTCATCCATTCGGGCGAAGGGCCGATCCGGAGGTTCTTGACCACGCGGCCGACATAGCGGGGGCAGAGGTCAAAATCTTCCACACGGATATCAATGTCGTTATGAATGTCGCCGCTCCTGGTCTCATAGGAAACGACGGGAGCTTTGAACTCTTTGCCGAGAACGACCGCAACCTCGCGGGCGATCCCGATCACTGAGTTGCAGTCGGGACGATTGGAGAGAATCGAAAAGTCGATGATGACATCGTTCATGCCTAAGACGTCCCGCATATCGGTACCGGGCTTCCAGTCTCCTTCGAGAATCAGGATGCCGTGAACGCCGGCTCCGGGATAATCGTTTTCGGAGAGGCAAAGTTCTTCGCCCGAGCACATCATGCCGTTGGAAGGAAGGCCGCGCAGCTTTCCTTTCTTAATGTGGACGCCGTTGGGAAGATGAGAGTCGTGCAGAGCACAGGGAACCAGCGCGCCCTCAAAGACGTTCTGTGCGCCGGTGATGATCTGGACGCTTTCCTCTTCACCGACGTCGATCTGGCAGACCCAGAGCTTATCGGCGTCGGGATGATGCTCCATCTGGAGCACTTTTCCGACTACGACCCGATCCATTGATGCGGAGAGATCGATCATTTCCTCGACCTCAAAGCCGCTCATCGTCATTTTATCGCAAAGGACTTCCGGCGTTACATCGATATCAACATACCGCTTGAGCCAATTGAATGATACTTTCATTTCTCTATCCCTTTCCTACCTTATTTACCCTGGAACTGATCGAGGAAGCGCTCGTCGTTTTCAAACAGCAGACGGATATCGCTGATCCGGTAGCGAGTCGTCGTCAGGCGGTCAAGACCGATACCGAATGCAAAGCCGGAATAAACGTCCGGATCGATCCCGCAGCCGCGCAGGACGTTGGGATGAACCATGCCCGCGCCAAGGATCTCGATCCAACCGGTACCCTTGCAGATCCGGCAGCCCTTGCCGCCGCACTCGGAGCAGGATACATCGACCTCGACCGACGGTTCGGTAAAGGGGAAGAAGGAGGGACGGAAGCGGACTTTGGTCTCGGGGCCGTAGATCTCATGTGCAAACTGCTCCAGACAGCCTTTCAGGTCGCACATGGTGATCCCCTTATCGACGACCAGCCCTTCCATCTGATGGAATACGGGAGAATGGGTCGCGTCAACCTCATCGGCGCGGTATACCCGGCCGGGGCAGACGATGCGAATCGGAGGATTGCGCTTTTCCATGACGCGCGCCTGTGCGGCAGAGGTCTGGGTGCGGAGAAGAAGGTTATCGCCCAGATAGAAGGTATCCTGCATATCGCGGGCGGGATGATCCTTCGGAACATTGAGCGCTTCAAAGCAGTAGTAATCGGTCTCGACTTCCGGACCGTCGACAATGTCAAAGCCCATCGACTGGAAGATGTCGATCAGTTCATTCTGCACGATCGACAGAGGGTGAAGGCCGCCGAGCGGCTCGGATTTTCCGGGGAGGGTGACATCGACCGTCTCGGAAGCGAGACGATGCGCCAGTTCCTTTTCCTTTAAGCGCTCCACGCTCTTCTGAACGGCGTTTTCAAGAGCCTGACGCACCTCGTTGGCGGCCTGTCCGACGATCGGACGCTCTTCGGCGGAGAGTTTTCCCATCTGTTTGAGGATGGCGGTCAGCTCACCTTTTTTCCCGAGGTAGCGGACGCGGATGTTATCCAGTTCTTTGGCGTCGGCGAAATTTTCCAGTTCGCGCAGGCCGTCTTTTTTGATCTGTTCCAGCTGTTCCCGAATGGACATCTGTTCATTCAATCCTTTCTTTCAGTTCAATACTTTTTTGGGGAAGGAAAATAAAAAAACCTCCGTCCCCGATTTTACAGGGACGAAGGCATAAGCTTCCGTGGTACCACCCAGTTTCGGCGCAGATACGCCGCACTTTTCTCCGTATAACGGCGGCGCCGTCATCCCCTACTCTTCCATGATTTGAGGGATGCCGCTCGCAGGCGAATGTCCGCACAGTTTTCATTGGCAGGCGGGACTTCCAGCCGATGATCCCGCTTCTCTGATGCTTGAAAAAGGCGTATCGGAATCTCTTCCGTACCTGGTCAGGGCGTTTAACAAGGATAAGTATATCACGTTTACGAAATTTGTCAAGGCTGTTTTTCCCGCAGGTAATAAATCGTGATTCCCGGGTTCATGTCCAGTCCCCGGTGATGGATTCGCCTGCTTTTCACCTCGGTGCGGACGGTGCGCATCAGCGCCTGACCGGAATGATAGCCGTGGACGATGACGATCTCGCGGACTTCGTTTCCCGCCGTTTTCAAAAGCCGCTCCAGATACTTTTTCGCATCCGGAGCGTACATTTCATGAATATCGACGGTCATGACCCCGTTCACACAGCGTGCTTTCCCGCTCATTCTTCCGACGGAGAGAGGGAAAGCTGTTCGCCGACATCCTCCTGACGGAGGATCGCGCCGGGAGAAGGAATATTCTTCGGACGGTAGCGATGGGGCGAGCGGAAGGTGGACTCGGTCAGGATCGAAACCGATTCGAGCTTCGCGTTTTTCTTGAGGGTCATGACCGCGACGCCCTGGGTATCGCGGGTGGTCTTGGTCGAAAGAAGGCCGGGCGCCAGAATCATCCGGCGGTTGGTGGAAGAAAGGACATACTCTTCCCCTTCTTTGACCGGGAAGAGAGCGACCAGCGGTGATTTATCCGAATAGGCTTTCTGGAGCTTGCGGCGGTTGGTCTTGGTCTCATAGGACGAAAGCGGAACCCTGGCCGCTTTTCCGTTTTCAAAGAAGAAGAGCAGATCGCCTTTGTAGTCCGGCGTTACGACCCCGAACAGGAACCTCTCCCCTTCATCAAAGCCGCAGCGGGTCGGAAGGTATTCGCCCATGACGCTGGCCTTGGTTTCGGAAAAATCGGCGACCTTGCACTTATATACCTGACACTGATCGGTAAAGAGAAGCAGGTCGGAACGGTTGCTGACCTCCTCGTGGAGCAGGATCTCATCCCCCTCTTTGAGCTTCTGTGCGCCGGACATCCGAAGCGACTGAGGGGTGATCTTTTTGATATACCCTTCACGGGTCAGGAAGAGGTTGATGGTATAATCGGGCGTTTCCTCCTCTTCCTCATATTCGGTCAGGTCTGCCGGATAGATGAACAGGCTCTTTCTCGGCTGACCGTATTTTTTGATGACCTCGCGCAGTTCCGAAACGATGATCCGGTTGATCTTACGGGGGCTGTCGATCGTCTCGGTCAGGTCGGCGATCGAGCTTTTCAGCGACTGGATCTCCTCCAGGCGGGAAAGGATATACTCCCGGTTTAAGTGACGGAGCTTGATCTCGGCGACAAACTCCGCCTGAATCTCATCGATCCCGAATCCGATCATCAGGTTCGGAACGACATCCGCTTCGTTTTCCGTTTCGCGGACGATCTTGATCGCTTTATCGATGTCGAGAAGAATCTTGGAAAGACCCTCGAGAAGGTGGAGTTTTTCCTGCTGCTTTTTCAGGTCGAACTCGGTCCGTCTTTTGATACAGCCCTGACGGAAGCGGATCCATTCGAGAAGGATTCCTCTTGCTCCCAGCACCTTCGGCATCCCGTCGATCAGGACGTTAAAGTTGCAGGGATAGGGATCCTCGAGCGGCGTCATTTTATAGAGCTTCTGCATTAGCTTATCGGGATCGACCGAGCGCTTGATCTCGATCGCCAGCTTTAAGCCGGAAAGATCGGTCTCATCGCGGACGGCGCTGATCTCTTTAAGCTTTCCCGCCTTGACCAGATCAATAACCCGGTCGATAATCGCTTCGGTCGTTGTCGAAGGCGGGATCTGGATGATCTCGATGCAGTTGGCTGACGCATCAAACCGGTACCGGGCGCGCACGCGGATGCTTCCCCGCCCCGTCTCATAGACCTTTTTCAGCTCATCGGCATCGTAGAGAATGCTTCCGCCGCCGGGAAAATCGGGGCCTTTGAGCGTTTCGGAGATATCCGCGTCCGGGTCCTTCATCAGCGCGATCGCCGTTTCACAGACCTCGGTGAGGTTGAACGGGCAAATCGAGCTTGCCATTGAAACAGCGATACCGACGTTGGAGTTGACCAGTACCGCCGGGAAGGTCGTCGGAAAAAGGGTCGGCTCAAGCGTTGAGTTATCATAGTTCGGGACCATATCGACCGTGTTCTTGTCGATATCGCGGAAAAGTTCAGCCGAGATCTTTTCCAGCTTGACCTCGGTATAACGGGAGGCGGCGTAGGCCATGTCGCGGGAGTAGGCCTTGCCGAAGTTTCCCTTGGAATCGACATACGGATGAAGAAGCGCTTCGTTTCCGCGGGTCAGCCGCACCATCGTCTCATAAATAGCGGCGTCGCCGTGCGGGTTTAAGTGCATCGTCTGACCGACGACGTTGGCCGACTTGGTGCGCGCGCCGGTCAGCAGCCCCATCTTGTACATCGTATAGAGCAGCTTGCGGTGAGAGGGCTTGAAGCCGTCGATCTCGGGCAGGGCGCGGGAGATAATGACGCTCATCGCATAGGGCATATAGTTGACCTGAAGGGTATCAACGATCGGCTGTTCGATAACGACTCCGGCGTCCTTGATCCACGCGTCCGATCCCGGAGAGGACTTGCGCGGAGAGGGTTTCTTTTCACGTTTTGCCATCTATCTAAATAACAATCCTTTCTTATTCAGAGCGCTTTTCTGTTACGAAATGTCCGCAAGGTCGAGATATTCGTGTCCGTGCTGCGCAATCTGATCCTTTCTTCCCTGAAGATCGTCCCCCAGAAGAAGATCAAACCACTTTGCCGTTTCCTCCACGTCCGACGGCATGACCTTGATCGCCCGCCGTGTTTCGGGATTCATAGTGGTGACCCACATCATATCCGGGTCGTTTTCGCCCAGACCTTTCGAGCGCTGGATCGAGTACTTGGCGTCCCCTACCAGCGAAAGCACCTCGTCCTTTTCCTGTTCATTATAGGCAAAATAGGTTTTGGTTTTGGTCGTGATCTCATAAAGCGGAGTCTGTGCGATATAGACATACCCCTTCTCGATCAGCGTCGGCGTCAACCGGTACAGCATCGTCAGGATCAGCGTCCGGATCTGGAAACCGTCTACGTCCGCATCGGTACAGATTACGATCTTGTTCCAGCGAAGCGCCGAAAGGTCGAAAAAGGACAGTTCTTTGTTGGAGCGGCTTTTGACTTCGACCCCGCACCCTAAGACCTTTAGGAGGTCGGTAATGATCTCGCTCTTAAAGATCTTATCGTAATCGGCTTTGAGGCAGTTTAAGATCTTTCCGCGCACCGGCATGATCGCTTGAAACTCCGAGTCGCGGGAGAGCTTGACGCTTCCCAGTGCCGAATCGCCCTCTACGATAAAAAGCTCGCGCTTGGAGCTGTCGCGGGAACGGCAGTCCACAAACTTCTGCACCCGGTTGGTGAGATCGATATTTCCCTGGAGTTTTTTCTGGATGTTAAGCTTGGTCTTTTCGGCATTTTCACGAGAGCGCTTGTTGATGAGGATCTGCTCGCCGATCTTGGCGGCATCGACCGGATTCTCGATAAAATAAACCTCCAGCTGATGCTTCAAAAATTCGGTCATCGCCTCATAAATGAATTTATTGGTGATCGCCTTTTTGGTCTGGTTCTCATAAGAGGTCTGGGTCGAGAAGGAGGAGGAGATCAGCACCAGCGAATCCTCTACGTCGGCAAAGGTAATTTTGCTCTCATTTTTCAGATACTTGCCGCTCGACTTGAGATAAGCGTCGATCTGGGAGGTAAACGCCTGACGGACGGCGCGTTCGGGACTTCCGCCGTATTCGAGGAAGGAAGAGTTGTGATAATATTCGGTAAGCTTGACCCGATTGGAGAAGCAGACGGCAACCGAGAGCTTGACCCGGTAATCGTCCTTATCCTCACGGTCGCGCCCGACCCGTTCCGCTTCCCAGTATTCCGGCGCGGTCAGCCCGTTCTCCCCAACGACCTCCGAAAGGTAATCGGAAATACCGTTTTGATAGCAGAACTCAGTCTTGACCGGTTTATCGCCCGTTTTGTCGATAAACTCAAAGACGATGCCGGGGTTGACGACCGCCTGCTTTTTGATGACGTCCAGAAAATATTCGGTCGGGATCTGAATATCGGTAAAGACCTCCAGATCGGGCTTCCAATGCTGGCGGGTACCGGTCTTTTTGGTCTGCACCGGCTTTTTCTCCATCTTCCCGACGAGACTTCCCTTTTCAAAATGAAGGTTATACTGATAGCCGTCACGGACGACCTCAACATCAAAATACTCCGAGCTGTACTGGGTGGCGCAGCTTCCAAGCCCGTTGAGGCCGAGCGAAAACTCATACATATCCCCGCCGTCCTGATACTTTCCGCCAGCGTACAGTTCACAGTATACCAGTTCCCAGTTATACCGTTCCTCTTTGGGGTTCCAATCGACCGGAACGCCCCGCCCGAAATCCTGCACTTCCATCGAACCGTCGGCGTAATGGGTGACAATGATCCGGCTTCCGAAACCGGCACGCGCTTCATCGATCGAGTTGGAAAGAATCTCAAAGAAGGAGTGCTCGCAGCCTTCAAGCCCGTCCGATCCGAAGATAACGGCGGGACGTTTCCGAACTCTGTCCGCGCCCTTCAGGGACGATATACTGTCATTTCCGTATTCTTCCTTTTTCTTCGCCATGAAAGCGCCTCCTGTTATTAAATTTATGCATACAAATTTATTATACCTTTTTCAAAAAGCTTTGTCAAATCAGAAAATCCCTCTTTATAAAAAAATCTTGACAAATCGGATGATCGTGGTATAATAAAAATGTTTGTGTGTAAAACTGAATATCTGTATAAGTTCATAATATGGTTGAACGTATCTACCAACTGCCGTAAAGAGTTGACTACCGATCGGGTAGTCAACTCTTATCTTTTTTCTGGAGGAATTTTTATGACGAACTATGATGTAATCATTATCGGCGCAGGCCCCGGCGGAATCTTCTCTGCTTACGAGCTGACCCGGCTCCGCCCGGAGCTGAAGATCGCGGTTTTTGAAGCGGGACATATGCTTTCCCGCCGCCGCTGCCCGATCGACGGCGACAAGGTAAAAAGCTGCATCGGTTGTAAGACCTGCTCGATCATGAGCGGCTTCGGCGGCGCAGGCGCTTTCTCCGACGGAAAGTATAACATCACCAACGATTTCGGCGGCACGCTTTATGAATATATCGGCAAGTCCAAGGCGCTCTCGCTGATGCACTATGTCGATGAGATCAACCTAGCCTACGGCGGCGAAGGAACCAAGCTCTACTCGACCGCCGGTACCCGCTTCAAACGGATCTGTATGCAGAATGACCTGCATCTTCTCGACGCTTCTGTCCGCCATCTCGGCACCGACATCAACTATGTCGTTCTCGAAAACCTCTATGAGCACTTAAAAGACAAGGTCGAGTTTTTCTTTGACACGCCGGTCGAATCGGTCGAAGCGCTGGAAGAGGGATACCGTGTCATCTGTAAGGACGCCTCCTACCTCTGCGGTAAGTGCATCATCTCGGTCGGCCGGAGCGGAAGCAAATGGATGGAGCATATCTGCCATGAGCTTTCGATCCCGACCCGCTCCAACCGGGTCGATATCGGCGTCCGGGTCGAGCTTCCCGCCGTGATCTTCTCCCATCTGACCGACGAGCTTTATGAAAGCAAGATCGTCTATCGGACCAAGGAATACGGCGATAAGGTGCGCACCTTCTGCATGAACCCCAAGGGCGCGGTTGTCAACGAAAACACCAACGGCATCATCACCGTCAACGGCCACAGCTATGAGGACCCCGCCAAGCAGACCGAAAACACCAACTTCGCGCTTTTAGTCGCCAAGCATTTCTCCGAGCCGTTCAAGGACTCCAACGGCTACGGCGAAAGCATCGCCCGCCTGAGCAATATGCTGGGCGGCGGTGTCATCGTTCAGCGGTTCGGCGACCTTGTGCGCGGCCGCCGTTCGACCCAGAGCCGGATCGAAGAGGCCTTCATCACCCCGACCCTCAACGCGACCCCCGGCGACCTCAGCCTTGTCCTTCCCAAGCGGATTCTGGACGGGATCATCGAGATGATCTATACGCTGGACAAGATCGCGCCCGGCACCGCCAACGAGGATACCCTTCTGTACGGCGTCGAGGTCAAGTTCTATAATATGGAAGTCGAGGTGGACAGCCAGCTCCAAACCCGATACAAGGATCTCTTTATCATCGGCGACGGAAGCGGCATCACCCATTCCCTCTCTCACGCTTCGGCAAGCGGCGTTTATGTTGCCCGCACGATTGCGGAAGAATAAAGAGCATTCGATCCTGTTTTCCCATCCGCGGCCGAAACCGGCCATTCGTGATGGTTATTTTGCACAATAAGATATATAAAAAATCACCGAATGTGGAAATATTTTTGCTTTTCTCTTGACAAACGAAAAAAATTGGTGCATACTTAAAGTGTACCAAAGAGATATACAGTTTGATCCCACACCTGTATCTGAACGGTACAGAAGGCGCATTCCCAAATAAGAAGCGCCGATAGTTTGGACAGGAGGTATCTTTATGGCAAAGAATACGGTTATCACCATCAGCCGTCAGTTTGGAAGCGGCGGCCGTCTCATCGGCAAGAAACTCGCCGAGAAACTCGGTATCCCCTTTTATGATAAGGAACTGATCGAGCTTGCGGTCGAAGAAAGCGGCTTCAGCAAAGAAGTTTTCGAGAAGGTTGACGAACGCGCTTCCTCCAGCCTGCTTTATACTCTTTCGGTAAGTCCCGGGCTGATGCACGGCGTGACCGGTATGGCTGATCTTCCGATCAACGACAAGGTCTTCCTCGTACAGACCAAGATCATTAAGGACGTCGCGGCTAAAGGCGGATGTGTCATTGTCGGGCGCTGTGCCGATTATATCCTAAAAGAATTTCATAATGTTGTCAATGTCTTTATCCGCTCGAATATGCAGGATCGTATCGACCGCTGCACCAATGTTTACGGGATCGAAATGACCAACGCAAACAAAGAGATCCAGCGGATGGATAAAAAGCGTGCCAACTATTACAGCTTTTATGCCCACAGCAAATGGGGCGTTGCGGAAAACTATGACCTGTGCATCAACAGCGGACGCATCGGTATCGACGCAAGCGTACAGGTAATCGCTGATTATGTCGAGTACTTTGAACAGGCCAGAAAGGAAAACGCCGCGAAATAACTTTTGCTTTTTCTCTTCTCTTTCTCCTTTATTTCACAAAAGACCTCTGTGCCGAAAGGTACGGAGGTCTTTTGCGTGTCCGTTTTCTTATTTTCCACCAAAAACTCTCCTGCTTTTCACACAGTTTTCACTTTTTTGCGCTAAACTATCGATAGTTGAAACAGAAGACCCCGTTCCAACCAAAAGAAAAGAGGCGGTATTTCCTTATGAAAAAAGCTATAACGGCTTTAATCTGCTGTTTCTTTTTTCTGGGGAGAGCCTGTGCAGCGCCTGCATTCGCCGCTTCGCCCGTTTCTGAAAGAAACAGTTCTGAAAGAAACAGTTCCGAAGAAAGTGGCTTTCAAGAAAGCAGCTTTCCAGAAAGCGGCTTTCCAGAAAGCGGCAGATCAGATGAAGATGAAAGCTATCCGTTCGGCGAGATGCCGGACATGAAACAGCTCCTTGAAGCGCTCGACATCATCGGAGACACTCCGCTCGACCAATTGACCAGCGCACAGCTTGAAAAGCTGGCGGAGATCGGCTTTGATCGGGAGACACTGGAGGAAAATAAAACGCTGATCGATGAGCTGATCGAAAGCCGTCCGGATAAGGATGAGCCGTCATCCGCCGGTTCCGAAGATCGTATTCCGAACGTTCTTTGGATTGGAAGCGCCTGTGCGGCATGCGGTGCGGCTGCAATCATCTTTTTCTCCGGAAGGCACAAAACGCGGAGTTCCCCCCAGAAACCTTCCGCTCCTAAAAACTGACAGACTTCTTTTACATTTCTCCCCAAAATAACGGCAAAGACCTGTATGGAGACACTCCCCATACAGGCCTTTATCGTTTTTGCTGTTAAGCAAGCGAAAACCGTTTCGATACATCCACGCACCGACCCATTTGCCCCATGGGCAAATGGATAATAATATTAGGCGAAATAAAGACCGTTTCGGTTTTTATTTCGCCGGAACATAACCCGCGTCGGTCAGCGCGTCCTTTCCCGCGTCCGAGCAGATCCAGTTATAGAGCTTGCGGGCGGGGCTGTCCTCCGGCTCGTCGGCACGGATCGCGGCGTAAAACTCGTTGCAGAGCGGGTATTCGTTATCCTTGATCGTATCGTACCCCGGCTGGACGCCATCGACCCCGATCAGCTTCAGCCCCGGCTTCTGATACATCTCGCTGATGTAATAATAAACCGAATATCCGATCGCATTTTTCTCGTTGTTGTACTCGGCAAGCCCGTCTACCAGCGCGCCCATCATCCCCGGACGCAGTTCGCTCGGCGGATCCAGGAGGGTCAGATCTCTGTCCCCGATCAGCAGCTTCTGAAAAAGGGTCTGGCTCCCGCTTGTTTCGTCCCGCTGAAAGGGAACGATATCAATATTCTCCCCGCCGACCTCTGACCAGTCGATGATCGTTCCGGTATAGATATCCCGGATCTGATCCTGCGTCAGAGAGGTCACCGGATTGCTTTCATTGACTATAAAAACGAGCGCGTCCCGGCCGATTGCCGTTACTTCAAGCTCCGGCCCGCCCTGAAGCTGTTCCTTGATGCTTTCGGGCGCTTCATAGGCCAGAAGCAGATCGGCGTTTCCGTCTGAAAGATTCAGCCACGACTGAGCGGTTTTGCTGGCCGAGACATAACTTTCCGCCAAACTTGCGTCGGTTCCGGTCGTTTCGGAAAGGACTTTGGCCATCAGCGGAAGGGTCGCGGTCGAACCGTCCACCGTCGGATATTCCGAAAGCGAGAGGATCGGCGTCACCGAAGAAGCGGAACTGGATGAGCTGCTTTCCGAAGAAACGGACGCGGAACTTTCCGGGCTTTCCGCTGGTTCACTCGAAGAAGCCGAACTTGAAGATCCTGTTTCCGAAGGATTTGCCGTCGAACAGCCGGTCATAGCCGCCGCCAGAATCCCCGCCAGTAAAACAATCATTACCCTACGCATAAAATCTCTTCCTTTCCTTACCAATATTCGCTTGTTTCATCTTCCGCCGTATCGAAGATGCTTTCTTTGTAGAGCCAGTTCCCCTCCATGTCCATCAGACCTCTGTAAAACCCCTTTTCACAGGGAATCAGACCGCCTTCCACCGTGAAAGCGTTCTTCAATCCTTCCAGCAAAACGTTCCCGTCCTGATCCAGAATATCGGTCAGATAGGTATTGCCTACCATATAGGACGCCGAAAGATACTCGCTTCCGTAAAGGGGAGAGACATATGAGTATTTTTCAAAGTCAACCGTATGACCGTCCTTGTACAGCAGCGTAAGTCCCGGTTCGCTCCAATTCTCCGGCGAGATCGAAAGAATATCATCACTTACTTTACTGACCCTTCCCGATTCATAACCGTAATCATCGGCATGAACCGAAAGGAGCAGTTCCCCATCCGTGCTTATAAGATCTCCGCTGGAGCCGTATGAAACAAAGATCGTACTTTCAATATTCGTTGCGTCCTCATTCGGAAGGGTGAAGTAGTCAATGGACTTTGCTCCGCTGTAAAAGGGCGCATCAATATAAAACGTATTATATTCTCCGCTTTCATCGATCCACGTTTTGACCTTGTCGGAATACCAGTTATACCGGCGGTCAGTTGATTCAATCACTGTTCCGGAAGTATCAAGAACATTATATCCATCATCGGTTCTCTGGAGCATATATCCCCATCCGCAGGAAGATTCTACGCCCGGATACTCTTCACCCGTTTCCGGATCATAAGCAAAATAATCCGACTCCTGATAATCTTCGCTGTATTTGCTCAGAATAAAAATTCCGGG
>JALEHK010000053.1 GCA_022770625.1 Oscillospiraceae bacterium | reverse complement strand
GAAAAGTTTAGGGGCGCCCTTTATAGGCTTCGCTCTGCGCTCGCCTATATATGGAGATTTTGACTTATCGATCGTTCCGATCGATATTTTCTCATCGCTTTACGCTCTTCGAAAACCGTCAAAACTCCCGCGTAGGTGCTAAACAGCTATACGTTGGCGGAAAATTGGCTAACCCAACTGCGTAAAACCTGCCGGTGTGGTAATCGCTTTAAAATTTACCTGAATCTGCCTCAGTGGGTCAAGAAATCGTCAAAACTCCCGCGTAAAACCTTCCTGAGAGAGATCCAGTCAGGAATTTTCCAAAGCCTATACCGAAGAGGGTCAAGAAAAGTTTAGGGGCGCCCTTTTCAAAGGGCGCGCGTAACCCTCGTAGCTCCCCTCGTAGCCCCTTCGTAGCCCCGTACCCCTGTTACTTGGCGCGGATGTTGCGAATCAGATCCTCGATAATGCCGCGCTCGTGGGGGTTGGTCTTCATCAGGTTGTCCACCTTTTTGATGGTGTAGACGATGGTGGTGTGATCGCGGTTGCCGAACTCCTGGCCGATCTGCTTCATCGGGATCTGGGTGATCTCTCTTACTATATAAATTGCGATCTGGCGGGCGTTGGAGATCGGGCCGCTGCGCTTGTTGGAACGGATGTCGGCGGGCGAAACGTCGAAGGTGCGCCCGACCTCCTCGATGATCTTTTCGACGGTGACCGGAAGGGGCTGCTCGTCGTTTAAGATCTCGCGGATGACGCTCTGCGCATGGGGAAGGGTGATCGGCTCGTGGGTCAGCATCTGGTTGACATAGAGCTTTTTGACGGCTCCTTCCAGCTGACGGATGTTGCTTTTGAGCTTGCTGGCGATGAAGTTCACGATGTCGTCCGGGATCGTCAGCCCCAAAAGTTCGGCCTTGCGCTTGATGATCGCAATTCTCGTTTCGGTGTCCGGCGGCTGAATGTCCGCCAGGAGCCCCGACTCAAATCGCGTTTTCAAACGGTCGGTAATGATCTGGATATCTTTGGGCGGACGGTCGGAGGTGATAACGATCTGTTTGTTGTGCTGATAGAGATCGTTAAAGGTATGGAAGAACTCTTCCTGTGTCGTTTCCTTGCCGGAAAGGAACTGAATATCGTCCACCAGAAGGAAGTCCGCACTGCGGTAGCGCTGGCGGAGAACGTTCATGTCCTGGCTGTTGAGGTGCTGGATCACGTCGTTGGTGAAATTCTCGGAGTTGGTGTAGACGATGTTGAGATCAGGATTGCGCTTTTCTACCTCGAATTTAATTGCCATCAGCAGATGGGTCTTGCCCAGTCCGCTCGGCCCGTAGATGAAAAGCGGGTTGTAGGGCTTGGGCGCGCTGAAATTGGCGGTTGCGATTGATTTGCAGGCCGTGTAGGCGAACTCGTTCCGGCTCCCGACGATAAAGTTCTCAAACGTATAGGCGTATTCGCCTTCGGCCGCGGCAGGCTCCTGTACAGAGGTCTGCGTAGGAACGCTGGGCGTCACGGGCTTTTGTTCGGGCTGAGCGGTGGATTTTACGGTGGGCTTTACGGTGGGCTTTACAATCGGTTTCGCTTTCGGCGGAGCGGACGTTTCGGGCGCAGAACCTTCCGCGGCGACCTCCGCGGCCGCGTCGCTTTCGGCGGAAATGAAACGAATATCGACATCGAAACCCATGACCTCGTCAAAGGCTTCTTTAATTCTTGCCATGTAATTATGCTGAAGCGTACTGCAATGAAAATCAGACGGAGACATCAGGGTTACGACGTTGTCCTGGAGACTGACCGCCTGAAGCGGCTCGATCCACAGGTTATAGGCCGGCTCCGTCAGGTTTTCACGCAGCAGGTTTTTCACAATGTTGAACACTTCGGAGAAGGACTCCATGAGGAAAATGACCCTCCTTTGGAATCAGTTTTTCCGCCGGCGGCTGAGGAACCGGAGCATACGCTTCCCGGTGCTCGGACTGACCGTTTGTCCGCACGGACGGTGGAAAGAGGATGAAAAAATAAAAACGGAAAACACAGCTCTTTCGTCGTTACCGGCGGCTTGCGTCCGTACCTTTTTCCACATTCCGTTTGGAGAAGGTCATGCCTTAAACGGTGAACAAGTGGAAAGCGGAACGAATCCGTGACGCTATAGCGGCCGCACGGTGAAAAAGAGCAGAGATCATCCATTATTTCTAAGCTACATTATAACACAAAATCGTCCTCAGGGCAAGTTTTCAACATCTTCTTTTCCGATAATTTTCCACATTCGTAAGAACTGATTTTTGCTCGGTGGAAAAGCCGGACTTGAGAAATTAAACGAAGCAAAA
>JALEHK010000051.1 GCA_022770625.1 Oscillospiraceae bacterium | reverse complement strand
GATATCTTTCCAATAGCTGTAATCTTTGCCGTAACCAACCGAACGGAAGATCCAGGAACGGTTGATCTCGTCAGCAAAGGGCTTGGTATCCAATACGCCGTTGACCGCGGTGTTATAGGGATCCACTTTGGTGTCTTTGGCATGGAAGTGGAAGATCGCGTTTTCTTTGCCGAGTGCACGGATAGCGGCAACAGGATCAACGCCCTGCCATACCAGATGGCTGGGATCAAAGTTGGCGCCGATTTCAGGGCCGACAGCTGCGCGGAGCTTGAGCAGGGTCTCTACGTTGTAGACGCAGAAGCCGGGATGCATCTCAAACGCGAATTTGTTTACGCCATACTGACGGGCAAATTCGACTTTCTTTTTCCAGAAGGGGATCAGCTTTTCTTCCCACTGCCATTTCAGAACAGCAGGGAAGTCGTCCGGCCATGCACAGGTAACCCAGTTCGGGTGCTTGGATTCTTCGCAGTCGCCGGGGCAGCCGGAGAAGCAGTTGATGGTGTCAACGCCAAGCTCTTTTGCCAGACGAATTGCGTTGTCGAGATCGTGCTCAAATTTCGCAGCAACTTCTTTATCGGGATGGATATAGTTGCCGTGTGCAGAGAGCGCGCTGATCTCAAGACCGGAAGCGGCGATGGTGTCCTTAAACTCCTGGAGCTTTGCGGGATCGTTCAGAAGAACGTCCGGATCGCAGATCGCTTTGCCGGGGAAGCCGCCGCAGCCGATCTCGATCGTCTGAACGCCTTTGGATACGAGGAAGTCGCAGACCCATTTCAGGTCCTTGTCGCCGAACAGTACGGCCATTACGCCAAGTTTCATAGTGAATACATCCTTTCTTTGGTTTGAAAAGAATCTATTTTTATCCCGCATCTTTACGGGGATAAATCATTTGATCAGTTTGACCGAATCACGGATCACAAGCTGATGGGGTAGAAGAAGCTGTTCCGGAGGAGCATTCTCCCGGATCTTTTTCAGCAGCAGATTCATCGCCTTGCTTCCGATTTCCAGCTGCGGCTGTGCAACTGTTGTCAGCGCCGGATTATAATATTCGGCGATCGAGTTGTTATCAAAGCCCATAACCGAAATATCCCGCCCCGCGAGAACATCTTGTTCCAGAAGCGTGTGCATCAGTCCGATGGCGGCGGCATCTGCTGCACAGAACACAGCGTCAGGAAGCGTATCGCGAGCCAAAAGGCGATTGGCGGCGCGTTTACCGGCCTTGTAGGTCAGCCCTTCATCCAACAGCCATTCATCTTCCAGCGTCAGCCCGGCTTCACTCAGAGCCTCCATTGTTCCAAGCTGGCGTTCGTAAGAGGAACCATACAGGCTCCCTGCCGAAAGATAAGCGATTTTTCGATTTCCGTTTTCGATCAGAAATCGAACGGCATCCTTCGCCGCAGCGCGGTTATCGATGGTGACGCTTGAAACGCCGGTTAAACCGGGTATGGTTTCACTGGCAACAACGACCGGATATTCAGCCGCTAATTCCGAAAGCTGAGAAGCGGGGAGCGAGGAAAAGAGAAAGATGATCCCGTCGAGCAGCCGCCGGCGCACCATTTCAATGTATTCGGTTTCCGCACCGGGGTCACTTTCGGTCGTAGCCAGCATGACGTGATATCCCTGCTGCATCGCAACATTTTGAATGCCCCGGATGACGCGGGAATAAAACTGGTTGGAGATCGTTGGAAGTACGACGAGGATCTTCATGGTTTCCAGCCGCCTTAATGTCCGCCCGAGAAAATTCGGATGATAGTTGAGCTTTTCGATTGCCATCTGAACCGCTTCAACCGTTTCCGAACGAACACGGTCGGTTCCATTCAGTACACGGGAAACAGTTGCGACCGAAACACCTGCTTCTCTCGCAACATCTTTGATCGTTGCCAGTTTTTCCACCTCCTGATGTAATCGGTTACATTTCTATAATATGCGTTTTGAACGAAAAAGTCAAGGGAAATCGCGATAGTTATCATCACAAAAAAATGACACGTTTTCTTTGCAATCTGCACAAATCCTTCCTGTATAGGAAAATCCCGGGGTTTCCGAAAGACGGAACCCCGGGATTGTGTTTATAAAACCGGAATCAATCCAGCTTAGTGATCAGGCTCTTATAGGGGTTATCGGTTGCGATCTTACCCTCAGCCTTCTTGGCGTGAAGTCCGACCATCGTTGCTGTCTTGGTGGGCGACTGGATTGTACCGGCGCCGGCAACACATCCACCGGGGCAGCCCATGCCTTCCAGCAGATAACCGTCATAACGTCCGGCTTTTGCAAGCTGAAGCATCTTCTTGCAGTCGCGAAGACCCTGTGCCGACATGATCTTGACTTCACGTTCGGGATCGATTTCGCGGATAACATCAGCAACCGCACCGGAAACACCGTTGCTGACTGCGAATCCACGTCCGGCAGCCGTTGCGATGCCAAGCGGGTTGGAGCGCAGAACTTCGGGATCGACCTCGACCTTTTCAGGATCGATATCCTTAGCGGCAAACATACCCATCAGTTCCTCAAACGTCAGAACAAAATCGACGTCGGAGCGAACCGAACGGCGGCTTGCTTCCAGTTTCTTGGCGGAGCAGGGACCGATAAAGACGACTTTGCAGTTCTTGTGAATCTTCTTAATCATACGGGCGGTCAGAACCATGGGCGTGAGCGCCATCGAGATATAAGGAGCAAATTCAGGGAACAGCTTCTTTGCCATGACCGACCATGCGGGGCAGCAGGAGGTTGCCATGAACGGCTGCTCAGCGGGAACCTTTTTCACAAAATCTTCCGCTTCATCGATCGTGCAGAAGTCGGCGCCGATCGCGACTTCGGTAACGCTGTCGAATCCGAGCATCTTGATTGCGGTCAGCAGCTTTTCAGGCGTGACCTTGGGGCCGAACTGACCGACATACGCAGGAGCAATCGCAGCGATGACCCGCTCTCCGTTTTTGATCGCATGGATCGTCTGAAAGATCTGTCCCTTATCGGAGATCGCGCCGAAGGGACAGTTAACGATGCACTGTCCGCAGGATACGCATTTATCATAGTCGATCGTGGCGCGTCCGAGCGAGTCGGAAGAGATGGCGTCCATACCGCAGGCAGCGGCGCAGGGACGTTCCTGCTTGATGATCGCGTTATAGGAGCAGGCGTCGTGGCAGCGTCCGCACTTGATACATTTCGACTCATCGATGACCGATTTGCCATTTTTAATGGAAACTGCACCCTTGGGACATACGACCGTGCAGGGGTGAGCCAGACATCCCTGACACCCGTCGGTTACATAGTAACGCTTTTCGGGACAGGAGTTGCAGGCAAACTTGATGACATTGACCAGTGGCGGATCGTAGTATTTTTCCGCAATGGCGCTTTCCTCAATGCCTTCGGAGATCGGAGCGTGAGCATCCAGCGGACGGAGGGGAAGGCCGATCGAAAGACGAAGGCGTTCGCCGACGATGGCTCTTTCGAGAAAGATACTGTCACGGTAGGTAGCAACTTCACCGGGAACGATCTTGTAGGGGAGTTCTTCAATACGGGAATAATCGCCGCCTTCATAGGCAAGACGGGCGACTTCGGTAAAAACCTTTCTTCTGATGTCTGTTACAGAGCTGTAGATTCCGCGCATAGACAATTCCTTTCTGACTCTTGTTTGTATATGACCGGATTCTGATCCGGCGGAAACCCGGCGCGTCGCAGAAAGACTTTCCGCAACGTTTATCGCAGACCATGACGAAAGGCATGGATATCCCTTCCTTTTATATGGAAGACTTATCCATGCTTTTGCACAAGATCGGCCGGGATTATTGATTATTCTAATTATAACATACGGTTTCAGCAGATTCAAGTCAAAAAACTGATAAAGGGAATGTATTTTAGCACATGGACATATAGCAGTTTTTACCTGCATAAAGTATAGGATCGGCTCTGAGGTTGACTTTGAGGAGAGACAGGGGTATACTTTTGATAAACGATTTTCAGGGGAATAACTCCCGGCACGAGAAAGGATGGACATTTTATGGAAAACAGAACCGGAGATCTGCTGCGCTATATTGCCGCTTCTCCAACCGCCTTCCATGCGGTTGATTCCGCCGCAAAACTGCTGCGTAAGGCTGGCTTTACCGAGCTTCAGGAGGGAGAAAGCTGGACGCTTGAAAAAGGAAAGGGATATTTCGTTACCCGAAATCTGTCGTCTCTTCTTGCCTTCCGTGTTCCAGAGGGGGAAAGCGTCGGCTTTCAGCTGGCGGCAGGGCATACCGATTCGCCCTGTTATAAGATCAAGGAAAAAGGAATCGTAGCCTGCGGCGGAAAATACGGAATGCTGGATACTGAGATGTACGGCGGAGCGATTGCCATGAGCTGGCTGGATCGTCCGCTTTCGGTGGCTGGACGGCTGATGGTAAAGGACGATCAGGGCGTTCATCCGGTACTGATCAATATCGAAGAGGACACATTGGTCATTCCCAATCTCTGTATCCATCAGCACCGCGGGGTCAATAACGGCGTTCCGCTCAAGGGGCAGACGGATATGCTTCCGATGTACAGCTTAAACGGCGGAAAGAATATCCATTCTCAGGCTGCGGAATATGCCGGTGTATCGCCTGAATCGGTACTTGCTTCTGACCTGTTTGTTTATAACCGGATGCCGGGAAGCGTCTGGGGATCGGAAAAAGAATTTATCTCTGCCCCGCGTCTGGATGATCTGGAATGCGCCTACTCGGCGGTCATGGCTCTGATCGAAGCGGAAAACGTAAAAAATATCGCGGTCAGCTGCCTTTTCGATAACGAAGAGGTCGGAAGCTGTACCCGTCAGGGCGCGGATTCCTCCTTCCTTGCGGATACGCTGACCCGGATCGACCGTGCGCTCGGCTTTACCGGAGAGGAGCACAGCCGGAGACTCGCTTCGAGCTTTATGCTTTCGGCCGACAATGCTCATGCCGCCCATCCGAATCATCCCGAAACCTCCGATCCGGTCAACCGCGTCTGGATGAACGAGGGGATTGTCGTGAAATTCAGTGGCAATCAGAAATATACCTCTGATTCGGTTTCTGCCTCCGTTTTCCGTTCGATCTGTGAGAAGGCGGGCGTACCGACCCAGACTTTCTTCAACCATTCGGATCAGGCGGGCGGATCGACCCTCGGAAACCTTTCCGGACGCCATGTTTCGCTGACAACGGTTGATATCGGTCTTGCTCAGCTTGCGATGCACTCTTCCTGGGAGACAGCGGGTGCAAAAGACGCCGAATGGATGGTTCAGGGAATGCGTGCGTTCTTTGAGACCCGTCTGGAAAGCAGAACGGACTGCGTTTGGACAATGAACTGACATTTTGCAATAGGCGGACATCGCTAAAGATGCCCGCCTATTGTTTTTATGTGAAAACTATGTGAAGTCTCTTGACATTTTCAGCAAAGGAAGCTATAATAAATAGCGTGCTATTATATAGCGAACATGAATATGGGAGGCCGGAAAAATGTGTGAAAGCCCTGTACCCGGTAAACGGGAAATTCCTTTGGGCGCAAAACTGAAATTTATCCACTTGGCGTTTGACAATCGATTCAATCAGAATCTTCAGGAGCTCAATCTTACTTCATCCCAGATGCATCTTCTGATCTATCTTGACGAATGCGAAAGGAATGGGAAGGAAGTCAACCAGCGGGACATTGAAAAGCATCTCCACCTGTCCAATCCGACGGTGACCGGACTGCTTCAGCGGCTGGAGGCGAAGGGCTTTGTCGCACGGCGGATCAGCGAACGCGACGGACGCAATAAGGTCATCAGCCAGACGGAAGCCTGCCGCGCCATTCATGCTGAGATGCGCCGCCGGCTGGACAGCCAGAATGCGGAAATTGTCAGAGGATTAAGCCCGGAAGAGATTGCTGATCTGAACCGCCTTCTGGACGTTCTTTTGAAAAATATACAGGAATAACCCATTCTGTGTATTTGAATACAATCTACTCATGCTAGAAAGAAGGAATTGTATGATCAAGAAACTTGCTTCCTGTGTTGGCGAATACAAGAAGTATGCGATCGCGACGCCGATTATCATGCTTGGCGAAGCGATCATGGAGATCCTGCTCCCGTTGATTATGGCAAACATGATCGATTACGGTATACAGGATAAAAATATCGCCTATACGGTTAAGATGGGGCTTCTGATGATCCTGTGCACACTGATCTCTCTCAGCTGCGGAGCCGGCGGCGGCATTTGCGCTTCCAAAGCCGCTATGGGATTTGCTAAGAATCTGCGCTCCAAACTTTTCCACAAGGTTCAGACCTTCTCGTTTGCCAACGTGGATAAGTTCTCGACCGCTTCTTTGGTCACCCGTCTTACGACCGACGTTACCAATACCCAGAACGCTTTCCAGATGATGATCCGTATGGCTATCCGCGCTCCCGCCATGATGATCGGCGCCGCTATTATGGCGATCCGCATCAACCCCAGCCTGTCTTCGATATTTATCGTGGTCATTCCGATCCTCGGTGTATGTCTCTACCTGATCATGAGCCGCGCTCATCCGCGTTTTGGCATCATGATGGAAAAATACGACGCCCTCAATACCTCGGTTCAGGAAAACCTGACCGGTATCCGCGTTGTCAAGGCTTTTGTCCGCGAAGAACATGAAAACAAGAAGTTTGACGCTTCCGCCGACGCGGTAAGAAAAGCGCAGCTTCGCGCTGAAAAGCTCGTCATCCTCAACAGCCCGGTCATGCAGCTTTGTATGTACGGCTGCATCCTCGCCGTTTTGTGGTTCGGCGGCAACATGGTTATCAACGGCACCTTCCAGATCGGTAAGCTCTCTTCTTTCATCAGCTATGTCACCCAGACGCTGATGAGCCTGATGATGCTTTCGATGGTCATCATGATGATCACCATCTCGATGGCTTCGATCCGCCGTATCTGCGAGGTTCTCGACGAAGAACCGGTTATTCGCGAGGACGCTCATCCCGTAGAGGAAGTCAAGGACGGTTCGATCGAATTCTCCAACGTTTCTTTCTCCTACGCAGGCGACTCCAACAATCTTACTCTTCAGCATATCAACCTTTCGATCGCTTCGGGTGAAACGATCGGTGTTATCGGCGGCACCGGAAGCGCCAAGTCCACCCTTGTTCAGCTGATCCCGCGCCTTTATGACATCCAGAGCGGAAGCATCAAAGTCGGCGGCGTCGATGTCCGCAAGTACGATAAGGAAGTTCTCCGCAACGCCGTTTCGATGGTTTTGCAGAAAAACGTTCTTTTCTCGGGCACCATCCGTGATAACCTCAGATGGGGCAATGAAAACGCAACCGACGAAGAGATCATCGAAGCCTGCAAGGCGGCCGATGCTTATGAGTTTATCCAATCTTTCCCGTACGGCCTTGATACTGACCTCGGACAGGGCGGCGTAAACGTTTCAGGCGGTCAGAAACAGCGTCTGTGCATTGCCCGCGCCCTTCTGAAAAAGCCGAAGATCATTATCCTCGACGACTCGACCAGCGCGGTCGATACCGCAACGGATGCCCGCATCCGCGCAGCGCTGCGCCGGGATCTGAAGGGAACAACCACCCTGATTATCGCACAGCGCATCACCTCGGTTCAGGATGCCGATAAGGTTATTGTTCTGAATGATGGTATGGTTGACGATTTCGGTACACCTGCGGAACTGATGGAACGCAACGAGATCTACCGTGAGGTTTATACTCAGCAGCAGAAAGGAGCGAAAGAATAATGCCAGGACCTGGAGGACCCGGAGGCCCCAGAGGCGGGCGTCCGATGCAGAAGCCGAAAAATGCTTCCGCTACTGTAAAACGCATTTTCAAATACCTGTCGGAATATCATGCACTGCTTGTCATTGTTGTTCTGGCAATCATTTTAAGCTCGCTGGCCGGTGTTATCGGCACCTCGTATATGCGCTCAATCATTGACGTGTATCTGGAGCCGATGGTCACCGAGGGCTACAGCAGCACGCTCATGAGTGGGTTCATCGGAACTCTGCTGAAAATGGCGGCTGTTTATCTGACCGGCGCTGTCTGTACCTATCTGTCGGCACGGCTGATGCTTCAGGTATCGACCAAAGCCCTTTACCGGATCCGCGTGGATATGTTTACGCATATGGAATCGCTTCCGATCCGCTACTTTGATACCCATACCCACGGCGAACTGATGAGCCGTTACACCAACGATATCGATACCCTCCGCGAACTGCTCTCCAACTCGATGACGACGCTGATTTCTTCGTCGATTACGGTTGCCGCCGTTTTCATCATGATGGTGATCTATTCGTGGCAGCTGACTCTGCTTCTGGTATTCCTGCTTGCGGCAATGCTTTTGGTTGTCCGCTTTTTCGGAAGCCGGTCGGGAAAGCTTTTCCGTGAACAGCAGGCCGCTCTGGGTCGGGTAAACGGCTACATCGAAGAGATGATGGACGGCGTTAAGGTCGTCAAGGTTTTCTGCCATGAAGAAAAATCCGAAGAGGAGTTTGAAAAGCTCAATGATGCTCTCTGCCATGCGGCCACTCAGGCGAACACCTACGCTAACACCATGATGCCGATTATGGCAAACCTGACCAACATCCACTATGCGGTCACCGCGGTTGTCGGAGCCATCCTCGCAATTAAAAACGTTATCTCTCTGGGTACAGTTGTTGCTTTTCTCCAGTATGTCCGCAATTTCTCCCAGCCTGTCTCCCAGATCTCTCAGCAGGTCAACAGCATCCTGAACGCGCTGGCTGGCGCCGAGCGTGTCTTTAACCTGATCGACGAAACGCCTGAGGTCAACGACGGCTATGTTACGCTGGTCAATGCTCATAAAGACGCTGACGGAACGCTTCATGAATGCAAAGAGCATACCGGCGTATGGGCATGGAAACATCCGCATAAGGCGGACGGAACCGTCACCTATACCGAGGTACAGGGCAGAGTCGAATTCGATAATGTAGTTTTTGGATACACGCCCGAAAAGATCGTCCTCAACGGTATCAGCCTGTATGCACAGCCCGGACAGAAGATTGCGTTCGTTGGCTCGACCGGTGCCGGAAAAACGACAATCACCAACCTGATCAACCGCTTCTACGATGTACCTGACGGCAAGATCCGCTATGACGGCATCAATATCAACAAGATCGATAAGAAAGCGCTCCGTCAGAGCCTTTCGATGGTCTTGCAGGATACACACCTGTTTACCGGAACGGTTGCCGATAACATTCGCTATGGTAAGCTGGATGCGACCGATGAAGAGATCTACCGCGCAGCAAAGCTCGCGAACGCCGATTTCTTTATCAGCCACCTTCCGAACGGCTACGATACCATGCTGACGAGCGACGGTGCAAACCTCTCTCAGGGTCAGCGTCAGCTGATTGCGATCGCCCGTGCGGCTGTTGCCGATCCGCCGGTACTGATCCTTGACGAAGCGACTTCTTCGATCGATACCCGTACCGAATCGCTGATCGAGAAGGGCATGGATTCGCTGATGGAAGGCCGCACGACCTTTGTTATCGCCCATCGTCTTTCGACCGTCCGCAACTCCGATGCCATCATGGTCTTGGAGCACGGTCAGATTATTGAACGCGGCAACCATGAGACACTGATTGCCCAGAAAGGAAAGTATTACCAGCTTTATACCGGTATGTTTGAACTTTCGTAAATTTTGACGGATCCCGGAAGAGAGCGGCTTTTGTCGTTTCCTTCCGGGATTTTTAATAAACGCACTTGACAACGGAAAAAGGGTGTGCTAAACTAACTTTATTAAATGCGATGACAGGGAGAGTACCCTTGCGTGGGAGCCGGAAAGAGAGCGTCTGGAAGCTGAAAAGGACGCGGCGCACGGAAGCGGGAAGGTAGCCCTCGAGCGGCGCACCGAAGCGGTTTTCCGTCTGAGGCTGCGACAGGTTCCGCCTGTTACAGCGGGTCAGTATGTTTGTACTGGTCAAGGCCGTTTTCGTGAGAAAGCGGTGAACTGAAGTGGTATCACGAGTCACTCGTCTTCAGAAGGATTTTTCCTTTTGGGATGGGTGTTTTTGTTTTATACGGGAGGATTCCCGTGAAGGGAGGCGGAAAAAATGGCGCTTGACGGCGCATTTCTGCACACAATCAAACATGAGATCGAGGCCACGGCACTGGGGAGCCGGATCGATCGGATCTATCAGCCGTCGCGGGATGAGATCTGTTTTCTTCTGCGGGCAAAAGGCTGGTCGGGAAAGCTCCTGCTTTCGGCCGCGGCCGATTCTCCACGGATTCATTTTACCGGACTGGAGATTGAAAACCCGAAATCTCCGCCGATGTTCTGTATGCTTTTGCGCAAGCATCTTTCTGGCGCAAAGCTGACCGCTGTCCGTCAGCTTGGGATGGATCGGGTGCTTTACCTTGATTTTGATACCCGGAACGAACTGGGCGATCCGGTGACTGTTACCGTCGCGATTGAGATCATGAGCCGCTACTCAAACGTGATCGTGATCGACGGAAACGGGAAGGTCTTGGACTCGATCAAACGGGTCGATCCGGAGATGTCCCGTGTCCGAACGGTTCTTCCCGGCATTTTGTATCAGCCCCCGCCAGGGCAGGATAAGCTGAACCTTCTGACCTGCTCCGCAGAGGAAGGGAAACCGGCGGTTATCGCCGCAAAAAACGCCGATCTTTCCAAATCGCTTCTTTCGGCATATGAGGGCTTTTCACCGGCGCTTGCCCGTGAACTTGTCTTTGATGTATTCGGCACGGTTGAGATCGATAAGAATAAGTTGTCCGATTCCGACTGGGATCGGCTGAATACCCGGCTGTACGCGCTTCGCTCCGGATTGGAGACGGGGGAGAACAGCTATCAGATTCTTCTCGAGGAAAACGGACGCCCAAAGGACTTTTCTTTTGTAAAACTCTCGCAGTACGGCGCGCTCTTTGAAAGCCGGGAATACTCGACGCCGAGCGCCCTTCTGGACGCATTTTACTCCGAGCGGGTTCGGATGGAACGGATGAAGCAGCGTTCAAGCGACCTGCTCCGCCTTCTCACCAACCAGAGCGAACGGCTTACCCGGAAAATTGCCCTCCAGAAAGAAGAACTGAAAACCTGTGCCGGACGGGAAGCACTGAAGGAAAAAGGTGATCTGCTTTCGGCTTATGTGTATCAACTGAAAAAAGGGGATCGTACCGTTACGGTCGATGATTTCTATCATGACGGGCAGAAACTCGAGATTGCGCTCGATCCCTCGCTGACTCCGGTTCAGAATGTCCAGAAATATTATAAGGAATACCGTAAGGCTGCGACCGCCGAAAAGCTGCTGGTCGGCTTTATCGATGAAGCGGAGAAGGAACTGACCTATATCGAGAGCGTTTACGACGCAGTATCCCGAACCTCGGGAGAGAGCGAGCTTCTGGAAATCCGTCAGGAGCTTTCCGAACAGGGCTACCTTAAGCGCTACTCGATGAAGAACCAGAAGTTTGTTAAAGCGCAGCCCCCGCTCAAATACCGTTCAACCGACGGCTATACGATCTGGTGTGGGCGGAACAATAAACAGAACGACCGGCTTACGCTGAAACAGGCGAGACCCTACGACATCTGGTTTCACACCAAGGATTTTCCCGGCTCTCACGTTATTCTTGAGACCAACGGAACGCCACTGGATGATCTTCCGGTACGGGCAGTCGAGGAGGCGGCGATGATTGCCGCCTATAACTCCCGGGCACGTTCGGCGGCGCTCGTTCCTGTTCAGTATACCGAAGCGCGCGGGATCAAAAAGCCCGGCGGTGCAAAGCCCGGAATGGTCGTATTTGATCATTATTTTGTCCTGTATATCACTCCGGACGAAGAAAAAGTAAATTCTATGCTGGAATCATAAATTACGTTTTTAACGGCGGGTTCTACAACGGACTTTGCCGTGCAAGAATAGAAGAAAGGAAGAAAGTTATGCCTCGTAAACAACTGGAAAAGATGTATAACCCCAAGGATTTTGAGGAACGCATCTACCAGAACTGGGAGGAAAAAGGATACTTTACCGCCCAGATTGATGAAAACAAGACTCCCTATACCATCGTTATGCCTCCGCCAAATATTACCGGCCAGCTCCATATGGGTCATGCCGTTGATAATACGATTCAGGATATCCTGATCCGTTGGAGACGGATGCAGGGCTATGCTGCACTCTGGCTTCCCGGCACCGACCATGCTTCGATCGCGACCGAAGCCAAGATCGTTGAGGCTATGCGCAAAGAGGGTATCACCAAAGATGATATCGGACGCGACGGCTTCCTCAAGCGGGCGTGGGACTGGAAAGCACAGTACGGTGGCCGGATCGTCACCCAGCTGCGCAAGCTCGGTTCCTCCTGCGACTGGAGCCGCGAACGGTTCACGATGGACGAAGGCTGCTCCAAGGCCGTTCTGGAGGTCTTTACCCGCCTGTACGAAAAGGGACTGATCTACCGCGGAAACCGTATGGTCAACTGGTGCCCCTGCTGCAACACCTCGATCTCCGACGCCGAGGTCGAATACACCGAGCAGGACGGCAATTTCTGGCACATTCTTTATCCCGTTAAAGAAACTGGCGAGATGCTGGAACTGGCGACCACCCGTCCTGAAACGATGCTGGGCGATACCGCTGTGGCCATCAACGAGGAAGACCCCCGCTATGCCCATCTGCACGGCTGCCATGTAATCCTTCCGCTTCTGAATAAAGAGATCCCGATCGTCTGTGATGAACACGCCGATATGACCAAGGGTACCGGTGTCGTTAAGATCACTCCCGCGCATGACCCGAACGACTATGAAGTCGGTTTGCGCCACGATCTTCCGATCGTCCGCGTCTTTACCTATGATGGGTATATGACCGGCGCTGCGGATAAGGCCGCTGCGGACGAACTGTTTGCGACCGGAAAGGCGACGGTTAACGAGCCGCACGTTCTCGACTGCGGAAAATATGCCGGCATGACTACGATGGAAGCAAGAAAGGCGATCGTTGCCGATCTGAAGGAAGGCGGTTACCTGAAAGAGATCGAACCGCTCAAGCATGAGGTCGGTACCTGCTACCGCTGCCATACGACGATCGAGCCGATGGTATCCAAGCAGTGGTTTGTCAAGATGGAACCTCTTGCAAAGCCCGCAATGGAAGCGGTCGAAAAAGGAGACATCCATTTCATTCCTGAACGCTTTACCAAGAATTACATGAACTGGATGAGCAATATGCGCGACTGGTGCATCTCCCGTCAGCTCTGGTGGGGACATCAGATTCCGGCGTGGTACTGCGATGACTGCGGCGAGACGGTCGTTGCCAAATCCGCTCCCTGCACCTGCCCCAAGTGCGGCTCTAAACACCTGACTCAGGATCCCGATACGCTCGATACCTGGTTCAGCTCGGCGCTCTGGCCTTTCTCGACGCTTGGATGGCCGGATCAGACTCCTGAGCTTTCTTATTTCTATCCGACCGATACGCTGGTTACCGGCTACGACATCATTGGCTTCTGGGTATCCCGCATGATCTTCTCCGGCCTTGAATACACCGGAAAGAAACCCTTCAGCAATATCTTTATCCATGGTCTCGTCCGCGACAGTCAGGGACGGAAGATGAGTAAATCCCTCGGCAACGGCATCGACCCGCTTCAGGTTATCGATGAGTACGGCGCCGACGCGCTCCGCTTTATGCTGGCCAACGGCAACAGCCCCGGAAACGATATGCGTTACGGCGATGATAAGGTAAAGGCTGCCCGTAACTTTGCAAACAAGCTCTGGAACGCGTCCCGCTTTATCCTGATGAATCTGTCTGACGAGATCGAAAAGCCTGAACTGCCCGATACCCTTCTGATGGAGGATAAATGGCTGCTCAGCAAGTACAACACGGTCGTAAAGACGGTCAACGATAATCTCGAGAGCTTTGAACTGGGTGTCGCTTCCCAGAACCTCTACGACTTTATCTGGGACGTTTTCTGCGACTGGTATATCGAGATCTCCAAATCCCGTCTCAGCGCCGGCGGAGAGACCTCTCTCAATGCTCAGAAGGTGCTTGTATTCGTTATGTCGGGCATTCTGCGCTTGCTCCATCCGTTTATGCCCTTCATCACCGAAGAGATCTGGCAGGCGATCCCGAACGACTGCGAGACGATCATGCTTGCTTCGTATCCTGCTTACGATGAGAGCCTTTCTTTCGCATCGGAAGAAACCGAGTTCCAGCGGATCATGGACGCGATCAAGGCTGTCCGCAACGTTCGCACAGAGAAGAATGTTCCGCCGTCCAGAAAAGCGCACGTTTATATCGAAACAGCCTACGTCTCTACCTTTGAGAAGGGAACGGCGTTCTTTGAGCGTCTTTGTTCCGCATCTGGCGTAACGGTTGGTGAAACGGTTGCGATCGAAAATGCGGCCGTCGGCGTTACCGACTCTGCGAAGATCTATCTGCCGCTGGGAGAACTGATCGATAAGGAAAAGGAACTGGCCAGACTCCATAAGGAACAGGAATCCTGCCAGAAAGATATCGATATTATCTCCAGAAAGCTGAACAATGTCGAATTCACCTCCAAAGCACCTGAAAAGGTCGTTGCCAATGAGCGGGCGAAACTTTCCCGCGCACAGGATCGTATGACCAAGATTATGGAATCGATTGCCGCTATGCAGTAATTTTTCCGTCGTCAGCCCTGTCGGTTTATACCGATGGGGCTGATTTTTTACAATAGGGGAGGGGATAATAAAAGAATATGTGGAAAATTTTTGTATAAAAACGAAAAAGAGACAAATTTCCATATTTTCCCGAAAAAAACGTTGACAAATGCGTTTCTATCTGATATAATAAACATCGTCGCTGAGAGCAATACAGAAAACTTTCGGATGAAGAGCTGGAAAAAGACCTGATCGGTGCTTACAGCTTAAAAGTCTGAAAGAAAAAAGTGTTGACAAATCAAAGCTGACGTGATATAATATCAACCGCTGCAAGAGATGCTTCGAGATTTAAAATAAAAAATCTTAAAACCTCTTGACAAACAAAAACGAGTGTGATATAATAACAAATGTCGCTGAGAAACGACAGCCGTTGAAACGGCGAACGGAAGCAACTTGAAAAGCAGATATGCGGGTGTAGTTCAATGGTAGAATCCCAGCCTTCCAAGCTGGTCGCGTGGGTTCGATTCCCATCACCCGCTCCAATGAAAGCACAATGTGTTTTCGGCAATGCGCCAATAGCTCAGCTGGATAGAGCAACTGCCTTCTAAGCAGTAGGTCGAAGGTTCGAGTCCCTCTTGGCGCGCCAGATATGGTGGGTATAGCGCAGTTGGTTAGCGCGTCAGATTGTGGCTCTGAAGGCCGTGGGTTCGAATCCCACTATCCACCCCACTTTTACATTGGGCTATAGCCAAGAGGTAAGGCAGAGGACTTTGACTCCTTCATTCCGATGGTTCGAATCCATCTAGCCCAGCCACTTGACATAAGGCTCGGGAATAACCGTATCGGTTATTCCAAAATATTGGGATGTAGCCAAGGGGTAAGGCAGCGGGTTCTGGCCCCGTCATTCCGAGGGTTCAAATCCTTCCATCCCAACCAATATCGTGTGTAGAAACCTGTGAGTTTCTTAGAGGTTTCTAATTTTCACGAATCTTTATAATTTCATACTGGGATGTAGCCAAGGGGTAAGGCAGCGGGTTCTGGCCCCGTCATTCCGAGGGTTCAAATCCTTCCATCCCAACCAAGTCAAAAAGCACTGAACTGAAAAGTTTGGTGTTTTTTTCTGCTTTCTGAAAATTCAACCAGCAGTTGAATCGATTATTCAGCTTTTCTGTTTTCGCTTTTTGCCGTTATATCGAGCTTTTTATTCTTTCAGACTTAAAAATCAACCAACAGTTGATTTTTCGATTCAAATATTCGTTTATTGCTTTTTTCTGCCGAATCGGTTATGCTTAAATACATGAAAGCTTTCACGGAAAACCGGATAAAAATCAAAGCGAAAGGACCAAACGATGATGAATGAGATTAAGATCGGCGAAAATATCCGTGCCTTGCGTAAAGAAAAGAAGATCGGTCAGGAAGCGCTGGCGGGTGCGCTTGGTGTAACCGTACAGGCTGTGAGTAAATGGGAGACCTCCGGTTCTATGCCGGATATCACCCTCCTTCCGGAAATCGCAGATTATTTTGGCGTAACGATAGAAGAACTGTTTTACGGCCGGACTGAGACTGTACCGCCGGAAGACGCGTCTGTTCTGACAGTGGAGCCGGTAGAACCTGAAGAAACGTCCGAGCAGCCGCCCATCTCTGACGAAGAGGAGAGCTCTGAACCGAAGAATGAAGAAAGATCAGGATGGAGTTTTTTCGATCAGATGAATAAACTGACCGCTGGACTTTCCAAAAAGATCGGGGAAATCAGTATCCGTATCGATAAGGATCACTGGTCGAAAGAAAACGAAACCCGAAGCGATATTCCCGATGACGAACGGCTCCGGGTGGTTCAGTTTATCGGCAACCGGATGGTTCAGATAGACGAGATATCCGATCAGCCAATCCTGCTCGCCATTCCGAAAGAAAAGCTGAATCAGCCGCATGACAGCAATTCCCTGATCGTGACCGTTTACGGCTCTGCGACGATTCAGGGCAACATCGGCGGAAACCTTACCGCCGATGGAGACGTTTCCTGCGGGATGGTCGGCGGTTCAGTCAACTCAGACGGCGATGTGAACTGCGGAAATGTGGGCGGTAATCTGAACGCAGACGGGGATGTTACCTGTAATATCGTTGCAGGCAGCGTTCGTAGCGACGGAGATGTTCATTGCGGCAATGTGATGGGAAGCGTTACCGCCGATGGAGACGTTATCTGCGAAAAAGTAAGCGGGGGAATACACTGTGATGGAGAGGTCGCTTTTGACAAAGACTAAGGAATTACTGTTGGTTGATGCAGAGGTCCTTCCCGAGATCTATCGGAAATTTATCCGCGCCGAAGAGCTTTTATCCTGCCATCTGGCCGGGAGCGTATCCGATGCCTGCCGCAGGGCGGGGATCTCACGCACCGCTTTTTATAAATATCGCGGAAAAGTTATCCGCATAGAATAAACCTTCCAAGCAGAGAAAATGCCGGAAAATGGTTCGGTTTTTCTCTGCTTTTTCTCTGCATATATAAACAAAAAACACTGATTTTTTTATTCAAAATCCATACACAAAAAGGCGAAAATCCGTCAAAAAGCGTTCGCTCTTTTTGTGAAAAAGGAAGTGTTGACCATGTGGTCGATTTGTGCTATAATTGTCACTGTACACAAATATCAATCTACGGCATTGTACGATTTAACAGAAACCAAAGGAGGAAACAGTCGGAATGGCAAGATCGCAGCAGCCGCTTTCAGGTAAAGAAGCAGCGAAAAACAGCGAAAGCCGGGAAAAGATCATTCGTGCCGCTTTTAAGGAGTTTGGCGAACATGGATATGAAGGCGCTTCCACCAATCAGATCTGCTTGGCGGCCGGTATTTCAAAGGGGCTTCTCTATCATTATTTCGGGAGTAAGGAAAAGCTCTTCCTTTCAGTATGCGATTGCTGTATCCGGGATATCGAGGAGGAACTCATTGGGCTGATGGAAGGCCGGACAGCCGTTGATCTGAACGCGCTTTCGATTTTTTACCGGAAGCAGGCGGATTTCTTTTTGGAGCATCCGAACCATTACCATATCCTTTCTCAGATTGTCAATTCCTCCAGTGAATCGATCGCAGCCTATGCCGAAGAAAAAAATAACCGGTACCGCGAACAGGCGAGTATTGCCCTGCGTCTCTTTTTAAGCCGCAGTCCGATCCGTTCGGGAGTCGATAAGGAACTGGCTTTGGAACTGATGCTGAAGATCGTGGAAAATCTTCAGCGGCGTTATATGGATTCGATTCGCCAGCAGCATATCTCGATGCAGCTGGCACAGCAGCTTATGGAGCATCAATTGATGGCTTCGATGGATATTGTCCTCCATGGGATACTTGATTCGGATCAGAGGAAAGGTTTGGCAGAGAATGAGCTATAATATTGGCATTGATATCGGATCAACGACCGTTAAGGTCGTGGTCATGAACGGGAACAAGATCCTGTTCAAGCACTATGAACGGCACTTTTCACAGGTTCGTCAGAAAACGGCGGAGGTGCTGAAAAAAGCGGCCGATGTAATCGGAGAGGCTCCTTTTAGGGTCGCGCTTTCGGGTTCGGCCGGTTTTGGACTTTCCAAAGCGGCCGGTATTGAATTCATTCAGGAGGTTTATGCGACCAGCAAGGCCGTCCCGTATTTCGATCCCGCGATTGACGTTATCATTGAGCTTGGCGGCGAGGACGCAAAGATCCTTTTCCTGACCGGCGGCGTTGAGGAACGGATGAATGGAACCTGCGCGGGCGGTACCGGCGCCTTTATCGATCAGATGGCGACTCTTCTGGACGTAACGCCTTCCGAATTGGATGAACTGGCTTCCCATCATGAAAAGCTTTATCCGATCGCATCTCGCTGCGGCGTATTCGCCAAATCGGACATTCAGCCTCTTCTGAATCAGGGCGCGCGTAAAGAAGACTTGGCTGCGAGTATCTTTCAGGCGGTTGTCGATCAGACGATCACCGGTCTTGCACAGGGACGGGAACTGAAAGGAAAGATTGCTTTTCTCGGCGGGCCGCTCTTTTTCTTCAAGGGTCTTCAGGAGCGGTTTACCGAAACGCTTCACCTTACGCCGGAAAATGCGATTTTCCCGGCACTCGGCCAGTTCTCTGTCGCGATCGGAACTGCCTTTTACGCGGCAGAGACCTGTGAGGAAACGACTCTTTCTGATCTTCTGGACAGGATTGAAAAGGCGACTTCCGGCGCAACGGTTACCAATTACTTAAAACCGCTTTTTTCCGGTGAAGAGGACTATCAGGCGTTTGTTGAGCGCCACGCAAAAGCAGGAGTCAAGCGCCGGGAGATTGCTTCCTATTCGGGAAACGCTTATCTCGGGATCGACTGCGGCAGTACAACCACCAAAGTCGTTCTGATTTCGGAAGATGATGAGATCCTTTACGAGTATTATTCTTCCAACCGCGGCAATCCGGTTACCATCATCCGTGAACAGCTGATCACGATCCGTACTCTCTGCGGCGACCGGATTAATCTCTGTTCCGGCGTTGTTACCGGGTACGGCGAGGATTTGATCAAGAGCGCTTTCCGGGTGGATGACGGTATTGTCGAAACGATGGCGCATTTCCGTGCCGCCCGTCATTTTGAGCCGGACGTTGATTTTATCCTTGACATCGGCGGACAGGACATCAAGTGTTTCAAAGTCCGAAACAACTCGATCGACAGCATCATGCTCAACGAGGCCTGCTCTTCCGGCTGCGGCTCGTTTATCGAGACCTTTGCAAAATCGATGGGCTATGAGATCGCTGATTTTGCCCAGCGCGGCCTTTTCTCTCAGTATCCGGTCGATCTCGGCTCCCGCTGTACCGTCTTTATGAACTCGTCTGTTAAGCAGGCTCAGAAGGATGGCGCAAGCGTAGCTGATATTTCGGCGGGGCTTTCGCTGAGCGTTGTCAAGAACGCGATCTATAAGGTTATCCGCGCTCATTCGCCCGACGAACTCGGTAAGCATATCGTCGTACAGGGCGGCACTTTCCTCAACGACGCGGTTCTGCGCAGTTTCGAGCGCGAGATCGGACGGGACGTGATCCGCCCGACGATTGCGGGACTGATGGGCGCTTACGGCGCGGCTCTTTTTGGAAAGTCCAAGCACCAGACCAAATCGACGATCCTTTCGCTTCCGGAGCTGGAAAGCTTTACCCATACCGCCCGCTCGACCACCTGCAAGGGCTGTGCCAACCACTGCCCGTTGACCATCAACACCTTCTCGGACGGGAAACGGTTTATTTCGGGCAACAAATGTGAAAAGCCGCTCGGTATCAAATCGGAGGAAAAGCTTCCGGATATTTACGAGTATAAACTGGAACGGATCCGTAACCTGAAATCGGTTTCCGGCTCCCGCGGAAAGATCGGAATCCCGCTCGGCCTGAATATGATCGAGAACCTTCCTTTCTGGCACGCTTTCCTGACCAGCCTCGGTTTTGAAGTAGTCGTTTCGCCCATCTCCACTCGCGAAACCTATAATCTTGGCCGGTACACGATTCCGTCGGATACCGTCTGCTATCCGGCAAAGCTGATACACGGGCATATCGAATGGCTGCTCCAGCAGGGGATCGATACGATCTTCTATCCCTGTCTGGCTTACAACTTTGACGAGGAAAAGGGCGATAATCACTATAACTGTCCGGTCGTTGCCTATTATCCCGAACTTTTGCATTCGAACATTACCGCGCTGAAAAACATCCGCTTCCTTTATCCCTATTTCGGTATTCATCGTCCGAAAGACTTTATCAAACGTGCGACCGCTTATTTTGATCAGGAATATCCTGATATTACCAAGAAGGAGATCCGCGCCGCCGCAGGAGCCGCTTATGCCGCTTATGCACAGTGGAAGCAGGATACCCGGGAAAAAGGTGCAGAATACATTCGATACGCCCGCGCTCACGGAAAAAAGATTGCGGTGCTCTGCGGACGTCCGTACCATATCGATCCTGAGATCAACCATGGGATCAACCGCCTGCTGACTTCGCTGGGGATGGTCGTCATTTCGGAGGACTGCGTATCTGATCTGGTCGAACCGGTCAAGGTCGATGTCCTGAATCAGTGGACTTATCACGCGCGGCTTTATAATGCGGCAAAATATGTGACGATGAACGCGGATATGGAACTGATTCAGCTGGTTAGCTTTGGCTGCGGTATCGATGCGATCACGACCGATGAGGTTCGTTCGATCCTTGAATCGGCCGGAAAGCTTTATACTCAGCTCAAGATCGACGAGATCAGCAACCTCGGCGCGGTTCGGATTCGTCTGAGAAGCCTTCTGGGCGCGGTTGCAGAGCGTGAAAGCGCACAGGCTCCCCGCGGAATGAACGGCTGATTTTTTAAGAAAGGAGCAATCATCCGATGGAAAGAGTTATCTTTACAGAGGAAATGAAAAAGACCCATACCATTCTGATCCCGACGATGCTTCCGGTTCATTTCAATATGATGGTGCAGATCCTGCGTCAGAACGGTTATAAGGCGGAGCTTTTGACCAACGACAGCCACGCCGTTATCGATCAGGGGCTGCGCAATGTCCATAACGATACCTGCTATCCGGCGCTTCTGGTTATCGGCCAGATGATCGACGCCCTTGAAAGTGGCCGGTACGATCTGGATAAGGTCGCGTTGCTGATTACCCAGACAGGCGGCGGCTGCCGTGCAACGAATTACATAGCATTTCTGCGCAAGGCTCTTAAGGAGGCGGGTTATCCGCAGGTTCCTGTGCTGTCACTCAACATGGCGGGGCTTGAGGGAAATCCCGGCTTTAAGATTACTCCGAAGCTCATGGACGGACTTGTAAAGGCTTGTACATGGGGAGATCTTCTCCTTACCGTTACGCTGAGAATCCGACCTTACGAAATAAATCACGGCGAAACAAACGCTCTGTACAACAAATGGCAGACAAGGCTTTACAACGACATTGTAAACGGAAACAGAAAAGCGACAAAGCTTAAGCGTGTGATTGACGAGATAATCGATGATTTTGACAAAATTCCGATTGACGAAAGCATTAAAAAACCTAAGGTGGGAGTTGTCGGCGAAATACTCGTCAAATTCCACCCCGATGCAAACAATAACATCATAGACGTTATCGAGCGTGAGGGCGGCGAAGCGGTTAT
>JALEHK010000085.1 GCA_022770625.1 Oscillospiraceae bacterium | reverse complement strand
GATCACGCCGTCGATCAGCGCGTTCTCAAATGCAGTGTTCGCAGCCTGCTCTTTGCTGTCAGCGAGCTTCTTGGTGATGTCCGCCTACAGTTCGTCAAGGGTATCGAACTCGGAAACGTCTTTAACAAACTCGTCGTCCAGCGCGGGACGCTCTTTTGCGGAGATCTCATGGAGTTTGCACTTAAAGACAGCCGGTTTACCTGCAAGTTCGGAAGCCTGATACTCTTCGGGGAAGGTAACATTGACGTCGAACTCGTCGCCGGTGTTGTGGCCGACGATCTGATCCTCAAAGCCGGGGATGAACTGGCCGGAACCGAGGGTCAGGCTGTATCTTTCAGCCTTGCCGCCTTCAAAAGCCTTGCCGTCAACAAAGCCCTCAAAATCGATGCTGACGATATCGCCGTTCTGAGCGGCACGATCCTCAACGGTGATAGTGCGGGCATTGCGGTTGCGCATTCTTTCGATCTCAGCGTTTACTTCCTCGTCGGTGACAGGAGCAACGTCCTTGGAAGCCTTGAGGCCCTTGTACTGCTTAACAGTGACGTCGGGCTTAACGATGCAGGTAGCCTTCATGGTGACGCCGTTTTCTTTGGAAACCTCGGTAACCTCTACCTCAGGACGAACAACGATCTCAAGACCGGACTCGGTGTAAGCATTTTCGAGCGCTGCGGGAGCCAAATCATTGACAGCATCCTCAAAGAAGATACCTTCGCCGTAGAGCTTTTCGATGGTCTTTCTGGGGGCTTTGCCCTTTCTGAAGCCGGGGACCTGGAACTGTTTGGCTTTTCTCTTGAAAACCTTTTCGCAGGCTGCTTCAAATTCGTTTGCAGGAACCGAAACGATCAGTTCGTACTTATTGGTTTCAACGGGATTTTTCGATACTAACATTGGAGACATTCCTTCCTATTATATTCCCCGGCACTGTTTCAGACACCGGGCACGATTTACTAAGCACGCAACTGGTATTATATCACATACCAGTCAAAAAAGCCAGTGTTTTCGCTTTGATTTTGCATTTTTTACAAATTATACAATCTTTTTGGGAGTGAACTGCAAAAAATCGCAGGAAAGCAGACGGAAATCGATTCCTTCCCGCACACCGTTGATCGCATAACCGGCCGAATTGCCGTGAATATGGCCGTAGTAAACCTGTTTGACATCATAAGCGTGGAGCACCTCGAGAATCTCGGGGCAGTCCCCGCTCCCATAAACCGGCGGATAATGGAGAAAGACGATCGGCTCTCCGCCCAGCTTTCTCCCCTCCTCCAGCGACAGCCGGAGCCGCCCGCACTCCCGGTTCAATACCTTTTTATCGGTCTGGTCGTTCATCCAGCCGCGCGTTCCGCACAGGACATAATCCCCGTAGCGGTAAGCATTATTGAACAGGATATGGAGGGTGGAAAAATTATTTTCGGCAAAGAACCGCTCGACCTTTGTTTTAGTTGAGAACCAGAGATCGTGGTTGCCTTTGAGCAGGATCTTCTGCCCCGGCATCCGGTCGATCCATCGGAAATCCTCCACCGTTTCGGAAAGATCCAATCCCCACGAAAGATCCCCGGCCAATACCACGGTATCCTCCGGCGAAACCAGCCGTGTCCAGTTTTCCTCCATCCGCGCGACGTAGTTTTCCCAGCCACGGAACACGTCCATCGGCTTATCGACGCCGAGCGAAAGATGAAGATCCGAAATGGCAAAGAGACTCATAAACGCTTCCTTTCCTTATATAACGGTTTATGCCTTCAGCATCTCAGTGACTTTATCGACCATCTGCTCACGGGAGACCGAATCGGTAAAACGAACCGGCTTGGACTTCAGCTCCATCAGCGACGCAGGCGGGGTCATGCCGGACAGACGCTCGAGCATCGCGGCCTGTTCAAACGGATCGGACGGGATCTCCTCATCGGTGATTGCCGGAAGAACCGATGCACAGAACTTGTAGGGAGACGCGGTCGAAGCGATGATGCACTTGGTCTTGTCGCCCGTTTCACGGACATAATCCTCATAGACCTTGACGGCAACCGCCGTGTGCGTGTCGCAGAGATAGCCGTATTCGCCGAAGGTATGATGGATCGCCGAGGAGGTTCCCTCATCGTCGCAGAACCCGCCCCAGAACTCAGCCTGAAGCTTTTCGCGAACCGAGTCGCTGACCGAGTAGCAACCCTTTTCAGCCAGTGCGCCGAACCACTGACGGATCACGCTGTCGTCCTTCCCACACAGCTGATAAAGAAGCCGCTCGAGGTTGGAGGAGATCAGGATGTCCATCGACGGAGAGGTTGTGGTATAGAAATCGCGGTTGCGGTCGTAGGTGCCGGTGCGGATAAAGTCGGTCAGGACTTTGTTTTTATTCGACGCGCAGATCAGCTTCCCGATCGGAAGCCCCATCAGCTTTGCGTAATACGCCGCGAGGATGTTGCCGAAGTTGCCGGTGGGAACAGTGACGTTGACCGTCTCACCCAGTTCGATCTCGCCCTGCTCAACGAGCGACGTGTAGGCGGCGACATAATAAACGATCTGCGGAACGAGGCGACCCCAGTTGATCGAGTTGGCGGAAGAGAACATCTGCCCGTTTTTCGCAAGCTCCGCTTCGATGACCGGATCGGTGAAGATCTTTTTGACGCCGCTCTGCGCATCATCAAAGTTTCCCTTGATCGCGCAGACCGAAACGTTTCCGCCGGTTTGGGTGGTCATCTGAAGCTTCTGCATCTCGCTGACGCCGTTTTCGGGATAGAATACGAGCATCCGGGTATGCGGAACATCAGCAAAACCTTCGAGCGCCGCCTTTCCGGTATCGCCGGAAGTCGCGACCAGAACGACGATCTCCTTATCGGGAGCGGTTTTGCGGGCGGAAGTGGTCATCAGATACGGAAGCAGCTGAAGCGCCATATCCTTGAATGCGCAGGTGGGGCCGTGCCAGAGTTCGAGAAGATAGGCCGAATCTCCGACCTTGGCCAGCTCGGAGATATTGGCGGAATCAAACTTCCGGTCGTTATAGGCGGAATCCACGCAGTAGTCAAGCTCTTCCTTGGTGAAGTCGGTCAGGAAGCGGGAAAGAACCGCTTTCGCCTTTTCATTGTAGCTCATCCCGACCATCGCCTGAAGATCCTCGCGGGTCAGCACCGGCAGCGTCTCGGGAACAAAAAGTCCGCCCTCGTGAGAGATGCCCTGTGCGATTGCCTGCGCAGCCGTTACCTTGCAGCTGCTGTCTCTGGTGCTGTTGTAATTCATCATCTGCACACTCCTTTATTACGCTTCTTTTGGGGAATTTATCTATGTAAAGCTGATTTGCTTTACAGGTTTTTCTGCATAAAACGCTGAGCGTTTTTGAAGGTGATCTTCTCGACCAGCTCGGGGTCGAAATGCTTCAAGAGGTTTGCGTGCCAATCGGGGATCCGATTGATCGACGGGAGCTTGGACGGCATGGCCGCGCCGTCGAAATCGCTTCCGACCGCGATACAGTCCTCTCCCCCGAGGGCGATGATATGGCGGATATGCCGACGCAGTTCCTGGAAGCTCGCATCACTTTCACCGTTGATGAAAACGGGATAGAAGTTGATGCCGATCAGTCCTCCGCGGCGGATGATCTCAGAAAGCTGAAGATCGTCCAGATTCCGGCGGTGCGGACACATCTCAAAGCAGTTGGAATGAGAGGCGATAAACGGCCGCTCGGCCACGTCACACAGATCCCAGAAGCTGTAGTTGTTCATATGAGACACATCGATAATGATCCTGTGCGCTTCCAGTTCGCGGACAGCTTCTTTTCCGAGGGTCGTAAGCCCCATCTCGGACGCCGTTCCGCCCGCCAGATCGGTCTCCCCGTTCCAGCAAAGGGAAAACATCCGGACACCCATGTTATAAAGGTCATCAATCCGGCTGACTTTCCCGCCCATCGCCGAGCCGCCTTCAACCGCCAGCATGGCGTTGCAGACGCCGGGACGGACGTTATCCTTGTCATAGGGAACGATCCGGTCGCTTTCCTCAAAGGCACGGGTCAGCTGATCCGCTTCCAGAAGAAACCGGTGATAGCCCTTGCTTCCATGGTACTCATCCGGCACGAAAGCCGCGAAAACCTGTACCCATTCATCGAAGATCAGCCCGCGTTCCACCGAAATGGCAAAATCGTTATGGATCAGGCTCTTTTTATTTTTCAGGCATTTGCTGAGAGTATCGGCGTGCAAATCAAAGTGACGCATAAGTCTGCTTCCTTTCTACAGCTGGTATCAAACTGCATCAAATGCATTCCGGATCCATCCGGCACGGAGAAAATTCCCGTTTTCGTCCAGATAGATCTCGATCACATCAAACCGTGGTTGAAGCGGAAGCGGATTTTCCGCCAGATACCGCTCAGCCGTTTCGACGATCCGGCGCTGTTTCCCGGCGTCAACCGCCTCGGCCGGCGAGCCAAGACGATTGGGGCCGCGGGTCTTAACCTCGACAAAGAGAAGGTATTCCCCCTCCCGTGCGATCAAATCCAGCTCCCCGCCGGATGCGTGCCAGTTGCGGGCAAGGATCTCACAGCCCTGACCGGTCAGATAACCCGCCGCAAGCTGTTCGCCGCGCTGACCGCTGGTGGGCGGCGTCGTTCCCCGCGCCCGGTAAAAGCTTTTCAGAAACGAGTGCCGGTGAACCGGAGACTCTCCGTAGGCTTCCAGCATCTCATAATGGAGCTTGGTGCCATAGCCCTTATGGCGGGCAAACTGGTACTCCGGATACGCCCGGTCAAGCTCCAGCATATAATGATCCCGTGCGACCTTGGCTAGGATCGACGCCGCCGCGACCGAAGCGGAGGTGGCGTCTCCCTTGACCAAAAGACGGGTCGGAACCGAAAGGCCGGGATTGCGGTTGCCATCGACCAGCGCCATCGAAGGCTTGACCGAAAGCCCGTCCACCGCCCGCCGCATCGCAAGGAAGGTCGCGCCGAGAATGTTATAGCTTTCGATCTCTTCGACCGTAGCAATCCCGATCGACCAGGCAAGCGCCTGTTCCTTGATGATCGGGAAAAGGGCTTCCCGCTTCTTTTCGGTCAGCTTTTTGGAATCGTTCAACCCGTCGATCGGACGGGACGGATCGAGGATCACAGCGGCAGCGTATACATCCCCCGCCAGCGGCCCCCGCCCTGCTTCATCGACTCCGCAGAAGCCTTCAATTCCGAGCGAAGCATCATATTCGCCAAGCGTCATTGCACCCGCTCCTTTCCGGTTTTTGCGTTATTTTTCGGGCGGAAGTTCCAGCGAAAGCCGTCCGAGTTTTCCGGCGCGGTATTCATCCAGAACCGTTACGGCTGCCCGTTCGGTGTTGACCTCGCCGCCGGAAATGAGCATCCCGCGCTTGCGCCCGACCAGTTCCAGCAGGTCAAACGGTTCAAGCCCTTCCGCCTCTTCCGGGGAAATCTTGTACCGGGACAAAAGCTCCGGATAATCGTCCCGCAGCCAGCTCAACAGCCGCATGGCCAGAAGTTCCAGATCAAGGATCTGATCCTTGACCGCACCGGTGATGGCAAGCCGTTCGCCAACCGCCGGGTCTTCAAACTTCGGCCAGAGAACGCCCGGCATATCGAGAAGATCAACGTCCTTACTAACGGTGACCCACTGCTTATCGCGGGTAACGCCGGGGCGATCCTCAACCCTGGCGCGTTTGCTTCCCGCCATTCGGTTGATAAACGATGACTTTCCGACGTTCGGGATTCCGACCACCATCATTCGGATCGGCCGCCCGCCCGCGCCTTTCTCCGCCCAGCGGGAAAGGAGGTCGGAAAGCTCACTCCGAACGAGCGGAAGAAAATTTTCCAAGCCTTTTCCGCTTCTTGAATCGACCGCAAGCGCCGCGATCCCCTGCTCTTTAAACCAGTCGATCCAGGCAGCCGTTACTTTCGGGTCGGCCGTATCGCATTTATTGAGCAGGACGATCCGCTTTTTATTGCCGAGCATCGACTGAAGCTCAGGATTTCCGGAGCTGAGCGGAATTTTTGCGTCCCGCAGCTCGATGACAATATCCACATAGGGAAGGTTTGCTTTCATCAGTCGGCGGGTCTTGGCCATATGGCCGGGGAACCACTGGATCGATGGAATCTGTTCCAAATTCATACCTCTCTTATTCAATCAGGCCGAAGGAGGAAAGCGGTGCGATCCGCAGGACCACTTTGCCCGCGACCTCATCGACGCTGACAAAGCCGACTTCCCGGAAGCGGCTGTCGGTCGAATGGTTGCGGTTATCGCCCATGACAAAGACGCATCCGTCCGGGACGGTAACCGGGTAATCGAAATCGCCCCGGTGCTCCGCGTCGATCGGCTCGTAAATATAACTTTCATCCAAAAGGACGCCGTCCACTAAAACGTAGCCGTCCTCTCTGATCTCTACCGTCTGTCCGGCGGTCGCGATGACCCGCTTGACAAGCGCTTCGTTCAGACCGGTCTTTTCCGAAAGGATGACCACGTCTCCCTGCTGAGGCGTATAAAAGAGCATCCATTCGATCAGCCGGTCGCTGTTTTGAAGCGTCGGCTCCATCGAATGACCCTTAACCTCAACCGGACGGATCACAAAGCCGAAAATGACCGCAACAATCACTCCGGCAAAAACGAACGCCTTCACCCATTCGATCAGTTCGGTTTTCAGCGACCGTTTCGGTGGCTCCGGAGTTTCGGGGGGCTCTTCTTCGGTCACGCTCACCTTTTCAGCCTTTTCTTCGGGAACCGCTTCCCCATCCTGACGGATCGTTTCAAGTTCGTCCATTCGCACATTCCTTTCTGAAACCGTTTATATGGAAGTTCAGTCTACGCCGCCGAACGAGCCGAAGGGATAAAAGCGGAGCAGAACCTTTCCGCGGATCTCCGACGTCTCGATCAGTCCGACCGCACCGTCGCGGCTGTCCAGCGAATGTGCGCGGTTATCGCCCATGACAAAAACCTCACCGTCTCCGACTGTGACCGGATAGGTCATATCGCCCGCAAGCGCATTCGGCTCGGCAAGATAGCTCTCGTCGATCGCCGTTCCGTCAACCAGAACGGTTCCGTCCTCCTGAATCTCGACTGTCTGTCCAGCGGTCGCAATGACCCGCTTGACGAGCTGCTTTTTCAGGGTATTGTTATCGGTCGTTACGATCACGTCGCCATCTGCGGGCGTATAGAACATTCCCGAGATCAGCAGCCGGTCGCCCTGTTCAAGCGTAGGAGCCATCGAACTTCCCTCGACCGTAACAATCGGAAAAACAAAGCCGAACAAAACAACCAGAATCGCCGCAACAGCGGCGATGGTTCCGATCCAGACCGCAGCGGTCTTTCCGGCGCTTCTCTTCTGCGGTTTTTCCGCTGCGACCGACGCCGCAAATTCAGCCGCCTTCTGAACCCGTTCGGAAGGATGACGGGGCGTCTGACGGCGCTGCTGAATCGGGATCGACGCTGTGATCTCCTCGAGCTTTCTGCCCGCGCGGAGCTGTCTTGTCAGCTGCCCGGTCTGGGTCGAAGAGGATACCGCCATCTTTTCCAGTTCATCCTTCAGGTGCGACTCGCGGTGCGGAACGTTTAAATGCTCCACGGGCGCCTGCTGGGTGGCTCTGGAAGCCGGTTTCTGAGCGGCTTCCGGACGCTGAGACGGACGCTGAGGCGGACGCTGAGACGGACGCTGAGGCGGACGCTGAGACGGACGCTGAGACGGACGTTTTTTAGCTTCGGGACGGGAATCTTTCCCGGAATCCTTCCCGGAAGCATTTCCTCCGGCATTTTTCCTGCGGTCGGGCGTTTTGGTGGGCGATGATGCCGGTGCAGCCGGTGCTCTGGAAGCTCTGGGGGCACCATTTGCCTCGGGCTTTGCCACCGCAGCGCTGCGTTCCCGTTCGCTCTGACGAATATCGTCGAAAGCGTCCATGTCGATCGTAAACTCGTCCTGTACCGGCGCTTTGGCCGCCGCCTTTGAGGGGCTGTCCGGCGCAGCGGGCTTTTCGGAAGCCGGTGATGCTTTTTGCGGCGATGAACCGGTTCCCGAACTCAGAATCCCGAGTTCGGCCAGTATTTTATCAACCTCTTCATCGCTGCTGGTCCTTTTCTGCTCAGGTGCCATCAAGCAAACCTTCCTTTCCATATATGAAGATCACACAGGCAGAGCGCCTGTACAAAAGTTCCGTATAGCAGAAGAAGGAGACGTTGCCGCCCCCTTCTTCCTCATGTGCATCGAATTATACGATTTTCTCTTTAACTCTTGCAGCTTTACCAACTCTGTTGCGCAGGTAGTAAAGTTTCGCACGTCTGACAACACCGTGACGAAGAACGTCAACGGAAGCGACTCTGGGCGAATGGATCGGGAATACTCTCTCGATACCGACGCCGTGAGCAACGCGTCTTACGGTGAAAGTCTCAGAGATGCCGCCGTGCTTCATAGCGATGACGGTGCCTTCGAAAGCCTGGATTCTTTCCTTGTCGCCTTCGCGGATCAGTACGTTGACTCTTACGTAGTCACCGACTTCGACCTTGGGCATATCAGCCTTCATGCTGGACTGAGCGATCAGTTTGAGTGCGTCCATGTTTTTTCCTCCTGATTTTCAGACATTCGTGCATTCTTTATGCAGAGGACTGTCCGGATAATGTGTGTGAACATATATCCTCCGACTTCATTTTCATGAGGGCGGAACAATATCCAGTACATAATACCATACCGATCCCGAAATTGCAAGCGTTTTGCGGGAGATTTCCGCGAAAAAATGCCTGAAACAGCAAAATAGACAACTTGGATTCCGAATCGATTCGGTTTTCGTCGGATTCGTCAACCGACCAGTACGACCTTACGGAAGACCTTTTTGCCTTTCTTAATGACCATGCCCTCTTTGACCGTCAGCTTGACGGAGGGGTCGGTCATCTTCTCGCCGTCGATCGAGATGCCGCCCTGCTGGACAAGGCGTCTGGCCTCGCCGTTGGAGGGAGCGATCCCGGCCTTGACCAGCAGGGTCAGAAGGCCCATCTCTTCTGCCGCGTCGGCAGCGGAGATCTCGGAAACAGGCATATTCGCTGTATCGGAAGCGGAAGAGAATACCGCGCGCGCAGCCGCAAGTGCCTTATCCGCCTCTTCCTCGCCGTGAACCATCTTGGTCAGTTCGTAAGCCAGACGTTCCTTGGCGGGGTTGAGCTTTTCGCCGGTCAGCGTCCGCTCCATCTCCTCGATCTCTTCAAGCGGGATAAAGGTGAGCAGCTTCATGCACTTGATGACGTCGTCGTCTCCGACGTTTCTCCAGTACTGGAAGAAGTCGTAGGGAGAGGTCTTGTTCGGATCCAGCCAGACCGCGCCCGACTGGGTCTTGCCCATCTTCTTGCCTTCCGAGTTCAGAAGGAGGGTGATGGTCATCGCGCTCGCGTCCTTGCCCAGCTTTTTGCGGATCAGTTCGGTACCGCCCAGCATATTGCTCCACTGGTCGTCGCCGCCGAACTGGAGGTTGCAGCCGTAGCGCTGGTACAGTTCAAGGAAGTCGGAGCTCTGCATGATCATGTAGTTGAATTCAAGGAAGGAAAGTCCCTTCTCCATCCGCTGCTCATAGCATTTTGCGCGGAGCATATTGTTGACCGAGAAGCAGGCGCCGACGTCGCGGATAAACTCAATGTAGTTAAGGTTCATCAGCCAGTCGGCATTGTTGACCATCAGAGCCTTGTCCTCGCCGAATTCGATAAACCGGCTCATCTGGACTTTGAAGCAGTCGCAGTTGTGCTGGATCGCTTCAGGGGTCATCATCTGGCGCATATCGGTTCTTCCGGAGGGGTCGCCAATCATGCCGGTGCCGCCGCCGATCAGCGCGATCGGACGGTTGCCCGCCATCTGGAGCCGTTTCATCAGGCAGAGCGCCATAAAGTGACCGACATGGAGCGAGTCGGCGGTGGGGTCAAAGCCAATGTAGAAGGTCGCTTTACCGTTATCGATCAGCTCCTGGATCAGTTTCTCGTCCGTTACCTGCGCAACAAGGCCGCGGGCTTTCAGTTCTTCGTAACAGGTCATAAAAATGATCTCCTTTCAGAAATATTCCGGGGCATGAAAAAATCCTCTGCCCCAATTGATAGGACAGAGGACGAAATGTCATCAAAACATCCGTGTTACCACCTCAGTTTACCGGCTTCTCACGATAACCGGCCTCACAGAGAACCTGCATTCTCTTCTGCTGTAACGGGCATCCCCGGCATTCCCTACTGGACAAATCGGTTCGGGAAGCGGCTCCAAGAGGTATTCATGAACCCTTTGCCGCGTCCTTACACCAGCCGGACGCTCTCTGTAGACTACGAGGATCACTACTCTTTCTTTTCATCGCCTGTAAGATGGAGTATAGCACATCCTGCCGAGCCTGTCAAGGCCTTTTTGTCAAAAAATCAGCAGGTTAGCCGGAAAGCGCGTCCAGAGCCGCGCGGAGCTGCGGGTCGCGATCGGGATCAAAGAAGGCAAAATTCTTCTGCTCCTCCTCGGTCATTTCACAGACAATATCCGGGATCACGCCGATTCCGTTATAGTTTTTCCCGCTGGACGGATTATAGTAATCGGTCGTCAGCGTCAGCGCCGAACCGTCCGATAAGCTGTATGTCGTCTGCATGACGCCCTTGCCAAAGGTCGTTGTTCCGACGATCGTTGCCGCGCCGTATTCCTGTAAATCACAGGCGAAAAGTTCAGCCGCCGAAGCTGTCGAGCCGTTGACCAGTACGATCATCGGAAGAGAAACACAATCGGCGTCAGAGGTATAAAGAACGGTCGTTTCCCCCGATTTATCGGTCTTGGAAACAAGATTTCCTTCCGGGAGAAGGTAGTCGAGCATCTGCGCAACGCTCGTCAGCAGTCCGCCCCCGTTCCCCCTCAGGTCAAAGATCAGCCCTGTCACGCTGTCGTCCGTCTGAAGCGAATCGACCGCTTTTTCAAACGCCTCCGGAGTCGCGTTGTTGAAAGCGGAGACCCGAACATATCCGATATTCCCGATCGTCAGCGCATGGATCCCATCGTTGACGATATCGGCGCGCATCACGCTCACCTCTGTCTCTTCCCCATCTCTCCGGATGGTCAGGGAGACCGAAGTCTCCTCCTGTCCGCGAATCTTTGAAACGGTATCGGTATAGCCGAGATCTGCGACCCGCTCTCCCTCGACCGCAACGATCTCATCGCCCGGAAGGATGATCCCGTCCGCCGGAGAATCGTCCGACAGAAAGAGAACGTACAGGCTGTCCTCGGCATACTGTGCGACCGTCACGCCGATCCCGCAGAGACTTCCGTCGTTATGCGCCTGAAAATCGGCGTACTCCTCGCTGTTTCGGTAGCGGCTGTACTGATCCAGCGTCCCGGCGTACCCCGCTGCCGCTGCGTTAGCCGCCGCCTCTTCATCGACATCAAACAGATAGTTCCCTTCGATCAGTTCCTGAATCTCCGAGAGCTTCTGCTGAGAAATCGGACGGTTATTTTCCCGCAGCTTCAAAAAGACGCCGCCCGCTCCGACCGTAAAAAAACTGCCAAGCAAAAAAGCCGCCGCAAGCGCCGCCATCAGCCGGCGGCGTCTCCGGTGATCCGACATCGGTTCATACCCTGTTTCCGAAAGATCCGGGACGATCGGTTCATCCTTTTCCGTCAAGTCAATCCCTCCCTGTGCGCTTAAAAGGAACAAGCCGGCCATCCTTACCGGACGCCGGCTTTTCAGTCAATTGTATGCGTCCCCGTTTCAAACCATGTTACGGGTGGACATAACTGCTGGGATTCTGGGTCGCGCCGTTTACGCGCACCTCAAAGTGCAGATGCGGGCCGGTCGAGTTTCCGGTCGAACCGACATAACCGATCGTCTGACCCTTGCTGACATAGTCGCCGGTGCTGCACGCAAGGCTGGACATATGCGCATAGAGGGTGGTATATCCGCCGCCGTGATCGACGATGACATAGTTTCCGTAGCTCCAGTGGCTGCCTGCGAGAACGACCGTGCCGGATTCCGCCGCAACGATCGACGCACCGTAGACGCCGCCGCCTGAGATGTCGATGCCGGTGTGGGTGCTTCCCCAGCGTGCGCCATACCCGGAAGTGATCATGCTGTAACCGGGAAGCGGCCAGCGGAAGCTGAGGCTGCCGGTGTTCACGACCGTCTGGGTGCTTGAAGAGCTGCTGGACGACTGCTGTGCAGCCTTTGCCGCCGCTTCGGCCGCCGCCTGTTTCTTGGCAAGCTCCGCGTAAAACGCCTGAATCTCCGATTCAACCTGTTTGTCCTCGGCGATCTTTGCGTCGCGGTCGCTTTCGTACTCAGCCTTGAGCGCTTCCATATCCTGCTCGGCCGTCTCGCTCTTGGAATAAGCGTCCTCAAGCTCCGCCTGTGCGTCCGCCTGCGACTGGCGCTGTTCCATAACCGCCTGCTCATCCTCCTGGACCTGAACAAGTGCCGTTTCTACGCCCGACTTTTTCTCTTCCTGACTGGTTTTGAGCGTCTGCTGCTCGGTCAGTTTATCCTTTAACTCGTCGACCAGTTTCTCGTCGCTCTTGGAAACCGCCTGCATCAGCCGGATGTTGGTGACAAAATCCGCGAAGCTGTTGGACGAAAGGAGCATTGCCAGCGAAGAGGTCTCACCCGCCTCATAAAGCGCGACCATGCGGGTCTTGAAAAGTTCATATGTATCGTCGATCTCGACCTGCTTATCGGCGATATCCTGTTCAAGCTGTTCGATCTCATCCTGAAGCCGGGTGATCTCGCTCTGCTTGTCCTCGATATCCTGTTCAAGCGCCGCGATCTGATCGTCAAGAATCTGGATCTTTTCCTTATAAAGAGAAATCTGCTGGGTCAGTTCTTCCTGATAGGCTGCCTGTTCATCAATCTTTCCCTGAAGGCCGCTGATCTTGTCATTGACCGCGTCCAGCTCCGACTGAACCTGTTTCTGACGGGCTTCCAGTTCCGAGATCGACTCGCCCGCCGAAACCGGAGTCAGGCCGGCCGCCGGATAGGAAAACGCCGCCGTCAGCCCGAGTGATGCTGCGATCAGTACCGTCAGCAGCTTCCCAAAGCGGGGCTTGTTCCAGAAATGATGCATATGCCTTACCTCCAATGTTGCTTGGTGTTTTACCGACGGACGCCTCCCCGGACGCCTCCACGGACGCCTCCCGCCGGATTCAATTCAATTTGCTTTCGAGGAAAATCGTGACCGATTTGTGCATTTTTCACAAATCGCACACCCGTGCCTTCCCCGATTTCCTGACGGGTTTCACTGTAAAGGCTTTCCCATTTACAGCAAGATCATACCTTCAGATACCCTCTCATGCTGAACACACTTCCGATACAGCCGACCGAAACGCCGGAAAGAAGGAAGTATGCAAGTACTCTGGTCGCGAGTTCCGAGAAGGGCATGACCTGACTGAGAACGCTCGCCATCAGCGAGGTGCTTTCCATCCGGATGATGTCGAGGAAGAAGTTATATCCGCCCCAGACGATCCCGAACGCGATCAGCGCCGAAAGAAGTCCGAGCATAATCCCCTCTACCACGAACGGAATCCGGATAAAGGAATTAGTCGCGCCGACGTATTTCATGATGTTGATCTCGCGGCGTCTGGTAAAGACCGACGCGCGGATGGTGTTGGTGATGATGACCAGCGATACGATGACCAGCGCCGCAATAATCGCACCGCCAAAGATGTTGATCATCTTCCGCATCTTAACCAGCGATTCGGTGATCTCGGTCGGTGCTTCAACGTTAGAAACGTGATCCATCGCCTTGATCTCCGCCGTCAGCTCTCTCGCCCGCTCGGGATCTGTGATCCGACAGCGGAACGATGCGGGCATGAACCCGTCGTCCATTCCTTCCAGGAGACCTGCGTCCCCGTCCAGATATTTATCTACGATCGACTGCATCGCTTCGCTGCTCGAAACATAGGTCACATCGCCCAGTCCCTCGGTTTTGGAAAGCGCCGTCTCCATCGTTTTCAGATCTTCGTCCGATGTATCGGTCTCCATAAAGACCACCAGCTCGTTCTGCTCGCCGACATACTCGACCATGTTGTCCACATTCAGCGAAAACAGCACAGCCACGCCGACGATCAGAAGGCAGGCAACCAGCGTACCGACCGATGCGATTGTCATCAACCGATTGTTCCACAGATTCTTGAATCCGTTTCGCATCAGATAACGCATACTACTCGCTCTCATTGGCCCCTCCAATAATATAATCGTCAAATACGACGCATCCGTTTTCAATATTGATCGTGCGTCCGCCAAAGTACTTCACCATATCGTGCTCATGGGTAACCATCAGGATGGTCGTCCCCGCCTGTTTGTTGATCTGCTGAAGCATTTCTACGATTTCATAGGAAAACTCAGGGTCAATGTTGCCGGTCGGTTCGTCCGCGATGATCAGCGGCGGATGGTTGATGATGGCGCGTGCCAGCGATACTCTCTGCTGTTCGCCGCCCGAAAGCTCATATGGATGCTGCTTGGCCTTATGCGCCAGATTCATCATCTCGAGCACCTCCGGGACCCGCTGCCGGATCACACGGCTGGACTGATCGGTGACGCGCATCGCAAACGCGACGTTATCGTACACCGTCATATCCGGGATCAGGCGGAAGTCCTGAAAGACGACGCCGATGCTTCGGCGGAATTTCGGGATCTGCCGGCTCTTGAGCTTGTTGAGGTTAAAGCCGTTGACAATGACCTGCCCGGAAGTCGCCACCGTTTCTCTCAGCAGCAGCTTCAAAATCGAGGTTTTGCCCGCGCCGGACGAACCGACAACAAATGCAAACTCGCCCTGATTGACGCGCAGATTGACATTGGTCAAGGCTTCCGTTCCATTTTCATACTTAAATGAAACGTCGATCAAGTCTATCATGTTTTTATCATTCCTTTGGACTGTCCGGAAATTTATATGTGAAAGCGCTCCATCACCTTCCACATCAGGGTCTCCCGCGCACTTCCGGACATCAGGCGCGGCATTTTTGGCCGTCCCTCCGGTCATTCCCGAATAGGACAACATTTTTAAGTTTTTCCCCTAAATACACAAAATCGCTTTCCGCAGACCGAAACCTGCGGAAAGCGTCGGTATTCATCAGAATTTTGTGGGGCTGGAGTTCAGGTACTTCTTAACCATCAGGGCAATCTTGAAGATGATCGCGTGATCAAATTCCCGCAGATCCAGACCGGTCAGCTTCTTGATTTTTTCCAGACGGTAAACCAGTGTGTTGCGATGAACGAACAGCTTTCTGGAAGTTTCGGAAACGTTCAGGTTGTTTTCAAAGAACTTGTGGATGGTAAACAGCGTCTCGTGGTCGAGCGAATCGATCGAGCCGGTTTTGAAGACCTCTTTGAGGAAGGTCTCGCACAGCGTCGTGGGAAGCTGGTAGATCAGGCGGGCGATGCCGAGGTTGTCATAGCTGACGATCGACTGATCGGTATCAAAGACCTTGCCGACTTCGAGAGCGACCTGCGCCTCCTTGAAGGAACGGGCAAGTTCTTTCAGTCCGACAACACTGGTACCGATACCAACGATCGCCTTGGTGTAAAACTCAGAGCTGAGGGTATCGACGATCGAGCGCGCCAGCTTCTCGAGATCCTTGGAATCGATGCCGGCCTTGATCTCTTTGATCAGGACGATATCACTTTCACTGATATTGAAAACAAAGTCCTTCTGTTTATCCGGGAAGAGATTCTGGATAACGTCGTAAGCCGAAACGTCGTTGGTCGAAACGACGCGGACGAGAAGCACCACGCGGGTCACATCGACGTTGAAATGAAGCTCTTTAGCCTTGGTGAACAGGTCGCCCGGCATGATGTTATCGAGGACAACGTTTTTGACAAAGTTATTGCGGTCATATTTTTCGTCATAGTACTGTTTGATGCTCGAAAGGGAGATCGCGAGCAGCTGTGCGTAACGGGAAGCCATCTCGTCGGTGCCCTCAACAAAGACTGCGTAATCCGCTTTGATGTGCGGGCCGAACGGCTTATAGGTATAGCCGTCGCGGACAAATACGTCATGCGATTCGCCGAAATCGACCGAATAGTAATCTCCGGTCGTACCGATCTTTGAAAGCTCGCTACAGGCGATGATGGAAGCATTTTCATCGATAACGCCGATCACGCGGTCGATCGCATCGCGCATCTGATGGACAACACCCTGAAAAAGACGGTTGGACATATTATTACCCCTTTACCCTATTATATTTCGTCTGGAGCTGCCGACGGAGAGGTCTCCGCCCAACAAATCACATAAGAATCTGTTCTAATTATACAGCATATATGACAAAAAATCAAGGCAAAATCGTGATTTGCATCAAAAAATGTTTTCATATGACGCAAATTCCTGCTAAAACAGGGGAACGCGCCCTATGGCAATGGTAAAAGATTGCAATTTGATTACAATCTCTGCTTTTATCATAACACTTGAGCAGCCGTCTTATGTGAACTGGATGTAAATAATCCCGGAAATCGGTCGGATCCGACCCGAAAATGCGGATTTTCTTCTATAAAAATCATGTCGAGAAAAATCATGTCGAGAATAGGAAAAGCGGGTACCCGATCTTGTACCGGATACCCGCTTTCCAGGGAAATATTTATGGGGAAGATGTCAGTCAATTTCAGTGTGGGCATCCTTATCATCAAGCAGGTAGATGTCCACTTCGCGTACGCCGTACTGCATACAGGTGTCATAGGAATTCATGTACTGATCGACAAGAATCCGTCCGCTGCGCATAGCGCCGCCGGTATCCGCCGCGATCGCGTATCCGTAATCCCAGGAGCCGTCCTTCGTCACGATATAGAGCTTGCTCCCATAGGGAATCACCTTCGGATCGACCGCTACATACCCTTCCGAAAGATAGCGTCCGGTCGCGCCGTATACGCCAAGCTGAGAAGTGTACGCCGTTCCAAGTCCCGAAATCACTTTCGTCGCCTGTTCGGGAATCCCGTTTTCATCAAAGGTCAGCCATTCAGGCTGCTCCAGATGGTCGATCGGAGCATCGCTGTCCCCGATCTGTGCACGGCCGTTCGTGACCGCGCTTGTGACGGTTTCGCCGACGACCTCTTCATGGTCAAGCTCTCCGTCGATATAGACCTTGCGCTTTTCCACGACCTTTTTGCCGTCGCTTCCGTTCGAGAATACCTTAACCTTTCCCTCCGGAAGATACCGGGTCGGTTCGTAGTCGTATTCCCAACCGATCACCTCATCGGTGAAGTAGTTTTCATAAGTTACTCTTGAAACCGTAATGGTTTCTCCATCCTGCACCAGAGCGGTGAGATCACTCGATACAAGATCGTCCTCCGAAAGGACAATGCCCTGTTCCTCCAGAACATCCGCGACCGTTGTTTCGTCCGGCCGGAAAGAGACGATCGCAGTCTCGCCGTCTGCCTTCACGGTACAGGAATCCGCCCGCGTAATGGTGACGGTATAGACATCACGGCTCGTATTTTCCACCGTATAGGAATCGTTCTCGCCGAGCGTTTTCCCAAGCGCCTTCATCGCGCTCTCGACCGATCCGGCCGGTGCATAATAGAGCTGTGTTTCCTCGCCGTCCTGGAAATAAAACAGATACTGTGTTTCCGCCGCGCCGCTGGTCACATTGACCATCATAACGCCGGAAAGCATGACGCAGAGCATAGCCGCCATTTTGGATATAAGCCTCTTCACGTTTTGATCGTTCCTTCCTAACTGACGGATGAGCCGCCACTTAAAAGTTTTCCCATTCCGTGACAGAACGGTTGTCATCCGGTTTCCCGGATATCCAAAGCCGTTAGGGAAGCGCCTGCTTTTTTCTTCCCGAACGTTGCCTATATTTTACCCGCAAAGCTTCAAACTGTCAAATGACCGGGGAAGGCGGGTTTTGTGCAGTTTGTCACAACATCTTAGTTTTTTAAGCTGTCACGTCTCGTCACAATCCAATGTAACAACTTGTAAAACGCATTGTTACGCTGTAGTAACGTTTTGTTTCGTTCTTTGCGCCAAACGTGAAATTTTTATGTTTAAAAAATAAACTGGCCAAAAAAGAGCCTTTATCCAGGCATCACAGCTTATCATTCTATACAATTTGTATAATCCTAGAAATTCCTCTCTTTTCACAAAATATCTCTTGCTTTTTATATGATTTATGTTAAGATAAGAGTGGTTTAAAACCGCGTTTCCCTATTTCTTCCATATAAATATGCGCAGTAAATGTACGTGAAAGGAAGGACAAGCCTATGCTGATTGAAAACTTTTATGAGGATCGGAGCGTTCTCCACATCGGAACCGAGCCGAACCGCGCCTACTACATTCCCTGTGAGGATGCGTCGGAAGCGATCGACGGATTCCGCGAATCCTCTTCCCGATTCATTCTCTTAAACGGGGACTGGAAGTTTAAGTACTTTGATTCGGTGCGCAAGATCGCGCTGAACTATGAGGATGAGCCGTGCGATGATTTCGACACGATCCCGGTTCCCTCTGTCTGGCAGGCCTACGGCTACGACAAAAACCAGTACACCAACATCCGCTATCCCTTTCCCTACGACCCACCCTATGTTCCCGAGGAAAATCCCTGCGGCGTTTATCGGACGGAGTTCTCGGTTTCCGATCCTGAAAGCCGGTACTATCTGAATTTTGAAGGGGTCGATTCCTGCTTTTACGTCTGGGTCAATGGAAACTTCGTCGGCTACAGCCAGGTCTCTCATTCGACCAGCGAGTTCGACATCACTTCCTTCTTAAAGGAAGACGAGCAAAACACCCTGACGGTGATCGTTCTCAAATGGTGCGACGGAAGCTATCTGGAGGATCAGGACAAGCTGAGAATGTCGGGCATCTTCCGGGACGTCTATCTTCTCCGCCGCCCGCAGGAACATCTGCGCGACCTGACGGTGAAAACCGTTTTGTCTGATTCTTTTACCAAAGGCACGATAACCGTCTCGTATGAAAACCGGGGCGCACTTGCAGTTCACTGGTCGCTCTTTGATCCGGACGAAAAAAAGGTCGCATCCGGTGAAACGTCCGAATCGGATCAGGGTTCCTTCTCGGTCGAAGTCCCCTCCCCTCTTCTCTGGAATGCCGAACAACCGAACCTCTATACCCTGCTGCTTCACGTCGGCGAAGAATATATTGCTCAGCCGGTCGGCTTCCGTGAGGTTAGCGTGAAAAACGGCGTCCTTCTTCTGAACGGTCAGCCGATCACCTTCCGCGGCGTCAACCGCCACGACTCCGATCCGGTCAAAGGGTACGCGGTCGATGAGGAGGATCTGCTCCGGGATCTGACGCTGATGCGTCAGCACAACATCAACGCCATCCGCACCAGCCACTATCCCAATTCTCCTCTGATGGCCGGGCTGTGCGACCGGCTCGGATTCTATCTGATCTCGGAATCGGACATCGAGTGCCACGGTGTCTGCACCGCGACCGGAAACTTTGCCGATTATAAAAAGCTGTACCCGACGATTGCCACCGACCCGGCATGGGCCGAATCGATCGTCGACCGGGTACAGAGAAATGTCATCCGTGACAAGAACCATCCGAGCGTTCTGATCTGGTCGCTTGGAAACGAAGCCGGCTGGGGCACTTGTTTTGAACAGGCCGCTCACTGGGTCAAGGAATACGATGACACCCGCCTTGTCCATTACGAAGGCGAAAACTGGGGCGTGGGCGATTACGAAGATTATAAGGAAACGCTCCGCGACCTTGACCTGCGCAGCGTCATGTATCCGAGTCTTGATATGATCCGCGAATACTGCGAGGATCCGGAAAACAAAAAGCCGTTCATCCTCTGCGAATATATCCACGCGATGGGCAACGGTCCCGGAGACGCCGAAGACTACTGGCAGCTGATCCAGAAGTACCCGAACTTCTGCGGCGGGTTCGTCTGGGAATGGTGTGACCATGCGGTATTCATGGGACGGACGCCGGACGGAAAGCCGATGTACGGCTACGGCGGCGATTTCGGAGAAGTCCTCCACGACGGGAACTTCTGCATGGATGGCCTGGTTTATCCCGATCGCACCCCCTCCACCGGACTGGAAGAATATAAAAACGTCATTCGTCCGGTCAGAGTCTATCGGAACAGCGACGGAAGCTTTGTTTTCCAGAACCTGATGGATTTTGTCGGAACAGAGGAATATCTGTACGTTTCCTACGAGATCACCGAGGACGGCGTACTGGTCGGAAGCGGCGAGATCGATCTTCCCGACATCCGCCCGCACGAAAGCCGCACCTTCTTCCTTGAACTTCCCGAATGCGACGGTGAGGCGCTTGCCGTCCGGTTTATCTATCAGCTGAAAGACGCGACCGAACTTCTCGATAAGGGATACGAACTGGGCTTTGACCAGATCATTCTCAAGGACGGGAATCCCGCATCGATCCGTCTTTCCGAGCTGTCCCCCGTTCAGGGCGCCGATGACGAAGAGATCGCGGTTTACGAGGACGATGATTTTGTGACCCTCCGGGGCGGAAACTTCCGCTACCGCTATTCCAAACTCCGCGGATGCTTTGACGAGATGACCTACGACCAGAAACCGCTTCTTGCCCGCCCGATGGAGTACAACGTCTGGCGCGCGCCGACCGATAACGACCGCGAGATCCGTATCCAGTGGCAGAACAGCGGTTACGACCGCGCGGTGATTCGCTGCTACGAAACAGACATTTACGCCGGAAGCGAAGAGGTGACCCTCTGCACCAGCCTCTCGGTCGCGGCCGACTCGATCCGACCCTTTGTCCGCGCCGAGGTGCAGTGGACAATCCACGGCGACGGAAACGTGGACTGCTCGATTCAGGCGACCCGCGATCCCGCCTTCCCCTTCCTCCCGCGCTTCGGCATCCGGATGATGCTGCCCGAGAAGATGAACGAGGTGGAGTACTACGGCTACGGCCCGAACGAAAGCTATCTGGATAAGCACCGCGCAAGCTGGCTCGGCGTTTTCGGTTCAAAAGTCGAAGACCTGCATGAGGATTATGTAAAGCCGCAGGAAAACGGAAGCCATTACGGCTGCCGCTACCTGACCATCGGCGATGAGGAGACCGCTCTCTTCATCACCGCCGACGACTTCAGCTTCAACGCTTCCCGTTACACCGCCGAGGAGCTGACGAAGAAAGCGCACAACTACGAACTGGAAAAGAGTCCGTACACCGTTCTCTGCATCGACTATAAGATGAGCGGCATCGGCTCCAACTCCTGCGGTCCGAAACTGGCAAAGGAATACCAGCTTGAAGAAGAAGCGTTTGATTTCCGTTTCTCGATCGCTCCGCTTTCCTTTGAAAACGCAGATGAGTAAAAGATAAAACCTGCTGTATTTTGACAGCACCAAAAACGCACCTCTTTCTCATTCAAAAGAAAGAGGTGCGTTTTTCATCTGCTTTTTCGCTTCCGAAAAAGCAGATGGGTAAAAAGAAAAACCATTACGGTTTCCCCTCCGGCATCCGAAAGAGCAGCCGAAGCAGCGCCCGGCCGTCAAATGGAATGAGCGGATAGAGATACCCTTCCTTACCGCCCTTCCCGATCGCCTTAGTCGATGCGATTGTTCCGGCCATCCATACGACTCCGATCAAAAACCCCCATCCGTCCAAGGCAGCCACAAGGGTGATCAGGATCATCCGCCAGAGTTTCAGCGCATAACCGAGTTCAAAACTGGGTTGGGCAAAATTCGCGATCGACACAAACGCCATATAGAGAATGATCTCCGGAGTCATCCACCCGACCTGTATCGCAAAATCGCCGAGAATCAAGCCCCCGATCACGCTGAACGACTGAGAGAGGGCATTCGGGGTGTTGAGCGATGCGAGCTTCAGCCCGTCCAGCACCAGCTCGACCAGCATCAATTGAAGATAAAGTGGAATCGGCCCCGGATCCTCGACCGCGAGAAACGAAAGCGCCTCCGGAAGCCGCCCCGGACTTTTGACCAGAAGATACCAGACCGGGATAAACAAAAGGGTCGTCAGCATCGAAAGAATCCGGATCATCCTAAGATAGCTCCCGACCACCGGCGGGAAATAAAAGTCGTTGATGTCCTGGGTGTACTGAAAAAAGCTGACCGGAAGAATCATGACTGCGGGCGAGGTATCGACCAGAATCAGCACGCTCCCCTCCAGTACCGAAGCCGCCGCCGTATCCGGCCGTTCGGTGTACCGGAACCGCGGAAACGGGTTCAGCCCCATCGGCACCAGCCGTTCGGCAAGGCTCTGCTGCCCGAGGGTCAGCGCATCGGTATCGAGTGCGCGGAGCTGACGCCGAAGAGCGTCGAGATATTCTTTACTTGCCCGCCCTTCCATATAACAGAGCACAACGTCCGTCCGGCTGGCGCGTCCGATCTGAAATCCCTCCATCGTCAGCGCGGGGTCCCGTATCCGTCTCCGAATCAGCGCGGTGTTGGAGACGATCGTTTCTACAAAGCTGTCCCGCGCGCCCCGAAGCGCCCGGTCGTCGTCCGGCTCAGAAACCCCGCGCGAAGGATATTCCCGCGCCTCGATCAGTACCGCCCCCGAAAACCATTCGCTTATCAGGCAGAGCTTCCCGGCGAGCAGCCCCGATACGATCTCCCCGCAATCCTCTTCCGGTTTGGCCTCGATATAGCTGATGTTGCGGGCGATAAACCGGGCTGCACTGCCCATGGCATCGCCGGTGTCCGCCTCCCCGGGCGTCAGTTTCAGCAAAAACGCCACAACCTTTTCCATCACTTCCGCCTTTGCGAAACCGTTGACATAATAAAGGGTCGCCTTTTTCCCGGCGATTTCCACCGGCCGGGCGAGCAGGTCAAAGCTCTTCCCGATCCGGAGAATATGCCCTAGCTGTGCGCGGGCGGCTCGATACTCCCTGCTCAGAATCTCCATCTTCCTCTCTCCTTTTTACCATTCTCCTTCCAGTATGCACCGCCATTCATCTTTTTATACTCCCTTCTTCGCCCTCTCCCATTCTCCTTTTGCCCAAAATCGGCGATATGGATAAAAAAGATTGACGCGGGGGTAAAAAGTGATATAATAAAAGTGATTTTACCACAGTTTTATCAGAAAGAAAGGATCACATCATGGAAACTGTATATTATACGGTACAGCGCCTTGATGGCGATTACGCCGTTTTAATCAGCGACGAAGGTGTGGAAAACCGGGTCGCACGGGCGCTTCTCCCCGAAGAGACGGATGAAGGCGTCCGGCTCAAATGCGAGTTTTTCGCCTACACCGTTGTTGAAAACGAATAAGAAAGGATTTTTATCATGGACAAACTGATCAAAAACGGGCTGATCTTTGACGCCGTACATAAAGAGCCGTACACGGCGGATATCCTCATTCAGGACGGAAAATTTGCCGCGATCGGAGAAAAACTCTCTGCTGAAAACGCCGAGGTAATCGACGCTTCCGGCAAGCATATCTACCCCGGCTTCGTCGATGCTCATTCCCACATCGGTCTGGACGATACCGGCATCGGCTTTGAGGGTCAGGATTATAACGAACTGAATGATATTCTGACCCCCCAGCTTCGGGCGATCGACGGCTTTTATCCGCAGGATCCGGCGCTGAAAGAGGCGGCGCTTGCAGGCGTTACGACCGTCTGCACCGGCCCCGGCTCTTCCAACGTTGTCGGCGGCGTTTTCATGGCGGTCAAAACGGTCGGCGACCGGGTGGATAAGATGGTCATCAACGACCACGTCGCGATGAAATGCGCGTTCGGCGAAAACCCCAAGCGCTGCTATAAAGACAAGAACAACTACTGCCGGATGTCCACGGCGGCAAAGCTGCGGGAGCTGATCCTGAAAACGCTGGAATACGACCGGCTCAAACAAGCCGCGGGCGACGATCCGACCAAACAGCCCAAGTTCGACTTCAAGCTCGAGTCGATGCTCCCGGTCGTTCATAAGGAGATCCCGCTGAAAGCCCACGCCCACCGCGCCGATGACATCTTCACCGCGATCCGGATCGCCAAGGAGTTCGATCTGAAGCTGACCCTTGAGCACGTCACCGAAGGCCACCTGATCGTGGACGATCTGATCGAAGAGGACTACCCGATGGCGGTCGGCCCCTCGATGAGCAACGCCAGCAAGTTCGAGCTGCGCAACAAGACCTTTGCGACCCCCGGCATCCTCGCAAAAGCCGGCGGCCGCGTCTCGATCATCACCGACGCTCCGGTCACCCCCGAGCAGTATCTCCCCCTCTGCGCCGAGCTTGCGATCAAGTCGGGCATGGAGGAATTTGCCGCGCTTCAGGCGATCACCATCAACGCCGCCCGTCATATCGGCGTCGAAGACCGCGTCGGAAGCATTGAAGAAGGAAAAGACGCCGATCTGGTCATCATGCCGGGCACCTGCTTTGATATTGCGCTCGCGCCCGACCTGGTGCTGATCAACGGCGAAAAAGTGGATGAGTAAAAAATAAAACCAATCGACAAAGAAAGAAGGCATAACTATGAAATCGACCCTCCGCCTCTCCCGTGAAAATGTGGTCGCACCGGTCGATAAACGGGTTTTCGGCTCGTTTATCGAACACCTTGGCCGCGCCGTCTACGGTGGCATCTACGAGCCTTCCCATCCGTCCGCGGACGAAGAAGGCTTCCGGAAAGACGTCCTTGACCTTGTTCGGGAACTGGACGTGCCGATCGTCCGCTACCCCGGCGGCAACTTCGTCTCCGGCTACAACTGGGAGGATGGAACCGGCCCGAAGGATCAGCGCCCGCGCCGGCTCGAACTTGCATGGAAAACGATCGAGACCAATGAGGTCGGCATCGACGATTTCCAATCATGGGCGAAAAAAGCCGGTTCGGAAGTCCTGATGGCGGTCAACCTCGGCACCCGCGGCCCGGACGAAGCGCGCCATTTAGTCGAATACTGCAACTTCCCCGGCGGGACGTATTATTCCGATCTGCGGCGGAAAAATGGCTTTGAAGAGCCTTTTGGCATTAAAACCTGGTGCCTTGGAAACGAGATGGACGGCCCGTGGCAGATCTGTGCAAAAACCGCCGACGAATACGGCCGAATCGCCTGCGAAACTGCAAAACTGATGAAAACGGTCGATCCGTCAATCGAACTGGTCGCTTGCGGAAGCTCTGGGCTGATGATGCCAACCTTCGGCGAGTGGGAAAAGAAAGTGCTCGACCACTGCTACGATTACGTCGATTATATCTCTCTTCACACCTATTATGACAACTATGCCGACGATATTGGCGAATTCTTGGCAAAAAGCCTCGATTTTGATACCTTTATCACCTCCGTCGCCGCCATCTGCGACAGCGTCAAAGCGAAAAAGCATTCCAAAAAGACGATCAACCTCTCTTTTGACGAATGGAACGTCTGGTATCACTCCAATTCCGCCGACGCAGCAATCAAACCGTGGCAGATCGCTCCGCCCCAGCTGGAGGACGTCTATAATTTTGAGGACGCGCTTTTAGTCGGCTGTATGCTGATGACTCTTCTGCGTCACGCCGACCGGGTCAAGATCGCCTGTCTGGCTCAGCTTGTCAACGTTATTGCGCCGATCATGACCGAAAACGGCGGAAAAGCGTGGGCACAGACGATCTTCTATCCTTTTATGCACGCAAGTCATTACGGACGCGGTCTTTCGCTCGTCACCAAGGTCGATTCTCCGATCTATACGACGACTTCCGGGCGGGAGATTCCCTGCCTTGAAACGGCGGCGGTCTGGAATGAAGAAGCGGGCGAGCTGACGATTTTTGCCGTCAATAAATCGCCCGAAACGATGGATTTGGAGACAAAACTCTCCGATTTCGGCGCCCTTCTCCCCCATCAGCACATCACGATGGACGGATACGGCTTAAAAGATACCAATACCGCATCCGATCCCGACCATGTTGTTCCGAAGGAAAACGGTGAAACGAAGGTGAGCGGAAATACCGCTGTTTCGACCTTGAAACCCTATTCCTGGAACGTGATCCGACTGAAAAAGTAAACTTTTATGCAAAAACGTTTTTTGAAAATTTTCTTTCCAAATCCCAATCTTCTCGGCAAAAATCAGGAAAGGATGGTGGCCGGATGAATGCGCGCCAGCGTGAAGCGATTATTCTGGCAGGCGGTGTGTTGCTGGGCGTCAGTGTGATCTTTAACGCCGTTTTGCTCGGACGAACAGCAAAAATGGCACGGAATATCAATGATCTGACTCATTTAGCCGAACAGCAGGATCTTCGCTATACCACGCTGAACGATAAACTGGACGATCTTTCTGATCAGGTTCAGGAAAGCGGCAGCCTCCTTTCCCATTCCAGCGTCGAAGTCGGCGTCAGCGCGCAGGGACATCTGCTCATCAGCGTTCAGATCACCCCCAAGTCCCTGCGGGCGGGCGATTCGGTCTCGGTCAGCATCGGCAACGTTTCGGCCGAAGCGGTCAAGGAAGGCGGAAGCTATCAGGCGGAGCTTGAACTTCCCGCCTATTCCGGAAACCTTTCCCCCGTCGTGACGATCGCCGGAGAAGACGGAAGCCGGGAGTACGAAACGCTGAGCGGCATCTCAACCGATGATTATCTTCAGCTTTACTATTCCTTCGATCTTTCCCGCTCCCGGAACGGGATCGATGTCAACGTCGGTTTCCAGCCGGAAGGAAACTGTGTCCTGACCTTCCCCGATCACCTGAAAAACATCTGGCTGGAGACGACTATCAACGAGGAAAGCGATCCCGAGATCACCTACATGACCTTCTCCGGGAACCGGATCCCCGAAGCGTCCGGCGCCGTCAGTTCGACCGAAGCGGCGTCAAACAGCTCCGCAGACCTCTATTACACCTATTACAGCGCGGTTTTAGCGGTCGAAAAAAATCAGAAGCCGTTTATGCTCCGGTGCAGAATGGTGACCGACGGCGGGCTGACCTATCTTATCGACATCGGACAGATCGACCCGGCCGAAAAGTTTTCGGTCACGAGCGGCGACGGCTCGCTCAGTCCGGAAGACCCGTAACCCTTATTGGTACAAAAAGCTCCTCTGCAGGCTCAAAAAGAGTCGTACAGAGGAGCTTTTTTCATCGTTTTGGATCAGATCGAGCTGCGGAAATAGGTGCGATTGGTCTTACGGATCCATTCGGCGTCCATCTGATGAAGCGCGTCGTCTGTGATCCGGAACGCCCAGTTTCCGTCCGGGATCCCGGGCTGATTCATCTTACAGTCGCCGCCGAAACCGCACAGATCCTGGACCGGCGCGATCGCCAGCATGGCGGGGCTTGCCCAGAGAGCGCGGATCATTGCGCGGACAGCGGGCGCTTTGTATCCGCCCTCGCCCCAGTTGTCCCCCTCAAAGCCGCAGTAGCGAAGCGCCCGTTCGCGGTTTTCGGGCGAGGTTCCGTACAGCCAGCCGAACGTGGTATCGTTGTCGTGGGTTCCGGTATAGGCGATCGCGTTTTTGGGAATGTTATGCGGAAGGTGAATATTGTCATAGTTGTCGATGAACGCAAACTGCAAAACCCGCATCCCCGGAAGGCCGGTATCCCGGATCAGGTTGATCACGCCGTCGTCCAAAAGCCCCAGATCTTCGGCAATAATCGGCGCATTTTCGCCGAAAATCAGCTTCACGCGGTCAAAAAAATCCATCCCGGCGCCCTCGACCCACTTTCCTTCCTTCGCGGTCAGCGCATCGCCCGGAACTGACCAGTAGGACGAAAATGCGCGGAAATGATCGATCCGAACCATATCGTAGATTTGCAATGAAAATCCGAGCCGCCGCATCCACCAATCGTACCCGTGTTCCTTCAGATAAGCCCAGTTGTAGATCGGCTGACCCCAGAGCTGACCGTCCGCCGAGAAATAATCGGGCGGGCATCCCGAAACCCGTCTCGCCTTTCCGGCAAGGTCGATGTCGAACATCTCCCGCTTTCCCCAGACGTCGGCGCTGTCCTGCGCAATGTAAAATGGCATATCACCGATGATCCGGATCCCGATCTCGTTAATCTGTTTCTTGATTGCCTTCCACTGGGTATAAAATTCGTACTGGACAAATTCCTGATACAAAATCTCGTCGGCATATTCCGCTCTCGCCCGTTCGACTGCCTCGGGGCGATGGAATTTCAGCCCCTTATCCTCCCAATCCGGCCACCATTTCAGTTCGTTTTTCTCTTTGAGGACGGCATAAAGCGCGTAATCCGACAGCCAGTAGCCGTTTTCCTCAGCAAATGCCCGAACCTTTTTCCTGAGCGCTTCATCCGCGCGGGAAAAAGCCCGGCGCAAAGCGCCGCCTCTCGTTTCGCGGAGCCATTTGAAATCGGCCGAATACGGATTCGGGTACTTGTTCGCTTCCAGTTCTTCCTTGGTCAATAAACCGTCTTTATACAGGGTCGGAAGGTCGATAAACAACGGGTTTCCGGCGAAAGCCGACAGGCTCGTATAGGGAGAGTTGTACTGATCGACCGTCAAAAACGGCAGGGTCTGCCAGTAGGAAAAGCCGCAGTCGTGCAGAAGCTGGGCAAAAGCGACCGCTTCCTTTCCGAACGAACCGATTCCGTATTCGCCGGGAAGTGAGGAAATATGCAGCAGAACGCCGCTAGAACGATTTATCATAAATCATGCTTCCTTTCAAAAACAGACGAGACACTGACGCCCCGGCTGTTATGTGCTTTTATTCCTTCAACATTATAGCAAAATCGAAGCGGTTTTGCAACGATTTATTGGTTAATATTTTTCATACAAATCTATATATTATCCACATAAGAAAATTTGTTCGTAAATACTATTGACTTGTTCGCAAATCCATCCTATACTGGAAAGTAGAGGGAGAGAGAAACAGCAAAAACTCCCCGCATGAAATTTCACACGGGGAGCCTTTCGTCCAAACGTTTATCCAAGCAGGTCGTTTTGAACCTTCGCGGCGGTCAGCGTATTGCGCATCAGCGTTGCGATCGTCATCGGGCCGACGCCGCCGGGAACGGGGGTGATGTAGCCCGCTTTCTTCTCGACTGCCTCAAAGTCAACGTCGCCGCAGAGCTTCCCTTCGGCATTGCGGTTCATTCCGACGTCGATCACGACCGCGCCTTCCTTGACCATATCCGCCGTTACAAAACCGGCCTTTCCGACCGCCGCGACGAGGATATCCGCCTGCGAACAGATCTCGCGGAGGTTTTTCGTGTGGCTGTGGCAGATGGTGACGGTGCCGTTGCGGTGGAGCAGAAGCATCGCCATCGGCTTTCCGACAATGTTGCTGCGTCCGATCACGACACAGTTCTTCCCATCGACCGAAACGCCGGTCGAATCGATCAGATCCATGCAGCCGGCGGGCGTGCAGGGCAGGAAGTTGTACTCGCCGATCATGATCTTTCCGACGTTTCCTTCGGTGAAGGCGTCTACGTCCTTGAGCGGCGAGATCGCGGCGATGATCTTATGATCGTCGATCTGTTTCGGAACAGGAAGCTGAACAAGAATACCATTTACTTTCGAGTCGTGATTCAGCTGGTCGATCAGCCGGAGCAGCTCTTCCTCGGTCGTTTCCTCGGGAAGCGCGTACTCGTACGAGTCGATTCCGCAGGCGGCGCAGGCCTTTTTCTTGTTGTTGACGTAGACGCGGGAAGCGGGATTGTTCCCGACGATCACGACCGCCAGTCCGACCGACACGCCCTTTTCCTTCAAAGCGGCGACCTCAGCGGCAACGCCAGCCTTGACCTCGGCCGAAATCTTTTTCCCATCGATGATTTGTGCCATTTCAAACCCTTCCTTTTTTGGACGTCTGTACAGACGATCCTCTTTTTATTTATCGGAACCGGCGTCTTCGGGCGCCTTTTCGTCAGCTTCGTCCTTTTCAGGCGCCGAAGCGGATTCCCCTTTTTTGGCAACGTCAGCTGCGGTTTTAGCGGCAGAGCGCTCTTCTTTGCGGCGTTTTTTCTCCGCTTTCCACTTTTCCTTATCGGCGCGCAGAGCTTGTTCGGCGGCATAATCCGCCTCGTCTTTCTCCCACTGCTCGGTTTTTGCGTAGCAGCGGAGATAATTATCATCGTGAGCGGCGCGGATCTTTCCGCGGATGACAAGCCAGGTGATCAGGCAGGCGACAAAGAGCAGACCCGCAAGGAGCTGGGAAATACGGATCTTTCCGATCAGCAGCGAGTCGGTGCGCAGTCCTTCGACAAACATCCGCTCAAAGCCGTACCAGCCAAGGTACATGATAAAGATCTCACCGTCAAACCGGCGGTGTTTGGAATAGAGGTAAAGAAGCACAAAGCCCAGAAGGCACCAGATGGATTCGTAGAGGAAGCAGGGATGAACCGGTGCGTTCGGGTCAACGGTCACGCCGAGCGAGGTCAGCGTCGCGACGTTTTTGCTGTCGGAAAGATAGGAGACGATCCGGCTTCCGGTCATGCCCCAGGGAAGATCGGTGTTGCAGCCGAACGCTTCGCTGTTGACAAAGTTTCCCCAGCGGCCGATCCCCTGTCCGATCAGGAAGCCGAGCGCCGCAACGTCCAGTACCGGCAAAACCCGCATTTTATGACAGCGGGCGACGATCATTCCGACTAAAAACGCGCCGATGACGCCGCCGTAAATCGCCATACCGCCTTCCCATGTGTGCCAGATTGACGAGAGATTATCTTTATAATCGCTCCATGAAAAAGCGACGTAGTAAAGTCTTGCGCCGACAACGCCGCCGATCAGGCCGCCTAAAACAACATCGACCAGCTTATCGCTGTTGACGCCGAACCGCTTGCAGTTTTTGAAGGCCATAAACATCGCGAGAAGGATGCCGACGGCGATGATGATCCCATACCACGCGATATGGACGTTTCCGATCGAAAAGGCGGTCGGGTTCATGGTAAAATCAAGTCCCAGTTTCGGGAAGCTGACTGTATACATTTTAATACACCTACCTTGGTTATTATTTGCGGGGATGAACGACCGAAAGCGCCATGCAGCGGGGGTCGAAATCGCTTTTCAGACGGGCTTCGACTGCCTCGGGGGTAATATCCGCCAAAAGGTTTACCGTTTCAAGCAGCCCAAGTCCCGACATCTCCGCGCCCAGAAGAGCGGTCGCCGAATCCTCGACATCGTAAAGAGTCCGCAGCATCCGGCCGTAGATCGCGTTTTTGCAGGAAAGGAAATCGCCACGGTCGATCCCCTCTTTCCCCACCCGGGAAATTTCGGAGAGGAGCGCCTGCTGAACCTTTTCCGGCGCTTCCGACTCGCCGCTGAAAAGGGAAACGAGAAATCCTCTTCCGGAAAAGACTTCGGTGCCGAAGGTGGAGTTGACAAGACCCTCGTGCAGCAGTTTTTCGTACAGCGCCGAAGTCGAACCGATCAGCAGTTCATGCAGGATCTCAAGCTCGAACTGCTGGCGGATAAAGGCTTTTTCGTCCTCCGCCGGGCGCTGCTTGAAGCCGATGGAAAACTGCGGCTGGGCAACGTCCATCGTGAGGTCGGCGCGGGGCCGGAGCGCTTCGCAGCGTTCCTGATAAGGCGCGCGGTCGATCTCGACCGGTGTACCTTCCTTCACGTTTTCCTCAATAATCTTCAGCGCCTCCTCCGGATCAAAGCTGCCGGCGATCGAGAGCACCATATTATTCAGGTTGTAAAAAACGTCGTAGCAGGTATAAAGCAGTTCGGGCGTGATCTTTGCGATCGACTCCTCGGTACCGGCAATATCGATCCGGACGGGCGAATTTTCGTAGAGACACCCCAACAGCTCAAACAGCACTCTCCATCCCGCCGAGTCCTGATACATACGAATCTCCTGACCGATGATTCCCTGCTCCTTCTGCACCGTTTCTTTGGTGAAATAGGGGTGCTGAACAAAGGTCAGAAGGGCGCGCAGCGACTCGGAAAAGTTGGACGTGCAGGAGAAAAGGTAGCAGGTGCGGTCAAAAGAGGTATAGGCGTTGGCGTCGGCGCCCGTTTCGGCGAACAGCCGGAAGGCGTCTCCGTCCTCACTTTCGAACAGCTTATGCTCCAGATAATGGGCGATTCCCTCCGGAACAGTCGTAAAAGACGGCTCCCCTTTTTTCCGGAAGCAGGTATCGACCGAGCCGTAGTTGGTGCCGAAAAGTGCGTAGGCTGTCGAAAAGCCCTTCATCGGATAGAGCAAAACGGTCAGGCCGGAAGGATGCTTGCAGCGGATATACGAAATCCCGAGTCTTGCGTCGGAAATCACTTCTTTATTCATCATCAGCTTCCTCCTCTTCGCCCGAACCGGTTCCATTGAGCAGATAGACGGTATCGAGATGCAGCATATTGGCGGCGGCAATGATCTGCTCGCGGGTGACGGTTTCAAGGGCCGCGCACTGATCCTCGGGCGTCTCACGGATACCGAAAATCTTCTGCGCCCGGTAGTAGCTCTCCACCGAGAAGATAGATTCCTCGACCGAGCGGAAGGTATTCTGCAAAGACAAAAGCGCAAAGCGCATATCCTCGTCGGTAAAATCGCCCCGGCGCATCGCCTCGACCTCTTCAAAGATCGCTTCCTTCGCCTTCTCGGCGTTATCCGGGCGAACGCCGGAATCGATCAGCAGAAGGCCTTTGGTGCGGTCCATACTCGCCCCGCAGTAGTAGCACAGGCCCTTTTTCTCGCGGACGTTTAAGAAAAGCTTGGAGGTCGTCGTTCCGCCGAGAATCGCCGTCATCATCCGCATCGCCTGAAGGTTATCGCTATCGGGGGTCAGATCGACCCGGTAGCCGATGCAGAGCTTGGACTGAACGACCGGGAAGCTGTCGCTACCGGTTTTTATGGGGGCGTCGCTGATGGACGGATGGTTCTGAACCCGGACGCAGGGCTTTCTTCCTTCGGCAAACGCGCCGGTAAACGCCTTTTCAAAGAGCGGACGAACGCTTTCGGCGTTGCCGGAACCGACATGGACAATCTCGACCCGGCTCGTCTTTAAGATCCGCTCGTAGGCTTTCGCGGCGGAAGCGGGGGTGATCTTCTCCAGCTCGTCCAGAAATCCGTACATCGGAAGCCCGCCCGGCTCATCCCCCAACATCAGACGAAGCGTCTGGCTGACGGCATAGCGGCGCTTTTCGTTGATCTCGGCGCGGATCGAATCGGCCAGATATTTCTTCTGGATCCGGAAGGTCTCTTCGGCAAACGCGCCGTTCTCGATCATCGGGCGGAAAAGCATCGAAAGCAGCAGCTCGGCGCTTTCTTTAAGCAGATCCTCTCCGCCTAGCGCCAGCGAAGAATCGATGGTCGAGACAACGAAGGTCAGGCTCTCTTCATCGCCCAGCTTCTGGACACTGCTTCCGGCGATGGCTCCGTACAGCTGACCCAGACGGCGGGAAAACAGCCGGTAGGTCGGATAATCGCGGGTGCTCTTGCCGAGCATCAGCGAAACGAGCGCGTTTTCGGTCACCGTTTCACGGGAAAGCGGGAGAATAAGACTGACGGCCAGAAGGCTTGAATGAAAGCGATCCATCGGAATACTTCCGAAGCTCACGCCCTCGCCCAGAGCCGTATACTGATGAGGAAAGTTCCCCATGTGATCATTCCTTTACTTGATAAAATAAGGCCGCGTCCGGATTGCCCCTTCGGTATCGGACGCTGTGATTTTAATAAATTCCCTTGCTGAGTTTTGCGCAGAAAAACTCAGCAGCGGCCACGGAACTTGTTCCGCAGCATTTGAAAATTTTCCTTGCTGAGTTTTGCTGCGCAAAACTCGATAGCGGCCACGGAACTTGTTCCGTAGCATCTATTATAGCATACTTCGTGGAATTTTGCACTTTCTTCCGAAAAAAAGAGTTGGGTTATTTTATGGATTTGTTTACGGATTTGTCCAAAGTGTCAAAATCGGTTGACGAACCGGGGAAAAGAGGATATACTGAAACGGAAACGGAATTTTCCGTTTTTCCTGAATCCAGTTTATGTTTTCATGAAAGGAAGGTACATTTATGGCAGTACTGGTTACCGGCGGTGCCGGATTTATCGGCTCTCATACCGTGGTTGAACTGCTCGGCGCGGGAGAAAAGGTCATCATCCTCGATAACTTTTCCAACTCCAAGCCCTCTGTCCTCGATAAGATCCGCCGGATCTCCGGAAAAGATTTTGGTTTTTACGCGGTCGATCTGAGAGATGAAAACGGGGTCAAGCGGGTCTTTGATGAAAATCCCGATATCGACTCGGTGATCCATTTCGCGGCTCTCAAGGCGGTCGGCGAAAGCGTTGCTAAGCCGCTTGAATATTATGACAACAACCTCACCGGGACACTCGTCCTCTGCCGGCAGATGAAAGCGCACGGAGTCAAGAATATCGTTTTCTCCTCCTCTGCCACCGTTTACGGCGCGCCGGCGTCTCTCCCGATCCGGGAGGACTTTCCCCTCTCCACCACCAATCCTTACGGCACGACCAAGCTGATGATCGAGCGGATCTTAAGCGATCTCTGTGTACCGGACAAAGATTGGACAGTCGCGCTTCTTCGGTATTTCAATCCGATCGGCGCACATCCTTCGGGACTGATCGGTGAAGAGCCGGACGGCATTCCGAATAATCTTCTGCCCTATGTCGCACGGGTCGCCTGCGGAGAGCTTGACCATCTTTCGGTCTACGGAGACGACTACGATACCCCCGACGGAACCGGCGTGCGGGATTACATCCACGTCGTTGACCTCGCAAAAGGACATCTTTCGGCCATTGCATGGGTTCGCAGCCACAAGGGAGTCGATGCTTTCAACCTCGGCACCGGCCACGGATATTCGGTTCTCGAGATCGTCCGGGCGTTTGAAAAGTACAGCGGCCGCAAAGTCCCCTATCAGATCGTCGAAAGACGGGCGGGCGATATTGCTGCCTGCTATGCCGATCCGACCAAGGCTAAAAATGAACTGCACTGGGAAGCAACGCTCGGCATCGAAGAGATGTGCCGCGATTCCTGGAATTATATCGTAAAGAGCAAGGGACTGGAATAAAGCCCGGCTCAGGATCCGCCCGTTTCCCCGCTTGGGGAGGCAGGCGGATTTTTTATTCCTACGATCTTGCTATATTATATATATTATAAAGGAAGAAGAACGCTTTATTTCCTACCGGGGAACTGTATATTGACGCAGAATATGGGCTATGTCATTCCGGAATGAAAGCTATATGGAAAAATACTTGCGAAAAAACGGTTTTCGTGCTATTCTAAAAGGGTATAAGCTGTTCTTTCGTCAGAAAGGAACCGCCATTTCGGAAGGGTCGTCAAGATTCTCCAGATTCATCGGAAGATACAGGGATTTCCTGTTGACTGCATGATCTATCTGTCATAAAAAGAGGTGTGTGAATTTTTTGTTTTGTGCACCTGTACTTTTTTGTGCGGGAGACCTTTTTTTCTGGCGCAAGATATGGTATATTTATTGTACAGGGATTTTCTGTGTATGGCTGCGGACTTGCTTGTGATATTTTTGACATTCTGTCCGTACCGGCTCCTACCCCGAACAAACAGGGCCTGCCGCCCCGAGGAAATAAATCCCCACTACATCAATCAGGAGGAAACAACTATGGGCAAAAAAGTCACTATCATCGGCGCCGGAAGCGTCGGCTCGACGATCGCTTACACCATGGCCGTCAATGGTATCGCTACCGAGGTTGTCATAATCGACATCAACGAATCCAAATCTCTGGGTGAAGCGCTCGACATCCGTCAGGGCGTATCCTTCTGCCCCCCGATTTCGATCTATGCCGGTTCCTATCAGGATGCAAAGGATTCCGACATCGTTATCCTGACTTCCGGTGTTGCAAGAAAACCCGGCCAGTCCCGTCTTGACCTTGCGCAGATCAACGTCAACATCACCAAATCGATCATCCCCGAGATCACCCGCTATGCACCCAACGCGATCTATGTCATCGTTGCGAACCCGGTCGATATTCTGACCTACACCTTCTACAAATGCTCCGGCCTTCCCGAGAACCAGATCCTCGGCTCCGGCACCATCCTCGATACCGCACGTCTGCGCGCGAGAATCGCTGAGTACTACTCGATCAACCTTCAGAACGTCCATGCTTACGTCTTCGGCGAGCACGGCGACTCTTCCTTCGTTCCGTGGTCTCTGGGCACCATCGCAAACGTTCCGATCGATAACTACCGCGACTGTCTGGCTGAGCCGAACAAGAACCTGATCCCCGTTCTCAACCATGACGAGGTCGAGTCCTACATCCGCAAGTCCGGCGGCAAGATCATTGCACGCAAGGGCGCTACCTTCTATGCAGTTGCTGTTTCGGTATGTCATATCTGCAAGTGCATCTTCTCGGGCGCGGACACCACGATGACCGTCTCCACCATGCACCACGGCGAATACGGTCTGGACGACATCAGCCTTTCGACCATCGCAATCGTCGGCCCCACCGGCGTTTCCGGCAAACTCCTTGCTCCGCTGAACGATCATGAGACCGAGCTGCTCCACAAGAGCGCCGACAGCCTCCGCAACGTCATGAACAACGTCCAGTTCTGATCTGACAAAAGCCACTGAAAGGGAGTATTCCCTCCCTTTTGATAAATCCAAAAACCTATACTCCAGAAAGAAGGATTTCCCATGGAATACCGCATTGAGCATGACTCGATGGGCGAAGTCAAGGTTCCTGCCGACAAATACTGGGCGGCACAGACCGAGAGAAGCCACGAAAACTTCCTGATCGGCGTCGGGATCGAAACGATGCCCCGCGAGATCACCCATGCGTTCGGCATCCTGAAAAAAGCGGCTGCCATCGCCAACCATGCCCTCAAGCCCGAGAAGATGACCGACGAAAAGCTGGCTGCGATCTCGCAGGCCTGCGACGAAGTGATCTCCGGCGCGCTTAACGAGCACTTCCCTCTCGTCGTCTGGCAGACCGGAAGCGGCACCCAGTCGAACATGAACGCCAACGAAGTCATTGCCAACCGCGGCAATGAGATCGCAGGCAAAAAGCTGCTCCATCCCAATGACGACATCAACATGAGCCAGTCTTCCAACGACACCTTCCCGACCGCAATGCACATCTCTGCTGTTCTCGCGATCGAGGACAAGCTCATTCCCGCTGTCGATACCCTGATCGAGACCTTTAAGAGACTCGAAGCCGAGAACGAAGGCATCGTCAAGAGCGGCCGCACCCATCTTCAGGACGCGACCCCCATCAAGTTCTCTCAGGAGATCAGCGGCTGGCGTTCTTCTCTTGAAAAAGACCGTAAGATGCTCGAAATCGCTCTTCCCGAGCTGAAAGAACTGGCGCTGGGCGGCACGGCTGTCGGCACCGGCCTGAACGCACCCAAGGGCTTTGACGTGGAAGTTGCCAAGGCTGTCTCCGAACTGACCGGCAAGGAGTTCAAGACCGCTCCCAACAAGTTCCATGCCCTCACCTCCAAGGATGAGATCGTATTCGCACACGGCGCGATCAAGGCGCTGGCTGCCGATATGATGAAGATCGCAAACGACGTCCGCTGGCTGGCTTCCGGCCCCAGAGACGGTCTCGGCGAGATCTTTATCCCCGAAAACGAGCCCGGCTCCTCCATCATGCCCGGTAAGGTCAACCCCACCCAGTGCGAAGCCGTTACGATGGTCGCCGTACAGGTCATCGGCAACGACGTCGCCGTCGGCATGGCCGCTTCTCAGGGCAACTTCGAGCTGAACGTATTCATGCCCGTATGCGCCTACAACTTCCTCCAGTCTGCACGTCTTTTAGCCGAAGCGATCGTTTCCTTCAACAAGAACTGCGCAGTCGGCATCCGTGCAAACCGTGAAAAGATGCATCACAACCTCCACAACTCGCTGATGCTGGTCACCGCGCTCAACCCCTACATCGGTTATGAGAACGCCGCTAAGACCGCGAAGAAAGCCTATAAAGAGGGCATCTCGCTGAAAGAAGCCTGCATTGCGCTCGGCTTCCTCACCGAAGAGAAATTCGACGAGGTCTTCCACCCCGAAGAGATGGTGTGATCCTTCCCCACGTTTTTTACACCAATGTGTCCGCCTGCTCGCTGCGGGCGGACAGAAAGGAATGGTCATAAAAATGGTATTTAGTTATTACCCCGGCTGTACGCTGAAGACCAAAGCCAAAGATCTCGACCGGTATGCAAGAGCATCCGCCGAAGCGCTTGGCATCACCCTTCAGGAAGTCGAAAACTGGCAGTGCTGCGGCGGCGCGTTTACGATGGCTGCCGACGAAATCGCCACCAAGCTCTCCTCTGTCCGTGCGCTGGCCGCTTCCCGTGAGACCGGACTGGTCACGGTATGTTCTGCCTGCCACAACGTCATCAAGCAGACCAACGATGCGATGGCAAACAATGAGGATTTTGCTTTCAGAGCCAACAACTACATGAAGCTGGACGAGCCTTACCACGGCGAGACCAAGGTTTATCACTATCTGGAGATGCTGCGGGACGTTGTCGGTTTTGACAAGATCGCCGCTGCCGTCAAGAATCCTCTGAAGGGCAAAAAGATCGCCGCCTACTATGGCTGCCTTCTCCTCCGCCCCGGCAAGGTCATGCAGATGGACAATCCCGAAAACCCCAAGATTCTGGAAGACTTTATCCGTGCGATCGGCGCTACCCCCGTCATCAGCCCCTACCGCAACGAATGCTGCGGCGGATACATGGCGACGGAGGACAAAGCGGTCGCCGCTAAAAAGAGCGGCACGGTCATGGAGAGCGCAAAGGAGCTGGGCGCGGACATGATGATTACCGCCTGCCCCCTGTGCCTTTACAACCTGACCAAGAACGCCCCCGGCGAAAAGCTCCCGGTTTACTACTTCACCGAACTGCTCGCTGAAGCGCTCGGCGTCAAAGAGTAAAGGAGGATAAGCAATGACTCCCAAAGAACGCGAACTCAAAGAACAGGTGCTCCGGATGAGCGGTGTCGATCCTCTCAAATGTATGAGATGCGGCAAGTGCTCGGGTACCTGCCCCAACTATGATGAGATGGAATATCATCCGCATCAGTTTGTTTACATGGTTGAAAAAGGCGAGATCGAAAAGCTGATGAACTCTCCCTCGATCTTCAAATGCCTTTCCTGCTTTGCCTGTATCGAACGCTGCCCCCGCGATGTGCAGCCCGCCAAGCTGGTCGAAGCGATTCGGCTGCTTGTCATCCGCCAGCAGGGTCAGAACCATCTGAAGGCAAACGAGATCCCCGCGCTGCTTGATGAAGATATGCCGCAGCAGGCGCTCGTCACGGCTTTCCGTAAGTACACAAAGTAAGGTAAGGAGGACAAACCATGCAAAAAATAGGCGTATTTGTATGTTGGTGCGGTTCTAACATTGCGCAGACCGTAGACGTACAGGCCGTTTCCGATGCCCTCGCAAAAGAACCCGGCGTTGTCTACTCCACCAACTACCAGTATATGTGCTCCGAAGCAGGTCAGAACCTGATTAAGGACGCGGTCAAGGAATATGGCCTGACCGGCGTTGTCATCTGCTCCTGCTCTCCCCGTATGCACGAGGCAACCTTCCGCAAGGCTGTCGCATCGGTCGGCCTCAACCCCTATATGCTCGAGGTCGCCAACATCCGTGAGCAGTGCTCCTGGATTCACAAGGACAAAGCGGTCGGCACCGAAAAGGCCATCATCATGGGTCGTGCCGCAATCGCAAAGGTCATGCTGAACACCCCTCTTCAGGCAGGCGAAAGCCCCGTTACCAAGCGTGCGCTGGTCATCGGCGGCGGCATCGCGGGTATCCAGACCGCGCTCGACATTGCTGAAGCGGGATTTGACGTCGATATTGTTGAGAAGAACCCCACGATCGGCGGTAAGATGACCCAGATCGACAAGACCTTCCCCACTCTCGACTGTGCGGCCTGCATCCTGACCCCTAAGATGGTTGACTGCGCGCAGAACGAGAAGATCCACATCTACTCCTACTCGGAGGTCGCTGAGGTCAAGGGCTTCGTCGGCAACTTCTCGGTCAAGATCAACAAGAAAGCCCGCTATGTCGATGAGAACAAGTGCACCGGCTGCGGCGAATGCACCACCAAGTGCCCGATGAAGAACGTTCCCAACGAGTTTAACCTCGGCATGGACAACCGCCGCGCAATCTATATTCCGTTTGCACAGGCTGTTCCGAAGGTCGCGACCATCGACCCCAACTACTGCAATATGCTCAAAAACGGCAAATGCGGTCTTTGCGCGAAGGTCTGCGGAGCGGGCGCTATTGACTACAAGCAGAAGGATCAGATCGTTGAGGAAAAGTACGGCGCGATCGTTGTCGCGACCGGCTACAATCCCATCAAGCTGGACAAGTTCGACGAATTCGGCTACTCCCTCTCGAAAGACGTTATCTCGTCGCTTGAGTTCGAGCGTCTGACCAATGCGGCCGGCCCCACCTCCGGTACCCTTCTCCGTCCTTCCGACGGCAAGCATCCGCATACCATCGTCTTTGTACAGTGCGTCGGCTCCCGTGACACTTCCGGTTGCGGCAAGCCCTACTGCTCCAAGATCTGCTGTATGTACACCGCCAAGCACGCGATGCTGACCCGTGAGAAATACCCCGACACCGACGTCTATGTCTTCTATATCGACGTTCGAAGCCCCGGCAAGAACTACGATGAGTTCTACCGCCGCGCCGTTGAACAGTACGGCGTTCATTACATCAAGGGCATGGTCGGCAAGGTCGCTCCCCGTGCCGACGGCAAGATCCTTGTTCAGGCATCCGACCTGCTTGCGGGCGATCAGCTGCACATCGAGGCTGACCTCGTTGTTCTCGCCGCCGCGATCGAGCCGGACAAGACCGCTCGTCCGCTCGCTACCATGCTGACTGCGTCGATGGACACCAACGACTTCTTCACCGAAGCGCACGCAAAGCTGCGTCCTGTTGAAAGCCCCACGGCCGGTATCTTCCTCTCCGGCGCCTGCCAGGGCCCGAAGGACATTCCCGACACCGTTTCTCAGGCAAGTGCTGCGGCTGCAAAGGTCATCGGCCTGCTCGTCAAGGACAAGCTGACCACCAACCCCTGCACCGCTCAGCCCAACGAAATGATGTGCAATGGCTGCTCGAGCTGTGAAAAGGTCTGCCCCTACGGCGCAATTACCTATGTCGATAAAGAATTCCGTATGCCTGACCGGACGACCCGCGTTCGCCGCGTTGCTTCCGTCAATCCGGCAGTCTGCCAGGGCTGCGGCGCCTGCACGGTCGCCTGCCCCTCCGGCGCTATGGATCTTAAAGGCTTCTCGAACAGCCAGATTATGGCGGAGGTAGATGCTATATGTCAAATGTAAATGAATTCAAGCCCAAGATCGTCGCGTTCTGCTGCAACTGGTGCTCCTACGCAGGCGCGGATCTTGCCGGCACCAACCGTCTGTCCTATCCTGCCGACGTAAAGATCATCCGTGTTCCCTGCTCATGCAGAGTCAACCCGATGTTCATCCTGCGTGCGTTCCAGAGAGGCGCGGACGGCGTTATCCTGTGCGGCTGCCATCCCGGCGACTGCCACTATACCACCGGCAACTATTACGCAAGAAGAAGAATGACCCTTCTCTTCTCGATGCTCGACTTCCTCGGCATTGAGAAAGAGCGCACCCGCGTAGAGTGGGTATCTGCCGCTGAGGGCGCCAAGTTCGCCGCTACGATGAACGATTTCGTCGCTACGGTCACGGCTCTGGGCGAGAACAAGAGACTGGAGGATCTGAGATGCAAGGAATGATGTTAAACCGCGCGAAAGAGCTGCTCGGCAACGGAACCGTAAACCGTGTTCTCGGCTGGCAGGCGGGCGAGTTTGTCTATGACATCACCCCCGCGATCTTTGAGAGCGCAGAAGAATTAGACGCAAACTTTGTCTACAACGCTTTCTGCGGCAACAACCTCTCCAAATACCTCATCAAGGAAACGCTGAAGGACGGCAAGGTTCTCGTTTTCCTCAAGCCCTGCGATACCTATTCGTTCAACCAGCTGCTCACCGAGCACCGGATCGACCGTGAAAAGGTTTATGTCATTGGCATTCCCTGCGACGGAAAGACCAGCGGCGAAGTGCTCAAGTCCAAAGGAATGACCGGTATCACCGGCATTCGCGAAGAGGGCGAAGAGTTTGTTGTTGAGACGATCTACGGCGATGAGAAAATTGCCAAAGCAGACGCGCTCGAAGAGAGATGTCTGACCTGCAAGAGCAAAAAGCACGTGGCTTACGACGAGCTGATCGGCGAGGACGGCGAAGTTCTGGACTCCCATCGTTTCGACATGGTTGCACAGCTTGAAGCCATGACCCCCGACGAACGGTTCGCATTCTGGAGAAGCCAGCTTTCCAAGTGCATCCGCTGCAACGCGTGCAGAAACGTATGCCCTGCCTGCTCCTGCGAGAAATGTGTATTCGATAACCCGAACTCCGGCATCTCCCAGAAGGCTGCCGCCGATTCGTTTGAAGAGAATATGTTCCACATCATCCGCGCTTTCCACGTTGCCGGACGCTGTACCGACTGCGGCGAATGCTCGCGCGTATGCCCTCAGAACATCCCGCTTCATCTCCTCAACCGCAAATTCATCAAGGATATCAACGAGCTTTACGGCGATTATCAGGCCGGCGCAGAGGTTGGAACCCGCGCTCCCCTGACCAACTTCACCAAGGGCGACGTTGAGCCGAGTATCGTCTATCACAGGGAGGGAAAATAAATGCTGAAAATTTCCCTTGACAAACTGGATGCGCTTTTTGCGGCGATCGCTGAGAAGGAAGCGCTTTACATTCCCACCGACAAGGCCGGCCAGCCGCAGTTCGCGCGCTATGAGGAAGGCATGAAGATGACAAACGCTCTCAACACCGTTAAGAGCGCAAAGGACTTCTTCTTTCCCCAGACCGAGACGCTTGTCAAGTTCAAAATGTCGGGCAAGTCGATCGAGATCATTGACCCCAGAACCGAGCACGAGGACTTCGTCGTTTTCGGCGTTCGCGCCTGCGACGTCAGAAGCTTCTCGATCCTCGACAAGGTTTTCCTCGTCAACCCGGTTGACAGCTACTATGAAAACCGCCGCAAACACGGTACCATCGTTTCGATGGCCTGCACCCGTCCGGCTGAGACCTGCTTCTGCCATTCGTTCGGCATCGATGCGGCCGATCCGGAAGGCGACGCAGTCTGCTGGAAAACGGAGGACGCCCTCTATATCACCGCAAAGACCGAAAAGGGCGATGCGCTGATCGAAAAGATCCGTCCTCTGCTTGAGGAATGCGGCGATGAAGCGGTCGAAGCTCAGAAAGAAGCAACGAAAAAGATTCTCGACAAGCTCCCGCTTCATAACTTCACGACCGAAAAGTATAACGGCGAAGTCCTGCTCAAGGCGTTCAACTCCGATAAATGGGCAAGCCTTTCGGAGGCGTGCCTCGGCTGCGGCACCTGTACGTTCGTCTGCCCGACCTGCCAGTGCTACGACATCCGTGAGTTCGATACCGGCCACGGTGTTCAGCGCTTCCGCTGCTGGGACTCCTGTATGTACTCCGACTTTACGATGATGGCGGCCGGTCAGCCCCGTCTGACCCAGAAGGAACGCTTCCGCCAGCGCTTTATGCACAAGCTGGTCTATTTCCCTGCCAACAACGGCGGCGAATACGGATGCGTCGGCTGCGGACGCTGCCTCTCCAAGTGCCCGATCTCGATGAACATCGTCAAGGTCGCAAAAGCTGTGGAAGGAGATCTGTGATATGAATCCTGAGACTTTAATTCCGAAGCTTGGTGTCGTTACCAAGATCACCAAGGAAACCCCCGACGTTAAGACCTTCCAGGTTGTCGGCCCGGACGGCAAAAAGCCGTTTATCCATATTCCCGGACAGTGCGCGATGCTCTCGATCCCGGGCGTAGGCGAGGCGCTCTTCTCGATCACCTCTTCCCCTACCAACAACGACTATCTTGAGTTCTCGATCAAGAAATGCGGCTGCGTTACCGAATGGCTCCATTCGATGGAAGAGGGTCAGCAGATCACCATCCGCGGGCCTTACGGCAACGGCTTCCCCGTTGACACCGACTTCAAGGGCAAAGACCTGCTGGTCATCGCCGGTGGTATCGGTCTTGCACCTGTCCGTTCGGTCATCAACTACTGCCGCGACAAAAAACGTGAGAACCCCGACGCTTACGGCACGATCGAGATCGTTTACGGCTCCCGTTCCAAGGACGATCTGGTCAAATATCAGGAGATCATCGATGAATGGGAACAGGATCCCAACGTCAAGGTTCATCTGACGATCGACCGTGAACAGGAAGGCTGGACCGGCCATGTCGGCTTTGTCCCCAACTATGTCAAAGAGCTGAACCCCGATCTTTCCAAGACGGTCATCATGTGCGGCCCGCCCGTCATGATCAAGTTTACGCTGGCCGGACTGAAAGAGCTTGGCTTTAAGGAAACGCAGGTCTATACGACGATGGAGCTTCGCATGAAGTGCGCTATCGGCAAATGCGGCCGCTGCAACATCGGCAACAAGTACGTCTGCAAGGACGGCCCTGTTTTCCGCTTTGACCAGCTGGATGAACTCCCCAACGAATATTAATCTGACTTTGTGGTTTATGCAGCCCTTCCGGCTGCATAGGCCTGTATGAAAACAAAGGAGCGTGTGCTGAACATGGAAGAAATGGTTCATGTCTATCTGATGGGCAAAATGTACGAAGTGCCCTCTAACCTGACCATCATGAAAGCGATGGAATACGCAGGCTATCAGCTGATCCGCGGATGTGGATGCCGTAACGGCTTCTGCGGTGCCTGTGCAACCATCTATCGCATTAAGGGCGATCCCGAACTGAAGGCCTGCCTCGCCTGCCAGACCAAGGTTGAAGAGAATATGTACGTTGCTACCCTTCCCTTCTTCCCCCTCGTCAAACAGGTTTACGATATTGAGAAAGTAAAACCCACCGAGCAGATCATGATGCAGCTCTATCCCGAGATCTATTCCTGCATCGGCTGCAACGCCTGCACCAAAGCCTGCACCCAGGGCCTGAACGTCATGCAGTACATCGCCTATGCACAGAGAGGTGAGTACGAGAAATGTGCAGAGGAGTCCTTCGACTGCGTTATGTGCGGCGTATGCTCTTCCCGCTGCCCCGCAGGCATCTCTCATCCGCAGGTCGCTATGCTGGCTCGCCGCTTAAACGGCAAATACATTGCGCCTGAGTCCAAGCACCTGACCGAGCGCGTTGAAGAAATCAAGGAAGGCAAGCTGGAAGATCTGATCCAGAATCTGATGAATAAGCCTCTTGACGAGATCAAGGAGCTTTACAACACCAGAGTCATCGAGAAATAAGGAGGGGTTTACTGATGTACACCAATGAAATGCTTGAATCGATGAAAAAGGTCGAGGCCGCAAGAGCAGTAAACGTTACCCTCGACCCCAGACGCATGACTGCTGACGAAAAAGATCAGCTGCTGCGTACCTATCATCCCGACTACAAAGAGAGCGAGTTCACCAACCTTGAGATCGGCCCCAACAAAGGCGACAAGGTTCCGCTGGAACTGGCTGCGATCCTTCAGGCCAATCCCCGCGTCAATCCCGATACGATCGACCTCTCCAACCCCGATTATGACACCGATGTTCTGATTATCGGCGGCGGCGGAGCAGGCGCTTCTGCCGCAATCGAAGCGAACAACGCAGGCGTTAAAGCCATGATCGTCACCAAGCTCAGAATGGGCGATGCGAACACGATGATGGCAGAGGGCGGCATCCAGGCTGCCGACAAGCCCGGTGACTCCCCTGCTCAGCACTTCCTCGACGCTTTCGGCGGCGGACACTTTGCAGCTAAAAAGAAGCTGGTCTATAAGCTGGTCACCGAAGCTCCCGAAGCGATCCAGTGGCTGAACCACCTCGGCGTTGAGTTCGATAAGGACGCCGACGGCACGATGATTACCACCCACGGCGGCGGAACCTCCCGCAAGAGAATGCACGCAGCTAAGGATTATTCCGGTGCTGAGATCATGCGCACCCTGCGCGACGAAGTTCTCAACCGCGGCATCCCGGTCGTTGACTTTACCGCTGCGATCGAACTCATCAAGGATGAGAACGGCCATGCAGCCGGCGCTGTTCTGATGAACATGGAGACCAAAGAGCTGAAGATCGCCCGTGCCAAGACGGTCATCATCGCGACCGGCGGCGCCGGACGGATGCATTACCAGGGCTTCCCCACTTCCAACCACTACGGCGCAACCGCAGACGGTCTGGTTCTGGGCTACAGAGCCGGTGCAAAGCTGCTCTACCCTGACACCCTTCAGTACCATCCCACCGGTGCTGCTTTCCCTGAGCAGATTTTCGGCGCACTGGTTACCGAGAAGGTTCGTTCGCTGGGCGCTATGCTGATTAACGCAAACGGCGAAGCGTTCATGAACCCGCTGGAGACCCGCGACGTTTCGGCTGCATCCATCATCCGTGAGTGCTCCGACCGTGGCAACGGCGTCCACACCCCCGAAGGCGTAGGCGTCTGGCTGGATACCCCCATGATCGAGATCAAGGGCGGTGAAGGCACCATCGAGAAGCGCATCCCCGCTATGATGAGAATGTTCGCGAAATACGACATCGACATCCGCAAGGAACCGATCCTCGTTTACCCCACTCTGCACTACCAGAACGGCGGTATCGACATTGATCCCGATACCTGCATGAGCGCAGTTGAGAACCTGTTTGTTGCCGGTGAGGCTGTCGGCGGTATCCACGGACGCAATCGTCTGATGGGCAACTCGCTGCTGGACATCATCGTATTCGGCCGCGACGCCGGTAAGGCTGCTGCTGCCAAGTCAAAAGATGTTACCGTCGGCGCGCTCAACCTCGATCATGTCAAGGCGTTCACCAAGGAGATGGAAGAGGCCGGTATCCATTCGGACGTCGTTTCGCCTAAGCTCCTTCCCGATTACAGAAGGGCAATGAACAAAGAAGAGTTCTAAGATCCGCTTATATCAGGCTCCTTATTCCCAAAGGAGCCTGATCCGGATGCCCGGAAGCGTATGAAAATCACCCCGTCTTATTGGAGGAAAACATGGCTGTAGCAGAAATTCTCGAGTTTTTAATGATCCTTTCATTCGGCATTTCCTGGCCGATGAAGGTCGTTCGTTCGTACAGATCCAGAACCGCTAAAGGCACCAGCGTTACCTTCACGATCCTGATTGCTATCGGATATGTCTGCGGTATCGCTTCCAAGTTCATGACCCATACCTTTAACCCTGCTTTCTGGATGTACTGGCCGAACATCATCTTTGTTACGACTGATATCATCCTTTACTTCCGCAACAAGAAACTCGATGCGGAAGCGGACAAGAAATAATCCAAACGCTCTGAAAGCAAAACTCCCAACCAGGAAGGAATGTATCAATTTATGAAAGTTACCGTATGCATCGGCAGCTCCTGTCACGTCAAAGGTTCCAAAGCAGTTATCGATCAGCTTCAGGAACTCGTTAATTCCAATAACCTCGCCGATAAAGTTGAACTGACCGGCACTTTCTGCACCGGCAACTGCGAGAAAGGTGTATGCGTCACGATTGACGGCGTTCTTCACACTGTCAGCCCCGAGACCGCAAAAACGTTTTTTGAAACGGAAATTCTTACCAAGCTGTAAACATGATAAAGAACCCCCGCGCCGGAAAGATCTTCGGTGCGGGGGTTTTTGATTGCTCACAAAATGTCGAAAAACTTCTATTCAGATCAAACAGCCTGTTTACGGGCATCGCCATAGGCACGCATCATACGGGCGTGCATCTCTCTGCGGGCAGCGCGGCGGGCACGGATATCCATGATCTTCCCAGCGATCCGCTCGGAGATCGTTTCACGACCGGAAACGGTATTGGCGTAATTTCTCGGGTCGCAAAGCTCCATCGCACCGGCATCCTCTGCCAGCATCCGCATCATCGCGGGAGCAGTCAGGTTCGCGCCTGCTTCCAGACGGTTGTGCATTTTTGCGGGGCGCTTCTCAGCAGCTTCGACAAGTCCGAGATCGTTCTCTAACATACGGTTCATCGTAACGTTCATAATATTTCCTCCATCACCATAACAAACGATACTTCCGTCCATTTGACGGAGACAGGATCGGCGCCTTTTTTTCTTTAAGCGCTCTTTCTTTTCCTGCAATTCCATTCTACAACAATCCGTTTGGATTTGCAAGCGATTGTAGCACGATTCTCTGCCATGTATAATACATACAATAAAAGTGCATTGATATTGTGCAAAAAGGCAATATCTTTTTTCATTCGCACCGCAGAGATCGGATGGGCTGCTCAACTGCGTTCCCTTTCGGACTGTGACATCAGCATACACCCTAAAGTGAACTCTAAGTCAATACTCCCGAAGCGGATTCTCCGTTTTGACCGAAAAGGAGCCAAAGTTAGAGGAAACTCTAATGTGAAAAGCGCCGAACACCCATGGAGGGCATTCAGCGCTATCTTTTTGAAAGTGTTATTCTTCTCCGTTCGAGCGGCGGTCGGAATCGGTCGTCGGGTTGACGTCATCGTAGATAAAGCCGTGCAGCGCCGCAATCGTCGCGTCCATATCGGCGTAGATACAGGCCGACTTTCCGACGTAGTAGCTATCGGAAATGATATTGGCGTTCAGCGGAAAACGGGCGCTGTCCACATGGAGCCCGCGGAGAAGGATCGGCATCAGGCTCAGCAGATCGGTCTGGGAAAGAGAGGTATCGACCACGTCTTCTGCCGTCATCAGCGTAGCCGGGATCCGCTGGGGATGAGTGATCAACTGATGGATCAGCGCAGTCAGAACCGCGCGCTGGCGGGAAGTACGCTGATAATCCGCATTCCCGACGTGACGGATACGGGCGTAGGCGACCGCCTGTGTGCCCGAGAGGGTCTGTTTCCCTGCTTCGGCGATATAGTCGGCATCCATTCCGCAGGCGTCCCACTGCTCCCATACCGAGCCGTTCGCGGAAACCCGCTCTTTTTCGGTAATATCCACCTCAACGCCGCCGGCCGCATCGATAATCGCCGCCATCGCCTTAAAGGTAACGGTCGCGTATTCTTTGATGTCCATATCAAAGTTCTCGTTAATCGTCCGCACAGTCAGCTCCGGTCCGCCGTAGGCATAGCTTTCGGTCAGCTTCATATCTCCGTAGCCCGGAACGGTCACAAGCGTGTCCCGCATCAGCGTCGAGAGCTTGATCTTTCCATGGCGCTGATCGACCGAAAGGATCATGATCGCATCCGAACGGGTATTCTCGGAATAGTCGCGCGCATCCACGCCGAAAAGGGCGATGTTGGTGACGCCGGACTCGGAAACAGAGCTGTTGACACCGAGAGAAGCGTTATCCGACGGGAAATCCGACGGTTTCAGCCGGACAAAAAGGAACCCGGTAAAGCCGATCACCGCCACAAGCAGCAGCGCTAAGAGACGGAAGAAGATCCTCAGCAGGCAGCCCCGCTTTTTTTTCTTCTTCGGAGGAGAAAAATCCGCGCTCCCGCCCCCCTTTTTACCGCGGTGCTTCTTTCCTTTGGCGGGAGGGGTCTCTTCGATCATTGGCTCATCCCCCCAGCTTGCGTCATATCCATCGCCGTAGTCCTGACCGTAAAGGTCGTCAGGATAGCTATCCTGATAGCTATCCTGATAACTATCCTGATAGCCATCCGGATAGGTGTCCGAATCGTCATACGACTGCTCATATCCGCCGTCGGAATAATCCTCGTCCGCGTATCCGCCGTAATCGCCATCGTAGTAACCATCGTCATATTCTCCGTTCTCCCCCTGATAGACTTCGCCTTCGCGGGGCGTTCCGAAATCGTCCTCATACTGTACCGAAAAATCATCGGGGATCCCGCTCTCGTCCGGATGGAAACCATCCGAATGGTTT
>JALEHK010000014.1 GCA_022770625.1 Oscillospiraceae bacterium | reverse complement strand
CACCCCGGCTTCTGCGTATACAACGTAGAGACCCTGCTCAAGCTCCGCGCTGCTGTCGGCCCCGAAATCGGCGCCAACTTCGACCCCAGCCATCTGGTATGGCAGGGTGTTGATCCCGCAGCCGCTATCCGCGCTCTGGGCAAAGAACACGCCATCTTCCACTTCCATGCAAAAGACACCAAGATCGATCCCTACAACACCGCTGTCAACGGCGTTCTCGATACCAAGAACTTCTCCGACGAGAACAACCGCAGCTGGATCTTCCGCAGCGTTGGCTACGGTCATGACTACGCTTACTGGAAAGACATGGTTTCCGCTCTGCGTATGGCCGGTTATGAAGGCGCTCTTTCGATCGAGCATGAGGACAGCCTGATGACTCCTCTGGAAGGCCTTGATAAAGCTATTTCCTTCCTCAAGGAAGTCCTCGTCTTCCAGCCCAAGATGACTGAGATGTGGTGGAACTGATCGAATCATACGATCAAAACATAAAAAGCTGCCCCGCCTGTCCGATAAGGATAAGCGGGACAGCTTTTTATTTACCTGTAATCCTTCAGATTCAGTTTCAACCGGATCTCGCCGCTGTTGAGAGTTTCCATGCGGCCGTCCTCCCGTCGGACGATCAATTCTCCGTTTTCATTGATGCCCTCAGCAACCGCGCTGTACTCTTCCCGAACCGAAGAAACTGTAACGGTCTGTCCAAGGAAAAAGAGTGCCTCTTTATAACGCTTAAGAAAGCTGTGCTTATTTTCCGGGAAATGCTGATCCAGATAATACTTTTCAAAATTCTCCGCCAGCTTCGCCACATAATCCGCAGGATTGACCCGAACGCCGGTTTCGCTCAGCACCGAACCGGCGATGTCACGAATTTCCGGCTCAAAATCGGTGTACTGTTGGTAAAGATTCAGGCCGATTCCGACGATGATGCTCCGGATCATCCCGCTTTCTCCTTCGATCGTCGCTTCGGTCAGAATCCCACAGAGCTTCCGACCATGAAGGTAAATATCGTTCGTCCACTTGATGCCGGGACGAACACCGGTCAGCTGTTCGATCGTATCGATCATGGCCACCGCAGTCAGAAGGGTAATGGTTGACACGTCAGAAAAGGCGATCTGCTCAGGGTGAAGAACGATCGAAAGGTAAACACCCATCTTTTCAGGCGAGTAAAATTTCCGAGAAAGCCGACCGATCCCGTCGGTCTGCTGAGATGCGACGACAATCGAACCGTTTTCCAGTCCGGGAGTACGTTTTGCGTAAAGGTTGGTTGAATCGATCGATGGAAAATAATGGATCGGATGCCCGATCGTATGGGTCGTCAGACGCCGCTCAACCTCGTACGCGGAAAGCACATCACTTTTTTCCAAGAGATAACCCTTGCCCTGTTCCGCAGTGATCCGGTAGCCTTCCTGCTGAAGCGCCGAGATCTGTTTCCAGACCGCAGTACGGGAGATCGAAAGCTGCTCAGCGATCTCTCCGCCGGAAATCAGCTTCCCATCGGCTTGCTGAAGCAGCTGTAAAATCCGCATCTTTGTTGTCAACTTATTTTCCGCCTTTCGTTTACACTTATTCTTATATCATAGCATATCTTCCGGATTTGTCAAGGAAAAAGAGACGTGTCGAAAGCGTGTTTTTGACAAATGACCGGATCTATGCTAAAATAGAAAAAGAATATCGTCGGATATTCAGAACTAATCTTGGAAAGGATGACTTTATGACGGGATTTGGCAGAAAAGCACTGGCTTTAGCCGTTACGCTGACTGCGGCGGCGACCGTGGCTGCAACCGCTGCTTATGCCGGATGGAACGGAGATGAAACCAGCGGATACTCTTATACCGATGAAAACGGAACGGCGGCTGTCGGCTGCTGGAAATATATAAATAAAGACTGGTATCGATTCGACGACAATGGGAAAATGCTGACCGGATGGTACTCGGATTCAGATGGCGACTTTTATCTCAGATCCAACGGATCCATGGCGCGCAACTGGACGCTGATCGACGGGGAATGGTATGTCTTTGATTCAAGCGGACATCCTCGAAACGGTTGGTATTACTACAAAGGCAACTGGTACTATCTGAATGGCGGGAAAATGCTTAACTCCCAGTGGCTGGATCTGAACGAAGAGCGATTCTATCTCACCTCTTCCGGTGCGGCGGCCATCGGTCTTCATACGATTGACGGAGAGCTTCGCTTTTTCCGTACCAACGGAGTCATGTCCAAAAACTGGGCTTATGCAGACGACAGCTGGTACTACTTTGGGCCGAACGGAGACGTGAACACCGGCTGGCTGGTCATTGATGGCGTTCGGTATTTTGCAGACGCTGACGGAAAGGTGCAGACAAATACGATCCTTCAAATCGACGGCGTCAATTACAACTTCGATAAAGACGGTGCACTGACCGGAACCGGTGTGTCCGGAACGCCTTCTGCCGCATACGCTTCCGACGGAAGCAAGAAGATCCTTGCAACCGGAGAAAAGGTTACGCTGACGATGTACGCCAATTACAACGTCAATCGGTTCGGAGAGATCCTGGAGCAGTACGGAGTCTGCACCAAAGAGGATTTCCTGAAAGCCGTCAATACGGTTCATACGTTCAAGTATAACAGTGAAATTCCCAACGGTGTTTTCTATCGTTATGAAGGATATCTCTATCCCGATACCTATACCTTCTACACCGGGCAGAGCGCAGATGCGGTCGTGGAAATGATGCTGATGCGGTTTGAGGAAAAGGTAGACGATACGATGATCGCTCAGTTCAATGCGAAAGGTTATTCGCTTCATGAAGCCGTTACCTTTGCCTCTATCTTACAGGCGGAAGGCGGTTCAAGCAGCTACCGTTATTCCATCTCGGCGGTCTTCCAGAACCGGCTCGCTTCGGTTGATTATCCCCGTCTTCAATCCAATCCGACCCGTACTTATGCGCAGAATTACATTCCGGATGAGTCAATCGCCGCTTCCTACGACACCTATCAGTGCAAAGGACTTCCGATCGGCCCGATCAATAATCCCGGCACGGTCGCATTTGATGCGCTTCTCAATCCCGATCCTGACTGCGACGCTTTCTATTTTGTCAGCGATAAAAACGGAAAGGTTTATTTTGCTTCAACGCTTGAAGAACATAATGCCAACCGCGAACTGGTTCAGGCAGTCAACAATGAAGGAAAAGAAACCGAATCCTCCGAAAACGAGAACTAAAACAATACCCGGTTTATGCAGCATCATGCGTAGGCCGGGTATTTTTACAAGCCACGAAAAAGCCGCCCTCTCCACGTAAACGGAAAGAGCGGCTTTTTCGTGCACGCAATAGGATCAGCCTTCGTAATCCTCGGCATTTTCCCAGTTGTGCCAGACGTTCTGGACGTCATCGTTATCCTCAAGTTTTTCGAGGAGAAGTCCCATCATCTTGATCTGATCGGGATCAGAAAGCGTAACGTAGTTGTTGGGAACCATCTGAACCTCAGCGGTCTCGAAGGTGTAATCCATGCCCTGGAGCGCTTCAAGGACGCTTCCGAAATCGTTCGGCTCGCAGGTGATCTCAACCGTATCGTCTTCCATCGAGAAATCATCTGCGCCAGCTTCCATGATGTCTTCCATGATCTTATCTTCGTCATATTCGCCCTCTTCATTGTTGATGACGAATACACCCTTCTCCTGGAATCCAAAGGAAACACAGCCAGTCGTGCCCATGTTGCCGCCGAACTTATCGAACAGATGGCGGACATCGCCTGCGGTACGGTTCTTGTTATCGGTCAGGGTCTCAACGATAACAGCAACACCGCCGGGGCCATAGCCTTCGTATGTGTTGTTCTCGTAGTTGTTCTTGCTTCCCTCGCCTGCTGCTTTTTTGATAACGCGGTCAATGTTATCATTCGGGATATTATTAGCTTTTGCCTTTGCAATCAGAACCTTCAGAGCAGAGTTATTGTTGGGATCTCCGCCGCCCATTTTAACAGCAACTGCGATCTCGCGCCCGATTTTGGTAAAGACCTTTGCTTTCGCGCCATCGGTCTTTTCCTTTTTTCTCTTAATGTTGTTCCACTTGGAATGTCCAGACATGAAAATCTTCCTTTCATTTTAACTTTTGATCTATGGTAGGCAGATTTTTTCTCATCTTCTGCATACCCATCCGTTTTTCGTCCATACTGACCGGTGTAAACCAAAAAGGTTTACAAAGTCCCGAAAGAAAGGAGAAAACAGAAATGAAAAACAGTGAACAGCGCTCACACGAACCGCAGCGTTCTTCTCAGAATCAGAAGAATACGCAACACAGAAATGAAAGCGGTGCAAAAAGTCAGAAGGAAAACACACCTTCTGAAGAATAACCTTCCGGAAAAGGGACGGTCGGAATTTTATCCGGCCGTCTTTTTATTCGTCATCGTTTCCCGACTTAAAGCCCTCGCCGGTTACCTCATACGACTCCGCCGCAATGATAAAGGCGTGCGGGTCGATCGTATGAACCAGGCGTTTTACCTTATGATACTCGGTTTTGCGCAGGGCACACATAACGACCTTCTTATGAGCGCCGGTATATCCGCCCTCTCCACTGAGCAAGGTCACTCCACGATCCACATTGGAAAGAATCGCATCGGTGATCTCCCGGTAATGATCCGACATGATATAGAGCAGTCTTCCGCTGTCCCCGCCATAAACGACAAAGTTGATCATCTGCGTACTGACGTAGATGATGATAACAGCGTAAAGGGCACTCTCGGTTGAATGATAAACAACGACCGAAGCAAGTACAATCACCAGATCGACCAGCATCAGCGCCCGTCCGATCTGGACATGAGGGAGACGGAGATGAACGAGCTTGGAGATGATATCGGTTCCTCCGGTGCTTCCGGCTGCATAAAAGACCAACCCGAGCCCAAGTCCCGTCACAACACCGCCGAAAATGCAGGCCATCAGCCGTTCCCCATCATATACCGGAAACTTCAGCGGTGTCAGAATATAGTCGTAGAAAACGGTAAAACCGGCAACCGAAAGCAGGGTTTTAAAAATAAATTCCTTGCCCAGAAAAATAAGTCCCAAAATCAGCAGCGGAAGGTTGATGACCGCATTCATGATACCGACCGGAAGGCCGGTACAGTAATTGACCAGAAGTGCGATACCGCTTACGCCTCCGGGAGCCGTATTGCTCGGCTCTACGAAATAATAAAGCCCAACCGCATAAACCGCCGTTCCGACCAATACGATCAGTGAATCCCAGAGCATCTCCCGAAGATAGCTTTTCGACATAACTCCTTCTCCTCTCAACCCGCAGTTTCCGGCGTATTGGGCTGTCCGTCCGCATCTTTCCAGATGGCGTCAAAGAGGATCCGCATCCGTTCGTTCTCCCCTTTTACATAGAGATAACCAAACAGCGCTTCCAATCCCGTTGCGGAACGGTAGGTCGCCGGATCCGCGTTTTTCGGAATGTTGTTATGAGTGTTGCGGCCGCGGCGGTAAACCGCTGCTTCCTCTTCCGTCAGAAGCGATTCAATCGCACGGTAGCCTTTGGCCTGAGCCGCCGCACAGACATGATGAACCGTAATTTGATGGAGTTTATTGACCGGCGCGTTTCCTTTTTCCAGGAGCCGGGTGCGCACCAGCAGTTCAAAAACCGCATCGCCGATATAGGCCATGACCAGCGGGCTTAACTGCTTCGGATCGGTGATATTGGCAATCTGCAAGGAAAAACCTCCTCCCGATCAACGAACATATTCAAACTGGAAGCCGAAGATATCGACGGTCTGCCCTTCCTGAATCCCCATCTGGTCGAGACGGTCGATAATGCCCGACTCGCGAAGGACTCTCTGGAAATACTGGAGCGAAGCGTAATCGTCCATATTAACAGTCGAAAGGATCTGTTCCAGCCAATCAGCCTCCACATAAAAGATGCCGTTTTCCTCGGTAACCTCAAACTTGGTGCGGTCGCCTCCGCCTGCCTGCGGCAGAACATGAACATACTCCGTCTCATATGTCTTGACCGGAGGAAGAGTCTGAAGCCGGTGAATAACCTCAGCAATCAGTTCCTTCACACCCATGCGTCCCGCGGCACTGATCGGGAAAAAGGTAAGCCCTTTCCCTTCAATATATGTCCGGAAGCGCTCAATTTGTTCCGGAGAAGCAAGGTCGCATTTGTTGCCTGCAACAATCTGCGGACGGGCACCCAGATTCTCGTCAAAATTGCGAAGCTCAAAATTGATCTTCTCAAAATCGTCGATCGGATCACGTCCTTCGATTCCGGAAACATCGACCACATGGATGATCAGTCGGCAGCGGTCAACATGGCGGAGAAAGTCATGCCCAAGTCCGACGCCTTCACTAGCGCCTTCGACCAGACCGGGAATATCCGCCATAACGAAGCTTCTTCCCTCGTCGCCATACCCGACAACGCCCAGAATCGGAGAAAGGGTCGTAAAATGGTAGTTGGCGATCTTCGGGCGGGCACCGCTGACAACCGAAATCAGCGTGCTCTTTCCGACATTCGGGAAGCCAACCAGTCCTACGTCCGCCAGCAGCTTCAACTCAAGCTGAAGCGTAAAGCTCTCACCGGGGACACCGGGCTTTGCAAAACGCGGAATCTGACGGGTAGAGGTCGCAAAATGCTGATTTCCGGCTCCGCCTTTTCCGCCTTTCGCGATAATTACCGAATCCGTTCCGGAAAGGTCGGCCATGATCTGCCCCGTTTCCGCCTCACGGACAATCGTCCCCTCCGGGACGGGAATGATCAGGTTTTCGCCCGAACGTCCGGTACAGTTGCGGCTGGAACCGGGATTTCCATCGGGAGCCTGATATTTTTTCTTATAACGGAACTTTTCCAGCGTGTTCAGGTTTTTGTCCACTACGAAGATGACATCGCCGCCGCGTCCGCCGTCTCCGCCGTCCGGGCCGCCTGCCGCCACATACTTTTCACGATGGAACGAAACGGCTCCGTTGCCGCCGTTTCCTGCTTTTACAAAAATCGTCGCACGATCAATGAACATGGATTTCCCTTTCTGGCTTTTCAGATACAAAGCGGACAGTACAAAGCGGACAGAAATATTCTTCCCGCTTTAAGACCGGAATATTGCCAAAACAAAACCCCGAGCGCTTAACCGCCCGGGGTTTTTGGACATTTCTTATTGAGCGGGATAAACGCTGACTTTTTTGCGGTCACGTCCTACGCGTTCAAATTTGACTTTTCCGTCAACCAGAGCGAAAAGGGTATCATCGCTGCCGATACCAACGTTTTCACCGGGATGGATGTGGGTTCCGCGCTGACGAACGAGAATGTTGCCAGCCAGAACAGCCTGTCCATCGGCACGTTTTACGCCCAGTCTCTTGGACTCGGAATCACGGCCGTTCTTGGTAGAACCAGCGCCTTTTTTATGTGCAAAAAACTGAATGCTGATCTTTAACATGGATTACACCTCCGTATAAATAAGCTTGACATTTTTCGGATAATCCTCTGCCAGAAGCGAAAGATGCAGTCGAAGTGCTTCAAGAAACACCTCTGCATTCCCTTCCGAAGCGGATTCCAGGTTCAGCGAAACCGTATCGCCTTCCGCCGAAACGGAAGCATGCGCACCGAGAACCTCGGTAATACCGTTCGCTGTCAGCTGAACCGCCGAACTGACCGCCGCACAGACAATATCCTCGCCCGCGTCCGCATATCCGGAATGACCGGATACCGAAAAGCCGTTCAGATGGTCAGCTTTGGAGAAAAACTCTGCCCGAATCATCGGAATCAGGCGTTAATGGAGTCGATTCTTACCTGGGTGTAAGGCTGTCTATGACCCATTTTACGCTTTTCGTTCTTTTTGGACTTGTAGGTGAAAACAGTAACCTTCTTGGACTTGCCGTTTTTCAGAACGGTAGCCTCAACGGATGCGCCCTCAACATAAGGAGCGCCGACTTTCACGCCATTGTCGTCAGAGACCATAACGATTTTGTCGATGGAGATCTTGGAGTCAGCTTCACACTCGAGCTTCTCTACAAAAACGACGTCTCCAACCTGAACACGGTACTGCTTTCCGCCAGTTTCCATAACTGCGTACATCACAAGGCACCTGCCTTTACTATAAACTCGCCATTCACAAGGCGTCGGGTACATCCCGATCTTTATTGCCCGGAACAAGCGGCAGTAATATTATAACATCCGCAGAATCGCTTGTCAAAGGTTTTTAGGAGAATTTTCAAATTCTCCTCTTTTCACAATTCATTCTGCTTCAATCGTAATATTTGTATGAAATTAAGAGAGGATTACTGTCCGAGATATTCCGAAAGAACCTCTGCCGCCGCACGGACGATCTCCGCGCAGGGACGATGGTGGTAATAACTCTCGGTACGAAGCTCCGGCTGCGGAATATCCGCGCCGCGGGGCTTATCGAGAATATCGGCACAGATAAAGCTGCCCTTGCCATTCCTTTCGGTAAACTTTTTCACAAGCGTCTGGCCGGTATAATAAAGCGCGGCCTTTCCCTCGTTGTCCTCAGGCGAAGTATATCCTTCGAGGCTTCCGAGAACAAACATCATTCCCGAAACTGCTCCGCATACCTCGCGTATCCGGCAGATTCCGCCGCCGAACGGAGAAACCATTTTGGTCAGCAGCGTCTCATCCATACCGAGCAGATCCGAAAAAGCCAGTACAACCGATTGCGGACAGTTATATCCATCCAGGAAATAAGCTGCTGCCCGCTCTCCTCTTTCCTTCGGCGTCATTTCAAAAGCGCCTCCACCTTTTCAGCCGCGCCATCCAGCCAATCGCCTTCAAACAGTTCGATCGCGCCTTTATCCGCGGCGCCTGCGATTGCAGGAGCAAACGGCAGACGTCCAAGAACCGGGAGATTATACTTAGCGGCCGTATCATCAATATGGCTCTTTCCGAATACCTCGATCTTCTTGCCGCAGTCAGGACATACGACATAGCTCATATTTTCGACGAGACCGAGAACCGGAACATTCATCGTTTCTGCCATGCGGACGGCTTTTTCAACGATCATCGAGACCAGTTCCTGAGGAGAGGTCACGACAATAATACCATCAAGCGGAATCGACTGGAAAACGGTCAGCGGTACGTCGCCCGTTCCGGGAGGCATATCCACAAACATAAAGTCAACGTCATTCCAGATCACATCGGTCCAGAACTGTTTGACGGTACCGGCAATAACCGGCCCTCTCCAGACGACCGGCATCGTCTCATCCTCCAGCAGGAGGTTTAAGGACATGACCTGAATCCCGGTTTTGGTTTCAACCGGCAGAATGCCGAAATCGTTTGCGGTCGCGCGTTCGTGCAAACCGAATGCTTTCGGGATCGAAGGGCCGGTAATGTCTGCGTCCATGATGGCTACGCCGTAATCTTTCCGGCGCAGAAGGGTTGCGAGGATCGAAGTGACCATCGATTTTCCAACGCCGCCTTTGCCGCTGACAATGCCGATGACCTTTTTGATCGAAGACATTTCGTTCGGCTTTTCAAGAAAACTCTCCGGACTCTGACGCGAGGGGCAGTTTTCGCCGCAGGAGCTGCAATTATGACTGCATTCACTCATTTTTGTATAACTTCCTTTCGCTTGCCCGAAAGCAACTTCTTCCGGGCGTTCTCCTTTATTTCTGCAAAGGGCGTTTGCCCTCAAAACAGCTGATTATTCGACACTGAACTCATATACCGTCTCTTCATCATACGTTTCCCCCGCCTTAAGAACAGGAGAAGCAAACGAAGAGCAAGCCATCGAGTTTGGAAAATGCTGTGTTTCCAGACAGAGCGCACTGCGTTTTCCGTAAGGGTGTCCGTGTTTACCCGTCTGCGGGGTAATCATATTGCCGGTATAAAGCTGGACGCCGGGCTGAGTCGTGGATACGCGCATCTGGATCCCGCTGCGCGGACAGCTGACAACCGCCGCTTCGGTCAGGTCATGGGAAGGTTCGAGCACAAAGTTGTGATCATAGCCTCCGCCGAAATGAAGCTGTTCATCGTCGGCTTCGATATCCCTTCCAACCGCTTTGGCCGTGCGAAAATCAAACGGCGTGCCTTCAACCGACAGCACTTTTTCGACCGTCAGACCGTGCAGATCAACGGCTGTAAAAGCGTCTGCGTGGATCGTCAGCAGATGATCGGCAATCGTTCCTTCCCCTTCTCCGGCAAGGTTAAAGTAGGCGTGGTTGGTAAGATTGATGACCGTATCGGCGTCCGACCGGGCAAAATAATGAATATCGAGAGCGGCACCGGTCAGCTTATAAAAGACAGTGACTTCCATATTTCCGGGGTAGCCTTCTTCGCCATCGGGCGAGAAAAGCAAAAGCTTCAGTGTATCTTCGCCCTGCGGCTCAACCGTCCAGAGCTTGGCATTGAAGCCTTCTTTTCCGCCGTGAAGATGGTTTTCACCATCGTTTGCAAACAGGCGGTACTCCTTGCCGTTCAGGATAAAGTGTGCCCCGCCGATCCGGTTTCCAAACCGTCCGATCAACGCGCCGAAATAGTTCGTCCGCCATTTTTCACAGCCGGAAACATCGTCATAGCCGAGCACAACATCATACTTTTTCCCATCGCGTCCCGGAACACAAAGCGACTGAATGATACCGCCAAGGCTCAGAATCGAGACCGAAGCGGTATCATTTTCGATCGTATACCGATACACCTCCCGTCCATCGGAAAGATGTCCGAAAAGTTCTTTTGTAATCATGCAGGTTTCCCCTCTTTTTTCTCATTATTGCCCGCTCAAGCATCAGAAGTAATGCACATTCACCCGTTTCCCGATCTTTTTCAGATTTTCCGAAAGCACCTCAACGATTTTGAGCTTGATCGAGAAGTTGATCGGAAGATTGGGGTTCTGATGTGCCGGATTCATGGCGCGGCCGACAAAAATGTTGACGTCGGTTGCCTCTTCAAACAGCATCTTCGCAACCGTTGTAGCCGCATCCTGCTTGTCCTTCCAATCAACCGGAAGGGTCTGATCGACCATCTGCTGAGACAGTTCCATAACCCGTCCCATGGTGATAACACCTTCGGTAACAATATCGACGCCCTTCATACGCCCGGCCGGCGGGATCTTCGGATCCAGATAATCCAGACAGGTCTCGACCGTCTGACCGAGATATTTACTGACGATCTTGGAGGTCGTACCGCCGCTGACGATCTTCTTTCCGGGACGGGAAAGGAACTCCTCGATCACGCGGATATCGTCTTTTGGATCGGCGGGCGGTCCCAGCATCACCGAAACCTCACACCGTTCCCGCACCTTCATAACTGCAACCGTCGTATCGTCGCCCATGACACCGAGATAAAGTTCTTTCGCGGCGTCAACCAGCTTAGCGGCGATCGTATGGGGAGAGTCGTTGACCGAGCATTTGCTTTCAAGGAAGGAGCAGATATGTTCACTCTGCCAGCCGAAGCTCATGCTGATACCGATACCGGCATGAGAAACGCCGTCACTGAACATGACAAATGTATCTCCCAGTTCGACCTTCATCCGGGTCTCATAGAGCGTTTTATCGCCGATGATATTGATCTCTACCGGATATTCCACGGCCTTGCCGTTTCGGAGAAGAACAGAAAGCGGGTTGTCAAACTGCACCATATAGGCATCGCCGTCCGACGTGATCTGAAGGATCGTAAAGGTGGAGTAAGCAACCATAACATCCTTACGCATTGGAAGGGTCGCCGCGATCGTTTCTACGCAGTCTTCAACCGACATACCGCTGGACATCATCGTACAGATGATCTTTGCAGTCAGGCTCGAAAGGATATTGGCCCGCACGCCGGAACCCATTCCATCCGCAAGAACCAGTGTCTGAGTCCCGTTGTAGTAGGCTGTCTCGACCCGGTCGCCGCAAAGCTCCTCGTCATGTTTATTCAGGCTGACATAACTGTTGTCAATGTAATAGCTCATCGTGTGACCTCACAGCATACTCTTTTTGAGCATATTAAGTGCGACCTTCGTCTCTGCGGTGGTTTCGCCAAGCAGAGAGGCAATTTCCTGAACAGTACGCATCTGCTTATCAACGACCTGATCGGTAATCCGGATGGTTTCCTTGCGCAGTTCATCCGCCGTAGCCTCGGCGCGAACGATTTCGTCAATATTCTTGAGGAAAACCAGGAAATTGCTGTGCTGTTCATCATACATGATCGTGCGGTCTACATAGAGGTCGCTCTTATCCAGATGACCCCGTTCATTGACGATATTCCTGCCGTTTTCCATAACATCGAGCAGTTCAAGGACATCATAATAATCGCCAAAATCCTTTCCGACGATATTCTCGTCCTCCGGGATCCTAAGCATATGAAGCGCTTCACGGTTAATCTGACGGATAACAAAATCACTGTCCACCGCGACGATCCCGGTCGGAGATAATTCAAAAATCTGATCGGAAAGGGACTGTGCGCGTTCTTTCGCGTAGTGGAGGCACATCTCCAACTCCGCTTTTCCCTGCCATACGGCGATCGCTTTTTCACGGCAGGTCGAATATCCGCAGGCCCCGCAATTCAGCATATCCTCCGGAGTACGCTTTCCGGTACGGATCAGGATCTTCTGGATCTCCGCTTCGCCGGGAACCGTGTCCCGCCGGATCTCTGCTGGCATTTCCTTGCTGAGATCAAGATCATGGGATACGTCAAAATCCTTCTTTGTATCAGCAGCTGATTCAACGAGTACTCGCGAAACGATGCTGCCGCGGCGTTTTTTCGGCATACCGGGGCCGTTGATACATGCGCCCTCGCAGGCATTCATTTCGATAAAGTACCCTCTCAGGCCGCCTGCTTCGATCTCTTCCAACGCCGCCCGACATTTTTCAACGCCGTCGATCGCTATGTAATGGAAATCAGGGCGGCGGTTCATGCTCTTAATAACGCCGCCCGGCTCAGGGAAGAAACGGGAGCGGAACCGGGAATCATCCGTATCCCGGTTGTCAAAGGAAATTCCTTCCTTTTCAAACCAGTTTTCCAACTCGTCAAAGGTAATCGTAAGATCGATACTGCCGGTGCAGTATTGTTCGACCTCATCCTTTTTGGAGATACACGGTCCAACAAAAATGATGTGCGCGTCCGGATACTGCTCCTTCAAAAGACGTGCGTGCGCTTCCATCGGCGAAATGACCTTCGCATAATAAGGAAGACATTCCGGATGATATTTCTGGATCAGCCGGGTAATCGAGTGGCAGCAGGAAGAAATTACCAGCTCCGCTCCCCCGTCGATCAATTCTTCATACCGGGTCTTTACGATATTGGCACCAACCGCTGTTTCAAACACCTCAAAAAATCCCAGCTTTTTCATTGCTTCCGCCATCGGCCGGAATCCCTTTGCGTCAAATGCCGCAATAAAGGAAGGCGCAAGCGTTGCAATGACCTTTTCGCCCGAATCGATCAGCTTCTGAACAAGCGGTACATCGTTTCGGACTTCCTTGGCGTTCTGGGGACATACCTGAACACAGCGCCCACAAAGAATGCAGTCGCTGCTGATGATCGAAGCCTGATGATCTTTTACGCGGATTGATTTAACGGGACATTCCCGGATACATTTGTAGCAGTCCCGGCAGTTTGCTTTTGTAAACTGTAAAACTTCCATCACAGTTTTTCCCTTCTTCAGTATTGAGCAGAGCGCTCCGTATCAGTCAAACGGAGACGATGCTTATCCTTTTCCAAGCGGTTCAAGGGCATATTTGCGGAAAACTTCTACTGCGTTATCCGGCGTTACATTGCCGACAAATTCGTCTCCGAACATGGTAGATACGCCTTCGGTGCAGCGACCCATGCAGAAAGCCGCCTTCAGTTCAATTTCATCCTGTAAACCATACTCTTCGACCAGACGCTGAAATGCACGAATCACATTATAAGAACCTTTTAAGTGGCAGGAGCTTCCGACACAAATCTGTACATCCATATTACTTACACCTTTCCGCCCGAAACGAAGGGCGTCTTTCTTTTATTATAGTAGGGTTTTACAGGTTTGTCAAATCTCTGACAAACGCCGTGGTTTCCAAGTTTGGGAGATGATCTCCGATAAAACGGATACTATTTCAAAACATAGCATAGCTGCCATTCCCAAACAGAATGTCTTTCCCTCTATTTTTATATTATAGCACAAAAAGAAAATAGATGACAAGTCTTTTTTGGAAATTCGTGCAGAGTCTGCTTTCCAATCAGACTAATCCACCACAAAAACAAGTGAGTACACAACAAACTTTTCAGTAAAAGCTATGGACTTTTAAGAGGTAAAAGAATATAATAAAGAAAAATACAACCATTCTATGCTTAGGAGGCAGCTTATGAGACATATGATCGATCCGCTGGACTTTTCTGTCGAAGAGGTTGACAAGCTTCTTGCACTCGCAAATGATATCGCAGCCGATCCGTCCAATTATCGGGACGTCTGCCGGTACAAAAAACTGGCCACTCTTTTCTATGAGCCGAGCACCCGTACCAGACTCAGCTTTGAAGCAGCCATGCTTAATCTTGGCGGAAGCGTCCTTGGATTTTCAAGCGCTGACTCTTCCTCTGCATCCAAAGGCGAAACGGTAGCCGACACCATCCGCGTTGTCAGCTGCTACGCCGATATCTGTGCCATGCGCCATCCGAAAGAGGGCGCGCCGCTCAGAGCATCCATGTATTCAAAGATCCCGGTTATCAATGCGGGAGACGGCGGGCATCAGCACCCGACCCAGACGCTGACCGACCTTATGACCATCAAGCGCAGACTCGGCCGGTTAAACGACTTCACGATTGGACTTTGCGGCGACCTTAAATTCGGACGCACCGTTCATTCACTCATCAAATCGCTTTCCCGCTACACCGGAATCCGATTTATCCTGATCTCGCCCGAGGAGTTAAAGGTTCCGGATTATGTGATCCGTGAGGTTCTTCAGCCGAAGGGGCTTCCTTATGAAGAGGTTTCTTCGCTCGAAGAGGTCATGCCTCAGCTCGATATTCTCTACATGACCCGCGTACAGAAAGAGCGTTTCTTCAATGAAGAGGACTACATCCGCTTAAAGGACAGCTATATTCTGACCGAAGAAAAGATGAAGCTGGCTAAAGAAAAAATGGCGGTTCTCCATCCGCTTCCCCGCGTCAACGAAATCGAACTTTCGGTTGACGACGATCCGCGCGCCGCATATTTTGAACAGGTGCAGAACGGTGTCTATGTCCGGATGGCGCTGATTATGACTCTGCTCGGACTTGCAGATTAAAGGAGGAAAAGCTGATGAAAGCCACTCGCAGTATCGACAGCATTGAAAACGGAATCATTATCGACCATATTCAGGTCGGCAACGGAATGAAGATTTATGACCTGCTCAACCTCGACGCGCTCGATTGTCCGGTCGTTCTGATCCGAAATGCCCGCAGCACCCAGTTCGGACGAAAAGATATGATCAAAATCGAAGGGAAGATCGATCTCGACCTTGATCTTCTGGGATATGTCGATCATCATGTTACCGTTTGTGTCATCAAAAACGGAGAAATTGTGGAAAAGCAGAAGCTGACCCTTCCCAAACGGCTGACCAATGTCATCCGCTGCAAGAATCCGCGCTGCATCTGCACGATCGAAGAAGGGATCGATCATGTTTTTGAACTGACGCCCAATAAAACCTATCGCTGCATCTACTGTGAAAACCCCGCCAAAGCATAATATCCAATAAAACTCATTTAAAAAAGAGACAGACGCCTGTAAAGGTATCTGTCTCTTTTTTCAGTTCTTTAAGTATCCGACACGATTGAAAAACCGCACAAGATCAACGAAACTGGAAAAGCCTTCTATCCTTCCGTTTGGAAGTCCTACCATTCCCTGCCACTCAGAATGGTTGCAGGAACGGAAAGCGATCCAAAACTGACGGGCATTGGGATCGGGATGAAGTTCATGCTCCGCCAGAGTAAGCTTGACTTTCTTTCCGCCCCGGCGAGCGATAAAACGCCGGAGAGAGGAAATCTGCTGAGGAAATTTCTGCCAGTCGATCATCTGCTGGATCCTGAAAAGCATTTCATCCGGAGACGAAAAAAGCACTTTTTCTTTCAGCAGCCGACTCTCAATCAGCCCGCCTTCCCCTTCCATGGTAATCAGGAACAGACACTTATCATACGGAAGATTTCTCATGACGAAACGCCTCTTCTATCACATGGTCAATATCGGAAAGATAAGTCAGCTGTGCGCACATATTCCGCAGCTTCGGCGCTCCGGGAATCCCTTTCAGATAGAACGCGGCCGTCCGGCGGCTCTCCCTCATTCCGATATATTCGCCTTTATACTTCACGGCAAGTTCCACCTGACGGCGCATGACCGCCAGCTTTTCCTCCAGCGTCGGGGCAAGCGGCTTTTCTTCTCCGTTTATCAGTGCGCGGATCTCACGGAAGATAAACGGATTTCCATAGCTTCCGCGCCCGATCATGACCAGATCACATCCGGTCTGCTCATACATATCAAGCGCATCCTCGGCGGTAAAAATATCGCCGTTTCCGATAACCGGAATAGAAACGGCCTGTTTGACAGCACGGATGATCGACCAGTCGGCAGACGGAGCATACATCTGCTTGCGGGTGCGGCCATGAATGGTCACGGCATCCGCTCCGGCTTTTTCCATCAGCTGTGCGAATGGAACCGCATTAATATGCTCATCGTCCCAGCCCTTCCGGAACTTGACGGTAACCGGTGTATCGCCTGCCACGGATTTGACCGCCCGAACGATCTCGTAAGCCAGCTCCGGCGTTTTCATCAGTGCGCTTCCCGCTCCCTGACCGACGACCTTCGGCACCGGACAACCCATATTGATATCGATAATATCGGGAGAAAAGCGCAGGGTCGAAACCGCGCCCTTTGCCATATCTTCCGGATCATAACCGAAGAGCTGAGCCGCCATCGGACGTTCCCGTTCGGAAGGCTTGAGCAGCTCCTCGGTCTTTTTATCAGAATAGGTAAGCGCCTTAGCGGATGCAAGTTCCCCGACAACATAGCTGGCGCCGAATTCCCGGCATATCTCCCGATAAGCCCGATCGGCAACCGATGCCATCGGAGCAAGCGCCGCAGTCTTTTCTATGGATACCGATCCAATTTTTATTGTATCGATCAAATGATTTCTCCTTTTTACGATCAGTTCATGCTGTGCAGCATGGCAGTCACGATCTCCGCCGCATCATTGGCCGCGATCTTTTCAAACGTCTCAAAGCTCATTTCGGCTTCATCATCGGCATTATCAGAGATCGAGCGAATGATAACAAACGGGATCCCATTGGAAGCGCAGGCATGAGCAATCGAACCGCCTTCCATCTCAATCGCCAGCGGAGAGGTACGGGCGACGATATCATCCTTCATGCTTCTTTCGCAGATAAACTGATCTCCGGTCGCAATCCGTCCGGCCTTGGCGCGGACTTTCCCTTCACAGGCCGCAAGCGCCAGTTCGACCAGCTTCTGATCCGCCTGAAATGCCTTGAGATAAGGGTAGCTGTGGCTTAAAATCTCCGCGTCCATATCATGATAAACCGTTTCAGTGGAAATTACGACGTCCCGAACGCCCATTCCGCCGGCTCCACCGGCAACACCGGTATTGATTACAGCAGAGACGTTGAACCGGTCGATCAGGATCTGTGCAGTGATCGCCGAATTGACCTTGCCGATTCCGGAACAGACCAGAACAACGTCATTTCCGCCAATCTTTCCGCAGTAAAAGCTTCTTCCTGCAAAGACCGTCTCCTTCATATCCGTAAGATGGGTTTTGAGAAGTTCGATTTCGCTCCCCATTGCGCCGATGATTCCGATTGCCATAAAATAAACATCCTTTCTGACCGATCAAAGCTCCTGCTTTTCCCGCTGAATCCCAAAAAATTTCCGCAGAAGTCCTGACATCCATTTCGAGGGTCTTACAACAATAACTTTCATAAGTAGGCCTCCCTTCCTGATTCATTGTACGCGGAAGGGAGTTTTTTGGTTCATCAATTACGGAAGGTCGGAGAGAATCAGCAGGAGCCGTCCCTCTCTGACCGATACCGTGGCTTCGTCCGAATCGCCGTAACTGTTGCTGACGCCAAGAGGAAAGCCCTGGGTAAGTTCCCCGTCCTCAAGCGGATAGCTCAGCCCGCGAAGGGTTACACCCGCCGCCTTTTCCGTATAAGAAAAGACGGAAACATGGCGGTAGCCGCGGGGAAGCACAAGCGTTTCCCCTTCCAGCATAGAGACCCAGTGTCCGCCATCAACCAAACTGCCGCGGCAGCCGTGATCCAAAAGATAAGCGAGCGTCTGGATCGCGGCAAAGGTATGGTCAAGCCGACCGCCCAGTGCGCCGTAAATCAGAAACTCCGTATAATGAAGTTCGATCCCTTTTTTAATAGCCAGCATCAAATCGGTATCGTCTTTTCTGACCGGGAAGAGGATCGAACCTTCCGGAACTTCCTCTTTGGAAAGAGAATCCATATCCCCCATCACCAGATTCGGACGTACGCCAAAAAGCGTCGTATTGCGCACACCGGCATCCGCCGCGATGATATAATCATCGGAAGAAAATGAGACCGGCAGATGCGCGGTCTTTTCAATCGGCCCGGCGGCAAATATGATACAGCGTCCCATCTTTTCAGTCATCCTCTCTCTGCCAATCGGGAATTTTCATAGCTTCTTCGTAAAGGGCAATATAGCTTTCGTGACGGGAAGGGCTGATGATCTCATCCTTGACCGCCTGAACGACCGCGCAGCCCTTTTCCCGGCGATGGGAACAATCCCCGAACTGGCATTTGTCGATAAACGGCTGAAACTCCCGAAAGCATCCAGCCAATTCTTCCTTGCGAACCGGCTCATACTGTTCCAGCTCAATGGAGGAAAAGCCGGGCGAATCGGCCACATATCCGCCGCCTTCGATCGGGTAAAGTTCCACCTGACGGGTCGTATGGCGGCCTCGGCCGAGTTTCTGGCTGATGGCTGCTGTCCGCAGATCAAGATCGGGGAACAGACGATTCAGGAGGGTCGATTTTCCGACACCGGTGTTGCCGATAAAAATACTGACCTTTCCTTTCATCAGCGAAAGGATCTCCTCTTCTCCGCCGAATCCTTCACCTGTCCGGATCAGGGTAAAGCCCGCATTTTCATAAATACGGGTGAAATCCTCCGCGCTTTTAAGATCATTTTTGGTCATTACAATGACTGGCTCGATCTTTTTATACTCGCACACTGCGAGCATCTTGTCCAACACAAAGGCGTTCGGCGAAGGCTCTGTCGTTGCGACTGTCATCAAAACCAGATCGATATTCGCCGCTTTCGGACGAACCAGTTCGTTCTTTCGCGGAAGGATCTCGATAATGTTATCCTCTTCGATCCGAACATGATCGCCCGCAAGAGGAGCGATTCCCCTCTTTCGGAAAATACCGCGCGCCTTGCAGGGCAGGATCGCATCCTCTGTCTGAACGTAAAACGCACCGCTGATAGCCTTGATGATCAGTCCTTCTGTCATAAATCTATCTCCTTTTAGTCAAAGCTGCTGGCACCGGGGCCGTCGCTGTCAGGCGTTTCACCGGGACCTGCATTGTTCGCGGTTTCGCCGGGACCGCTGTAATCGCCGGGCGTCGAAGGCGAAGATTCGTTGCTTCCGGGGCTGTCCGAAGAAGGCGTATCAGAGGCAATGATCGAGGTGTTATAATCGCTGCTCTGAACGACCGACCCGGTATCAAAATCGACCGTATAAGAAGCATACCGCTGACCGTCCAGCGAAACCGTAACCTCCTGCTTTCCTTTACCGGTTACGTTCAGGACAAGCGAAGAGTTGGAGGAGGGGTTGACGGTCATGCTTCCGATGTCTACGCCGTTCATATACAGCACCATCGTATAATCAGCCGACGCACTTCCCGACGGAAAGCTGATCTGAACCGGAAGCGTCTTTTGATAGCCGGAGCCGTTGCTGACTTCCAGTTCGATCGTACCGTCCTTGGGCGCATATTCATTGGCATCGATGCTCTGGCTGACAACAATTCCGGCTGCCTGATCGCTGTCCACCTCAGTAGAGGTGACCGTCAGGCCGACCGATTCCAACCGGTCGGTCGCGTCCTCAAGCGTGCGACCGATGACGCTGGGTACCTTCAGCGCGGCGGTTACATTTCCTCGGCTGATATAAAGGGTGACCACCGAGTTCTTTTCCACCTGTGTACCCGAGGCCGGGTCGGTCAGGAGCACCTGATCGGCGGGAATATCCGAATTCTCATCGGTCTCCTGAGTCTTGATCGCGTAATCCAGCCCCATTTCGTACAGCATTTGCTCTGCAACAGACACATCTTTTCCTACCAGATCGGGAACATAAAGGGTGCTGATGCCGTCGCTTACTTTAATACGAACGGTACGGTTGACCTTAACCGTTGTTCCGGCGGTAACGTTCTGATAGTAGATGATGCCTGCCGCATACTGGTCGGTCATTGCCCGCTCTTCAATAATAAAATCAAAAGTCCCGTATTCGGACGAGTTTTTTACATCATCGTAAGACATTCCCACCAGATCCGGCATGACCGTTTCCGCGACCTTTTCATCTCGTCCCCAGTAAAAAAAGCCGAGCATGACAAGGATAACGGTCAGGCAGCAGGCCGCCGCGATACCGGTCAGGATCAAAATACTGGGACTTTTTTTAATGACGATAACCTCTTCCTCCGGTTCTTCTTCCTGAACGGTGCGGCGAGTTCGGGTAGCTGTCCGAACCGGAGCGGGCGCTTCATCCCGGGTACGGGCGGAAACTCTTCGGTCAAGCGAAGCGGGATCGACCGGACGGGTATACTGATAATGAAAACGGATCGCGGGGTTGGCCTTAAAGGCATCGACCGCAGCAAGCATCTCCTTTGCCGAACGGTAACGAAGATTTTTATCCTTCTGCATCGCCTTATCGCAGATCTCGCAAAGACCGATTGGGATATCCAGCCCAAGCTGTGAAAGCGGAACCGGCTTATCGTGAATATGTTTCATCGCGACTTCTTCAGGCGTTGCACCGTCAAAAGGAACGCTTCCGGAAAGCATTTCATAAAGCAGAACACCAACCGAATAAATATCGCTCTTGGCGTCGGATTCCTCCCCGCAGGCCTGCTCGGGGCTGATATAATGAACCGATCCGATTGCCTTATTCTGACCGCTCCGGATATCCTCGCGTGCAAAACGGGCGATCCCGAAATCCATGACCTTGATCGAGCCATCCCGCTGAAGCATGATATTCTGGGACTTGATATCCCGGTGAATGACGCCGTGATCGTGTGCGTGCTGAAGGGCACGCAGAATCTGGGTCAGAAAATGAACCGAATCCTTCCAGCGAAGATGTCCCTGATGACGGATATACTGATTCAGCGTAACACCGTCAATATACTCCATAACGATATACTGGTCTTCACCGGTAAAGTTGACGTCATAAATCTTTACGATATTCGGGTGATCCAGAACCGCAATGACCCGCGACTCGTTCCGAAAGCGGCGGACAAACTCCTCATTGGTCAAAAGCTCCGGACGGAGAATTTTAACGGCAACGGGACGATTATTTTCCTGCAGATCGACGGCTTCAAAGACATTGGCCATCCCGCCGCTGCCAATCATTTTTTTCAGCAGATATCTGCCTTCCAGCGTCTTTCCGATATATTCCATATACAACTACCATTCCTTTTTCGGTCAAAAGAGCTTTCTATCTTTCTCAGTTTTCGATCACGACTGCGGTAATGTTATCATAGCCGCCCTTTCGGTTGGCCGCCAGGATCAACTGCCCGGCGACTTCCTCGATCGGATGGGCGGAAAGGATTTCCCCCATCTCCCGGTCGCTGCAAAGTCCCGAAAGGCCATCGGTACAGAGGAGCAGCCGGTCGCCGGACGAGAGTTGAAGATCGAGCAGATCCACATCCACATCGGGTGCGATTCCGACCGCACGGGTGATGATGTTCCGGTCGGGACGAAGTCTGGCTTCCTCAGGCGTGATCTGTCCCAGATCGATCATTTCCTGTACACGGGAATGATCGCGGGTCACCTGATAAAACTGTCCGCCGTGCAACTGATAAAGACGGGAATCGCCAACGTGCCCGATATAGGCGCATTCCGGCGTAATGATGGCCGCCAGAACCGTTGTTCCCATCCCGGTATATTCCGGAGCACACTGCGCCTGCTCAAAGATGTTACGGTTGGCTTCAAAGATCGCCCGCAAAAGCAGGTCGTGCAGTTCATCATCCAGCATATCCGGCTTTATATTCTCCCGGATGACCGCCGTAATTGTCTTTCGAGCAATGGCGCTTGCCTGATCGCCGCCGTTTACGCCGCCCATTCCGTCGCAGACCAGCGCAAAGCCGATCCCGTCACACAAAACGGCGATGCGGAAGGCGTCCTGATTGGTTTTTCTGACCATGCCGATATCCGTCTTTCCGGCAATTTTCATCGGCAGCGCTCCTTTCGTAAATTTGTTTGCAGAGGATTACTTCTGAATGGCCGTCCGTCTGAGCTGTCCGCAGGCTGCATTGATATCCGCACCAAGTGTGCGGCGAACGGTCGCATTGATCCCATGATCCAGCAGAACCTTCTGGAAAGCGTAGACCTGCTGCTTTCCGCTCTTCTCAAAACCAGCTTCCTCAACATAGTTGACCGGGATCAGATTGACATGGCAGAGCATTCCGTGCAGGAGAGCCGCCAGTTCTTTCGCCTGACCGGCGTTATCATTGACGCCTTTGATCAGCGAGTACTCATACGAGATCCGGCGGTGGGTCTTATCAGTGTAATACTGACAGGCCTTCAGAAGTTCGGGAATCTTATACCGATGGTTGACCGGCATGATCTCATCCCGCACCGCGTCGGAAGAGGCATGGAGCGAAACCGAAAGGGTGATCTGAAGCCCCATATCCGCCAGCTCATAGATCCGATCGACCAGTCCACAGGTGGAAAGAGAGATATGCCGGTGGCTCATGCAAAGTCCTTCCGGTGCGCTCACAAGGGTCAGAAAACGCATTACGTTATCAAAATTATCCAGCGGCTCCCCGATTCCCATCAAAACGATACTGTCGATCCGTTCGCCGGTATCCCGCGAAGGCGCATACACCTGCTCCAGAATTTCGGAGGGTGTCAGATGACGGATAAAGCCAGCCTTGGTCGAAGCGCAAAAGCTGCACCCCATTTTACATCCGACCTGTGTGGAAACACAGACGCTGATTCCATGTTCATACCGCATCAGGACGCTTTCAACATACTCTCCGTCCGACAGACGGTAAAGGTATTTGGTCGTTCCATCGATCTGGGAGACCAGCTTACGCTCGATCGAAAAGCTGGTAATGGTGCAGGTCTTTGAAAGCTCCTCACGAAGAGAAGTCGGAAGGTTTTTCATCTCATCGAAAGTAAGCACCCGTTTCTGATGCAGCCATTGAAAAATCTGTTTGGCACGGAATTTCGGCTGTCCCATCAAAAGCATCAGCTCTTCCAATTCCGGTATCGTCATCGACTTGATATCTGTCATATTCACGCTCTTTTCCTGAATCTTGCAACATAAAACCCATCATAACCGCCCTTTTGCGGCATCAGGGTCACATCATATCCATCGGGAGGAACAAGCTCCGAAAAAATCTCCGGCAGCGGCAGCGGCTCAAAATCGGGATGTTCGGCGAGGAACCGCTCGGCTTGACGCTCGTTTTCCTCTTTGTTCAGCGAACAGGTCGAGTAAACCAATACGCCGCCCGGTCGAAGATAGTGGGAAGCGTTGTCCAGGATCCGTGCCTGAACAGTGGGGAGACCTGCGACCTCTTCCGGCGTTTTCCGACGGATTTCGGGCTTGCGGCGGATCACGCCAAGCCCCGCACAGGGAACATCGCACAGCACCCGGTCGGCTGTTCCGAGAGACGGATCGTACTTTCCGGAGTCTCCGGCCGAAGCGCGAATCGAATGAATCCCTAAACGGCGCGCTCCTTCTTCGATCAAGTGCACACGGTTTTGATGGAGGTCAAAAGAGAAAAGCTCTCCCTTATCTTCCATTCGCTGTGCCATCGTAAAGCTCTTCCCGCCCGGTGCGGCGCAAAGGTCGAATACCCGCTCTCCGGGTCTGGGATCGACTGCGGCGGCGCAAAGCTGAGAAGCGGCATCCTGCACATAGCATCGTCCCTCACGAATCGCCGGCCAGTCTCCAAGCGCTCCGGTATCGGATACGCTCAAAGCGTCCGGCAATAAGGGATGCAGAGCCACCGTTACACCTGCGCGGGTCAGTTCTTCCGCAAGCGCGTTGCGATCCGTCCGAAGAGTGTTGACGCGAAGCTGAATCGGCGGGCGGCCAAGACACGCCTGTGCAAGAGAAAGCGCCGTATCCCAGCCATAATCCTGTTCCCACCGGGAAAGGATCCATTCCGGCATCGCCGTTTCGATCGAAGCCCGGGCAAGGCGGCCTTTTGGAAGCGGAACCGTCTTATCCTTTCGCAAAAAACTGCGCAGAACGCCGTTTACAAAGCCGGATGCGCTCTTTTTTCGGGAATGACGGATCAGGTTTACGCTTTCGTTAACTGCCGCAGAATCGGGAACGCTGTCCATGAAAAGGATCTGGTAAAGCGCAAGTTCCAGTGCCGCTACGACCTCCGCGTCCAGTCTGTCCGGAGAGCGTCCGGTCATCATTTGAATATCATAGCGAAGGGTGATCTCCCGTTCAAGCACCCCGTAAAAGAGCTGAGAAGCAAACTGCCGCTCACGTCCGGAAAGAGAAGAATGGATGCTGTCGAGCAGAAGATTGGAATAAGCTCCCTTCTGCATCCGCACCAGCCCCTGCCAAACTGCCAAGCGAGCATTCATTGTTTCGGGCATATCATTTCTCCTTTCCGAAAAACGGATTTCTGATCAAGCGCCGTTCTGGATGGTCGTTATTCTCCTAAAGACTCGCCCTTTTCCGCAGGACGCCCGCGCAGAAACGCATCGGCCGCCATCCGTTTTCCGCCCTCATACTGAACGGAAACAAACTGAACTGCGCCTTCTCCACAGGCAACGATAAATTTCTTCGGGTCGATGATCTCACCGGGCTGTCCGCTTCCCTGCGCCAGACAGCTCTCATAAACCTTCAGTCGCTTTCCCTTATAGGTCGTTGTAGCCGCCGGCCAGGAGGAAAGTCCGCGGATCTGATCGTGAATCCGGCTTGCGGGGCGGGTAAAATCGATCGGGCAAAGGCTTTTATCGAGGATCGGTGCGTAGCAGGAAAGGTTGTCATCCTGCGGCGTGCGCAGAAGAGAACCGCTTTCGAGTTTAGAAAGGGTTACCTGAAGCGCCTCCGCGCCCAGAACCGAAAGGCGGGTATACAGTTCGTCCGCTGTTTCATTTTCACCGATCGGCGTCCTGACCTGTTCCAGCATATCGCCGGTATCAAGCCCTTCGCCCATATACATGGTGGTGACGCCGGTTTCAGTCTCGCCGTTTAAGATTGCCCACTGGATCGGACCGGCGCCGCGGTATCGGGGCAGGAGCGACGCATGAACATTGATACAGCCATAGCGCGGAAGGTCTAAAACCCGCTTCGGAAGAATCTTGCCGTAAGCGACGACAACGATCAGGTCGGGCGCACAGCTTTTCAGCGTCTCATACGCCTCATCGGTCTTTACGCTTGCAGGCTGAAAGACGGGAAGATTTTCCCGCAGGGCAAGCTCCTTGACCGGAGGCGGAAGAAGCTTATAGCCTCTTCCCTTCGGCTTATCGGGCTGGGTAAAAACGCCCGTTACCGGGTATCCAAGGCTGACAATTTTTTCAAGACAGGGCACAGCAAAATCCGGCGTTCCCATAAATACGATATTCATATACGGTTATCGCTTCCGCCGCATAGACGGAGCTTTCCTTTCCAAAGCGGAAAATCCGCTCTTATTTTTTCACCTTGACGTGAGCAGAGATCCGGCGCTTATTTTTCGGAGGCTGTTCGCCCGGCTGAAGCATATGGGTCGCGTGATCCTTAAAAACGATCCCGTCCAGATGATCGATCTCGTGGCAGAACGCGCGCGCCAGCAAAGCCGTTCCGTTGATCTCAAACCAGTTCCCGTGACGATCCTGTGCGCGGACAGTTACATTGTCCGGACGCTCAACGATCCCGAACTGATCCGGATAGGAAAGGCAGCCTTCGCTTCCGACCTGAGAGCCAGAGGATTTAATGATGGTGGGATTGATCAGCTCGATCCGTCCTTCGCCGATGTCAATAACGATCGCGCGGCGGAGAATGCCCACCTGTACGGCGGCAAGACCAACACCCTGCTGCTGTGCCATCGTTTCGGCCATATCATCCAGCAGCGTCCCCAACTTATCGTCAAACACCGTCACTTCGCGCGAGGTCTTGCGCAGCATCGGGTCACCTTCATACACCATATTACGGATTGCCATATTCTCGTTCCTTTCTTTTTATCTGAAAATCAGCTGATTTCCCCATTCATATCGATATAGATACTGAGATGGGAAAAAAGCCGTTCCTGATCGGCCTGTGCGACTGCCTGACGCAGGATCGTGCGCAGACGGCGATTATTTTTGCATTTAAGAATGATCCGGAGCCGGAATCTTCCGTTCATCCGGTAAACAGATGCTTCCGATACGCCGAGTAAAACAAACGGAACCGCCGGAACAGTCTCGGTCAGGGCCGTTTGCAGCAGCCGGTGAAACTTCCACGCCGTTTCACGGACAACCGACTCGTCCGTTCCGGAAAGCCCGATGACCGCAAGATCACAGAAGGGAGGCTGAAGCGCTGTTTTCCGCATCCGGATCTCGTCGGTGTAAAAGGACTCATAATCCTGACGGGCGGCGTCCTGAATAACCGGATGATCGGGCGAGATCGTCTGGATGTAAGCGCGTCCCGGCTTTTCAAACCGGCCGCTGCGTCCAACGACCTGCGTAATCAAGGAAAAGGTCTTCTCTCCGCTCCGGAAGTCGCCCGAATAGAGATACTGATCCGCACTCAAAACGCCGACCAGTGTAACATTTGGGAAATTTAAGCCTTTTGCGACCATCTGGGTGCCGATCATGATGTCGTATTCCCCCGCTTCAAACTGAGAGAATTTTTCCTCATAAGCGTACCGGGAATAGGTCGTATCGGTGTCCATCCTGAGAAGACGCGCCGCCGGAATTTTTGAAGCGATCAGATCTTCCGCGCGCTGGGTTCCGGTACCGACCGTGCGCAGATGGGTTCCCCCGCACTTCGGACAGGGACTTGCCAGCGGACGGGTATACCCGCAGTAATGACACATCAGATAGCCGTTAGCCTTATGGTAGGTCAGCGAAACACTGCAATTGGGGCATTTGGCGACTTCTCCGCAGTCGATGCAGACGGCAAAGGTCGAATACCCGCGGCGATTGATCAGGACAATTGACTGCTCCCCCCGCTCAAAGTTCTGCAGAAGCGCTTCCGACAGCTCATCGCTGAAGGGAGAAAAGTTGAAGTTCTGCTGCTCCTGCATCATATCGATCAGCTCGACCTGCGGGAGAGAAGAACGGCCGAATCTTTCTTTTAATGTGAACAGATGATAACGTCCGGTCTTGGCGGCATAAAAACTCTCAATGCTCGGGGTTGCTGATGCAAGGAGAAGGGTAGCCTGATGCCGGACACAACGGAATTTTGCAATATCCCGGGCATGATAGCGCGGGCTTGAGTCGGACTTATAGGAGTGTTCCCCTTCTTCGTCCATGATGATCAGACCGAGATCCCGGCAGGGCGCAAAGACGCTGCTTCGGGTACCGATGACAATCTGTGCTTCCCCGTTTCGGATCCGCTTGTTTTCGTCCAGCCGTTCACCCGCCGACAGACTGGAATGAATGACGGCGACTTTCTCGCCGAAATAGGCGCGGAATTTAGAGAGCATTTGCGGTGTAAGCGAAATTTCCGGCACCATCAGGATCACTTGACGAGAATCGGAAAGCACTGTTTCAATCAGCTTGATAAAGATCGAGGTTTTACCCGATCCGGTCACGCCGAACAACAGCGCGGCGTTTGCTTCGTTTCTTCGGTAAAGGGCTGCGATCCCTTCATAAACTTCCTGCTGATGAGCGGAAAGAAGGATCGGAGACGCTTCTCCGGAAGGCATCTTTGACTGAGGTGTGCGCAAAACCTCCTGCTCGGAAAGGATCAGATATTCCTTGCGCACAAGATTCTTCACGACCGAATCGCTGACGCCCGCCATATAGGCGGCCTCTTTTTCCTGCATCGGGCCGTTTTCGCGCAAAAGCCGAAGAACCTCCCGCTGTTTTGCGGTAAAGCCCGCAGCCTCGGGATCGACCTCCGGCGCCAATGATAAAAGCCGGATCATTTTATCGCCGACTTTTCGGGAAGCGATCGTCTCACGATTCAGAATCCCTTTTTCGGCAAGCCGGTTTGCGGCGGCGATCCGTTTTCCGCTCCCCGATCCGGTAAAAAGAAGGTCGATCTCCCGCTGACCGTCCGCACGCAGCATCAGTCTGAGCAGATCCTGCTCATCAGACGGAAGGCCTGGAATCGAGTCCTTAAAAAAGCCGGACGGAATCGAAAAGCGTTCTTTGGCGGAAACCGAAAGTCCCGCCGGGATCAGGCAGCGCACCGCATCAAAATAGGTGCAGAAAACCGTATCGATCATATATTCAACGATTGAAAAGCCTTCTTCGTCAAGGATCGGCTCCTCATCCAGAACCGAAACAACCGGTTTTAAGCCGCCGTCGTCCGTTTCCGAAACGGAAAAGACCATTCCCTGTGAAAGACGGTTTCCACGCCCGAAAGGAACGAGCACCCGTTTGCCGCGCGCAACGCTTCCGGCAAGTGCAGACGGAACGGCATAGGAAAACAGCCGGTCAAAAGTAAAACCGGTCTTTTCAACCGCTACGAGCGCTGTACGCGGCATGGTGCTTCCTCCTTTCCGGAACGGTAAAAATGTCAGATCAGATTGTCAACGCCGACTTCGTCCAGATCGGTGGAATCCGCGGAGGTGATCTCTTTCTCTTTGATCACGCCGATGTCGGGGCTTTCGATCATTTTATAGCGACCCTTGGAAAAATCCTCGACGGCCATTTTGACCGGCTTTTCGATCAGGATCTCATGGCTTTCATCGGCGATCTGGGAGATCTCGCGTGCGCGCTTGGCAACGGCAACAACGAGAGAATAATAGCTCTGGCCGGGTTTGAGCAGTTCAGGGGCGGAAGGTCTGTGCATCATAATAAAAACTCCTTTTTGACGGCGGCCTTAAGGGCTGCGGATTTTTCTTTCAGATTTTTGATGTGAGCGCTTTCTTCGGGGGTCAGTTCCCGTCCGGAAGCGGCAAGCTGTGCAGCATCGACGATTTCAGCAAAATCGCGAACCGCATCGGGAAGATCGTCGTTGATTACAACGTAATCGTACATATCGATCCGTTCGATCTCAGTGATCGCCTGTGCAAGGCGCTTATTGATCGTTTCCTCGTCCTCGGTTCCGCGGCCGGACAAGCGGTGGCGGAGCACCTCCATCGACGGGGGGACAACAAAGCATAAAACAGCTTCCGGGCAAGAAGCACGGACGTTTTTGGCACCCTGTGTCTCGATATCAAGCATGACGTTGATGCCCTCGGCGGTTTTTTCCTCCACCTTATCGCGGGGGGTTCCGTAGTAGTTCCCACAATAGCTTGCGTATTCAAGCATCCCGCCTGCGGCAATCTTTTTTTCAAATTCCTCATGCGTGATAAAGTGGTAATGAACGCCGTCGATTTCTCCGGGACGCGGAGAGCGGGTCGTATTGGAAACAGAGAAGTAAACCGGATGATCTTTCCGGTATTCTCCTAAAATTGTTCCCTTCCCGCTTCCGGACGGGCCGGAAAGCACCAGAAGTATTCCCTTATTCATCTTCATCCTCCTCTTCGACCTCATCGTTTTGTACAAAGCGGTTGGCGACCGTTTCCGGCTGGATAGCCGAAAGGATCACATGACCGCTGTCCATGACGATGACCGCACGGGTCCGCCGGCCGTAGGTCGCATCGATCAGGATCCCGTTATCGCGGGCATCCTGAATGATCCGCTTGATCGGTGCCGACTCGGGACTGACGATCGTAATGATCCGTCCGGCGCTTACCATGTTGCCAAAGCCGATATTGATCAGCTTCATTCCAATCCATCCTCCCTCATCATTCCAGATTCTGGATCTGTTCGCGGATCTTTTCGATCTCCGCCTTGATATCGACAACCCGGCGGGCGATCTCCACATCCTGACACTTGGAACCGATCGTATTGGTTTCGCGGTTTAATTCCTGCACCAGAAAATCCAGCTTCCGTCCGACCGGTTCGCTGCTTTCAAGCAGATCTCCGAACTGCCGGAGATGGCTTCTTAACCGGACGGTCTCTTCATCGATCGCCACACGGTCGGCAAAAATCGCCGCCTCTGTTACCAGTCTTGACTCATCGATATTCTTATCGGCCAAAAGCTCAGCAATTTTCTGATACAGCCGATTATAGTACTCTTCTTTCAAGAGCGGCGCCCGGCTTTCGATAAAGTTCAAAGTCGATGCGATCGAGTCCAGACGGTTTTTCAGATCGATCTTCAGCTGCTCACCTTCCCGTTCTCGCATCGCGACAAAGGTGCTGACGGCTTCTTCCGCTACGCCCTTAACCGCTTCCCAGACCTTTTCAGGATCCTGCTCGACCTTGCGGACGGTAAAAATATCGGGAAAACGGATCAGATCGGAGAGCCGCAGATCATCCATCAGATCCAGCTCGCCCGAGGCGCTCCGGAGCGCTTCCAGATAAGCGCGGGTCATGTCCAGATTGAGAGTCACTTCATTTTCATCGCCGCCCAGCCGTTGGATCGAAACGGAAATCTCTGCTTTTCCGCGGGAGCAGCTTTCCTGCAGCACGGCTTTGATCTTTTCTTCGAGGAACTGATACGCCTTTGGAATACGAGAAGAAAACTCAAAATACCGGTGGTTGACCGATTTTACCTCAACGGTAATATCATACTGATCGACCACAGCGTGACCTCTTCCGTATCCGGTCATGCTTCTAAGCATAATTTTTCAGCCTTTCTCCTGTCTGCACAGGAAATGTTAATCCTTGCACGGAATTTTCCATTCCACGCTCTATCTTATATATTGTAGCAGATTTTCTGATGCTGAGATGATTTTATTTACGCTTTATTCATAATATTCACATTATTTTTACAAGTGCTTCTATGAACGGACGAAGGCAGGATCCGCCGACATCCGGCAGATCCTGCCCCGCAGGAAAAGTTTTTTCTCAGCTGATCGAAACAACGATCTCCCCGTCTTTTGCACCGACATAAACCTGTTTTTTACTCGGAAGGTCAGCCAGAACCAGAGAAGCGATCTTGTCTTCGACTTCGCGGCGGATGGTGCTGCGCAGGTCGCGCGCGGCATACTTCCCGCCGCCCTTTTTGGCCAGCAGACGAAGCGCTTCCTCGTCATAGGAAAGCGTCAGACCGAGATCAGCCAGCGGCCCGGTCATCTCTTTCAGCATCAGATCGGCGATCCGGCAGAGCGCGTCCTCGGAAAGCGGATTGAAAACAACGACCTCATCGACACGCGCCAGAAACTCCGGACGTAAAAACTGCGACAGCGCATTCAGCGCCCGTTCACGCGAAATATCCGACGGCGTTTTATTGAATCCGACAACTGCGGTCTTATCACTGGAGCCGGCGTTACTGGTCATGATGATAACCGTATTCTCAAAGTTGACGGTGCGTCCCTGTGCATCAGTGATCCGTCCCTCATCCAGAATCTGGAGAAGGATATTCATGACGTCCGGATGCGCCTTCTCGATCTCGTCAAAAAGGACAACGGAGTACGGACGGCGGCGCACCCGCTCGGTCAATTGACCGGCCTCGTCAAATCCGACATATCCAGGAGGCGATCCGATCAGGCGGGAAACGGTATGCTTTTCCATATACTCCGACATATCGACCCGGATCAGCGGATCGACCTTGTTGTCAAAAAGTTCCTCGGCAAGTACCTTGGACAGCTCGGTTTTTCCAACGCCGGTCGGCCCAACAAAGATAAAGGAAGCCGGGCGCTTTTTCTCGCTCAAACGAACCTTCGAACGGCGGATCGCGGCGACAACCGCATCGACCGCCTGATCCTGTCCGATGATCCGAGCCTTGAGTTCCTTCTCAAGATGAGCCATCCGTTTTCCAACGTCCTCGCTGACCTTTTCGGCGGGAATCCCCGTCCAGAGTTCGATAACGCGGGCGACATCGTCCATCGTTACGCGGATGTCCTTAACCTGCGGCTCCAGTTCCTTTAAGCGCTCCTTGACATTGATGAGGTTTCCCTTAACCTTGGCGATGGCTTCGTAATCCATCTCCTCGACAGAGGTCAGCTCCGCCTCCTGGTCATTCAGTTCTTTCAGGCGGCGGTTGAGTTTTTCCACCTCGGTCAGAACCGCACTCTTGATCGATGCGCAGGCCGCCGATTCATCCAGAAGGTCAATCGCCTTATCCGGAAGGAAGCGATCGGTAATATACCGCTCGGAAAGATTGGCGCAGGCGATCAGGATATCGTCGGGAATATAGACCTTATGGTGTTCCTGATAATAGCCGACGATCCCGCGCAGGATCTCGACCGTCTGGGCAACCGTCGGTTCGTCAACGTTTACCGGCTGGAAACGGCGTTCGAGCGCCGCGTCTTTTTCGATATTCTTCCGGTATTCGTTAAAGGTCGTAGCTCCGATCACCTGGATTTCGCCGCGGGAAAGAGCGGGCTTTAAGATGTTGGCAGCACTCATCGAGCCTTCCGAATCTCCTGTCCCGACAAGGGTATGTACCTCATCGATAAAGAGAATGACATTTCCTTTGGCGCGCACCTCATCGATCAGTCCCTTGACCCGGCTTTCAAACTGTCCGCGAAACTGAGTCCCGGCGACCAGTGCAGTCAGATCCAGCAGATAAACCTCTTTATCCAACAGCCGGAACGGCACATCTCCCGAAACGATCTTCTGAGCGATCCCCTCGGCGATTGCGGTCTTGCCGACGCCCGGTTCACCGATCAGACAGGGGTTATTCTTCTGACGGCGCGAAAGGATCTGCTCGACCCGATAGATCTCACGGTCACGGCCGATAATTTTATCCATCTGACCGCTGCGGGCTTTTTCGTTCAGGTTAACGCAGAAATTATCCAGATATTTCTTCTTTTTATTTTCCCGTCCTTTTTTATCCTTCCGTTCGCGGGGCATTCCGTCGGCGGTCGGCTCTTCGTCCTGTTCCTGAGGAGCAAGCTCTTCTCCCCCGCTGTTCCCGAACATTTTCTGAAGGAAAGGAGGCATCGTATCCGCTCCGCCCAGCTCAAACATCCCGTTTTCCAGCTGTTCATCAAAGTTATCGAGATCGCTCTGGGTGATCCCAAGGCTGTCCATCATCGATTTGACCTGCGGAAGGCCGAGGTCGGACGCGCATTTGAGACAGTATCCTTCGTTTACTGTCTCTTTTCCGTCAAATTTTGATACAAACAAAACGGCAGGCCGTTTCTTGCATTTACAGCATAACATATCCATCGCAAAAAGATTCCTTTCTGGCTCTCCGGCAGCCTATCAAAACAGCCGTCAGAGAACCGCTTGAGGGGTTTGAAAAAGCACAAAGCCCTCTGCAAGCATCCCAGTTTACAGTATACTCCTTTTGGGCACGCAATTTAAGCAGAAAAACATGAAAAAAAAGTAACCAAATCGTAAAGTCGAAAGACTCACCATTTTCCGCTGAAGGGACTGAGATTGTAAAAATATTTGAAAAGGTAGGTGGACTGGATGTTTTCATCCGTCAGCATCGGGATCTGAGCGCCGCTGGCGTAGATCAGAAGGCGGATAAAGACCACAACAACGAACAGACAGAGTGAAGCCTCGATCAGTCCGAACAGACCGCCGACCAGCATATCCGGTACGCCGACCAGGAAGCAACGACGGATATTCCGAAGGGTCTCGCTCAGTGCGCCGATCACAACCTTGAGACAGAAAAAGAGCAGCAGGAAAAGGATGCTCTGGAGCAGAAGATAGACGACCGGATAAATGATCTGATCAACGACCTCCGAAGACACTGTCTGGATTGAGCCGGAAAGAGCCTCACCGATATGTTCAGAGATCTGTGCGGTACCGCCGAAAACTCCGTAGATCATGTTGCGCAGAATGCCGGGAATCCCCTGCATAACGGTCGAAACCTGCATCGAAATATCGTAATCGGCAAAAGAATCGGTGATGGTAGCGGCGACTTTCGAGACCAGCTTATCCCATATATACACCTGATAGATGGTGCCGGCCAAAGCGCGGCTGCCAACGTAAGCGCCGAAGCAGCTGATCAGCCTTCCGCAGGTCCCGACCAGCATTACGAGAAATCCCCGCCGGATTCCGTACCAGACAAATCCCACCGTGACCGCGATCACCAGGACGTCCAGAAGAAGGCTGGGAATGGACAAATCTTGCATTGATTGATTCCTCCGTTTATTGTATTCAGGATTTAGGGAGGGTATCTTCCCAGCGGGCAAGCTGAGAATCACTCAGAAGATACAGCTTATTATTCAGCGTCGCAATCGAAAAGACCGATGTATCGGACGCCAGCTCCTTTTTCAGTTCAAGATCGGAATCAAAGGTCAGGATCGACGATTTCTCCAGCAGGTAGATGTTCCCGCTGTCATCCAGACAGATCGCGTTTCCGCCGCCCTTAACCTGAACATCTTCCTTATTTCCCGACCGATTGATGCTGGTCAGGGTAAAGGAAACCGCGCTTGCATCGGCGTTGAGCAGAATGGTGCGGGTAGGCGTAAAAATGTACCGGTATACGGTGTTGGAAAAACCGACTTCGGTTTTATTCAGGCTGGAATCGATCACACCGACAAAGCTGTCGCAGAGAAGATGAATCGAACCGTCCGACTTATAATCGACCGCGACCGGCATCGCTCCCTCGAAGGTGATCACAGCCTTTTCCTGAGTGGTCGAGGTGCTTACATCCAGAATGTATACCTTTGCAACCATCGAATTGTTTTCAAAGCCGACACAGGCAATCGCAAGCGTCGAACCGTTTTCTGAAAACGACATATCGACGATCTGATCGCTGACCGAATACCATCGCAGGATCTCTTCATTGCTGCGGCTGTTGACGATGACGCTGCAAGCGTAGCGGGTCTCGGCAACGGCCAGCGCATAGCTTCCGCGGCCGCTGATCGCGCCGGTAATCAGGGTTGATTCGGTGCGTCCAGTATAATGCAGGCCGGAGCTTGAATCGATCCGATAGCCGTATCCGCCCCGGTCGTAGGTCAGCAGCCGTCCGGAGCCGGTCTTCATGACAGGATTGGTATAACGATGGGTAAAGCTGTGCTGCGTCGAACCGGAAGCGTCAAAAAAGATGATCTCATCCGAGGTACGCAGGATCAGCGACCCGCTCGAAGAGGTCAGTTCCTGCGGCACTTCCCCGTTCAGCGAAATCGGAAAGCCGCTGCTCTGGACCATCCCGGTCTCCGCCTGAGTTCCGGTCAGGCTCTGAGCGAGATTGCTTACGTCATAGTTGCGGTACAGATAGATGCCTAAAAGCAGTACCGCCAGTATAATCACAACCGAAGCGACCGTTAAAACGAGCCGCTGGATTTTTTTCAGTTTCAGTCCGCGTCGGTAAGCCGCAAGGTCATACCGGTCTTTGGGATCATGTTTTGAAAAAACTTTTTGCAGAAAACGAAGCGTCAGTAACACCATCCTTTCAGAAAAGATCTCCAGTAATTAATTGTCGTGAGAGGGGGGAAAAGCTGCATAAAACCGCTTATTTTTTACCCGCATAGGGCGTATAGGAAACCCGCGTCAGGTATAAGCCGTCCGGCGGCGCGGTAATACCCGCCAGTGAACGATCCCCGCTTATAAGGATATGGGGCACGTCCTCCGGAGTGAGCTTTCCGAGCGCCGTCATCAAAAGCGTTCCCGCCATAATCCGCACCATATTGTAAAGGAAACCGTCCCCGCAGACAGTAAAGAGCACCTTGTCCCCCTCGCGGCGGACGCGGCTTTCATAGATCGTGCGAGTGGTCGATTCCCCGCCATCGGATGCGGTCGGCTTTGCTTTGCTTCCGGTGCTGCACAGCGCACGGAAATCGTGCGTCCCGATAAAACCGGCGGCGCACGCATCCATCAGACGCTCATCCAGCGGATACTTATACCAGTACGCCAGCTTATCCAAAAAGGGATTGCGCAGCGGGCTGTTCCATATCTCGTAAACGTATTCCTTATAGCAGACGTTATACCGGGCATGAAAATCATCCGGCACTTCCCGGCAGGACAATACGGCGATATCTCCGGGAAGGTTTACGTTCAGGGCGCGAACCGCCGCATCGGGCGGGATCGAAAGGGGTGAATCCATATGAAAAAAATACTGACGCGCATGAACGCCGGTATCCGTCCGGGAGCAGCCGGTGATCCCGAGCCGTGTTCCCCACACCTTTTCAACCGCATCCTGTAAAACGGAGGCGACCGTCACCGCGTTTTTCTGTACCTGATAGCCGTGGTAGCGGCTGCCCTGATAGGCAATTTCAAACAGCAGTCGGCGCAATGCCGGTCACCTCCTTACATCAGCCAGTCCAAAAACGGCATCGGGACGATATTGAGCAGAATAATTACAAGGAGCAGTCCCGTCACCACGCCCAGCGCCGCAAAATCGACGCCGGTATAACGAAGCTGCTTCATCCGGGTGCGTCCTTCGCCGCCGTGATAGCAGCGGCATTCCATCGCAAGCGCCAACTCTTCGGCACGGCGGAAGGCAGAGATAAAAAGCGGGATCATGATCGGGATCAGCGCTTTTGCACGCTGAATCAGGCCGCCGCTTTCCATATCAGCGCCGCGCGCCTTCTGAGCGGACATGATCTTATCGGTCTCTTCGACCAGCGTAGGGATAAAACGCAGCGCGATCGACATCATCATCGCCAGCTCATGCGCCGGGAAATGAACCTTTTTCAGCGGCGAAAGGAGCTGTTCGATTGCATCGGTCAGCGAAATCGGGGAGGTCGTATAGGTCATCAGCGAAGTTCCCGCAATCAGCAGCACCAGACGCAGCGCCATTTTCAGCGAGGTATAGATGCCCTGGACGGTGATATGAATCGGACCGGCCGCAAAAAGAACATTTTCTCCATCAATAAAGAGAAGGTTCAAAACACCGGTAAAGATAATGATCGGCAGGATCGGCTTGATGCTTTTCGCGATCATCTTGATCGGAATCTTCGACACGCCATAGGCAAATCCCAAAAAGAGCACCGCCGGAATAAATCCGAAAGGATTGGAGACGACAAAAAGAATGACGATGTAAAAAATCGTCAGGATCAGCTTCATCCGGGGATCCATCCGGTGAACGGGAGAATGACCGGGAAAATACTGACCGATGGTGATATCCTTAATCATGCGTTCTCCTCCTCTCCTCTGAGCAGCGCCAAAAGCTTTCGCTTGGCGTAGCCGACCGTATAGACATTTTCCGGAACGGGAAGCCCATCGGCCAGAAGTCGGTAGAAAACGTTGGTGACCTGCGGTACCGAGAGCCGGATCCGGCGCAGTTCTTCGCTTCGTGCAAAGACCTTTTCTACCGTATCGTAGGCGAAAACCTCAGCGTTGTTCATAACGAGGATCTTATCAGCAAAGTTCGCGACGTCCTCCATGCTGTGGGAAACGAGCAGGACAGTATTTCCGGTATAGTCATGATAACGGCGGATCTGGTCGAGAATACGGTTCCGGCCACGCGGGTCAAGTCCGGCTGCCGGTTCGTCCAGAATCAAAATCTTCGGCTCCATCGCGATCACGCCTGCAATGGCGGCGCGGCGCTTCTGTCCGCCGGAAAGCTCAAACGGGCTTTTTTCCAGAAGCTCAGGCGAAAGACCGGCAAATTCCGCCGCCTCATGCACCCGCTTATCGATTTCCTTTTCATCCAGTCCCATATTTTTCGGACCGAAAGCAATATCTTTATAAACCGTTTCCTCAAAGAGCTGATATTCGGGATACTGAAAAACAAGACCGACCTGAAAACGGATGTCACGGATGTTTGTCCCCTCGCCCCAGATATCCTTTCCGTCCAACAAGATCTTGCCGGAGGTCGGCTTGAGCAGGCCGTTTAAGTGCTGGATCAGCGTTGATTTTCCCGAACCGGTGTGGCCGATGACGCCGACCATCTCGCCGCTTTCGATTGTGAGCGAGACGTCGTTGACCGCAACCTTTTCAAACGGCGTGCCGGGGCTGTAGGTATAGGTCAAATGTTCAGTAGAAATAACCATGCCGCTACCCCTTTCAAGCCTTTACTTTTTCGCTGATCAGTTTTTTCAGCGCCTGATAACACTCTTCTTCGGTCAGAATATCAAGGGGAAGATCGATTCCCTCTTTCCGCAGTTCATAAACAAGCTCAGTGACCTGTGGAACGTCCAGACCAACTTTTTTCAGCAGTTCTACCTGAGTAAAGACCTCTTTAGGCGTACCGTCCCGGAGGATGGTTCCGTCGTCAATGACGACGACCCGGTCGGCCTGAACCGCCTCATCCATATAGTGGGTAATCAGGACAACCGTTGTTCCGTAATCGCGGCCAAGCTCCTTGATGGTGCGCATGACCTCGCTTCTCCCCTGAGGATCGAGCATCGCGGTCGGTTCGTCGAGAATAATGAAGTCGGGACGCATGGCAAGAATGCCCGCGATCGCGACACGCTGCTTCTGCCCGCCGGAAAGCTGGTGAGGAGCGTGTTCGCGGTACTGATACATATCGACCGCTTTCAGGGCATCATCCACTCGCCTACGTATCTCAGACGGCTCCACGCCGAGATTTTCCAGCGCAAACGCTACGTCCTCTTCAACGATCGTCGCGACGATCTGGTTATCAGGGTTCTGGAAAACCATCCCGACCTGCTGACGGATGTCGAAAATACGATCCTCATCCTTGGTATTGATGCCGCAGACAACGACATCGCCCGATGTCGGAAGCAAAATCGCATTGAAATGCTTGGCAAGGGTCGATTTCCCCGAACCGTTATGCCCTAAAACCGCGACAAATTCACCCTGATGAATGGTGAGGTTGAGGTTCTTGAGCACATCAAAGCCCGGCGCGCCGTCCTCATCCCCCGGATAGGTAAAAACAAGGTCGGAGACCTTTATCTCTTTCTTCTCCATTTCTTCCTCCCAGTATAAGCCTTTCTCTTTCCTTTACCGGCTCAGATCCTTCTCTGTCCAGAGCGCAGTCGAGCCGCACGGAAGGACAAGCCCGCCCTCGGTGACCGGAAGCCCGATCTCATCAGCGCTTACAAAGCCCGTTCGCTCCCGTCCGACCGTAACGCCCATCAGGTAGGCCATGACCGCTCCGGAAAGGCCGGTGCTGTAGGAATTGAGCGCCACAAACAGCGGACGATCCGAAAGGACGCCGCAGCAGAGCGAAAGCAGGTCGTAAATCTTTTCTTCCAGCTGCCATACTTCGCCACCGGGGCCGCGCCCGTAGGAAGGCGGATCCATGATGATCGCGTCGTAGGTATGTCCGCGGCGGATCTCCCGCTGGATAAACTTTTCACAGTCATCAACGATCCAGCGAACCGGCTGGTTCTCCAGATGAGAAAGGGCGGCATTTTCCTTAGCCCACTGAACCATTCCCTTGGAAGCGTCCACATGGCAGACGGAAGCGCCCGCTTTCAGACAGGCAAGCGTTGCACCGCCGGTGTAAGCGAAAAGGTTCAAAACAGAAATATTTCTTCCCTCTTCTTTTGCTTCCCGGATCAGGTTCCCAAACAGATCCCAGTTGACCGCCTGCTCGGGGAAAAGGCCGGTATGCTTAAATCCGGTCGGAGAAATCTTAAAGGTCAGATCTTTATAGGAAATCTGCCAGTTCTGCGGGAGCTTATGCATATATTCCCATTTCCCTCCGCCGGCACGGGAACGATGGTAGTGTGCATCCGCACGGTTCCAGCCCGGATTCTCCCGCCCGGTCTTCCAGATAATCTGAGGGTCAGGGCGAATCAGGGTCACGTTTTTCCAGCGCTCGAGTTTTTCTCCGGAAGAGGTATCAATCAGTTCATAGTCCTGCCAGTTTGACGCCACTCTCATTGTACGATATCATTCCTTTTGCGTTTATAGTTTATTTTTCGGGGAGATACTGCTGACCGTCTCGGGAAAGTCCGAGATGACGGTAAGCACGTTCGGTCACACAGCGTCCGCGGGGGGTACGGCTCAAAAAGCCAAGCTGCATCAGATAGGGTTCGTAAACATCCTCGATCGTGACGGCTTCTTCGCCGAGAAGCGCTGCCAGCGTATCCAGTCCGACCGGACCGCCGCTGTAGGTTTCGATAATGGCGCGCAGCATCCGCCGGTCGAGGTTGTCCAGACCCAGTTCATCGATTTCCAGACGTTCCAGTGACGTCCGGACGATTTCCCGGGTAATCGTGCCGCTTCCGAGAATATCGGCAAAATCGCGCACCCGTCGGAGCAGGCGGTTAGCAATACGGGGCGTTCCGCGCGAACGGCGCGCCAGTTCCAGCGCGCCCTCCTCTTCACAGGGAACGCCGAGAATCCCGGCGCTTCGGAGAATGATCTGCGCCAGTTCCTCCGGCTTATACAGTTCCAATCGGAGCAGAACGCCGAACCGGTCGCGCAACGGTGCAGTCAACTGACCGGCTCTCGTCGTTGCGCCGACCAGGGTAAAATGCGCAAGATTTACGCGGATAGAACGGGCAGACGGACCTTTTCCGATGATGATATCCAGCGCGAAATCCTCCATCGCAGGATACAGCACCTCTTCGACCTGCTTGGAAAGACGGTGGATCTCATCGATAAAGAGAACGTCTCCATCGGAAAGATTGGTCAAAAGCGCCGCCAGATCCCCCTGCTTCTCAATTGCGGGGCCGGAGGTGATCTTTAAGTTGGTGTGCATTTCATTGGCAATGATCTGCGACAGGGTCGTTTTTCCCAAACCGGGAGGCCCATAGAGCAAAACATGGTCAAGCGCATCGCCGCGCTTTTTGGCCGCTTCGATATAGACGGAAAGATTTTCCTTTGCTTTTTCCTGACCGATATATTCGGAAAGGGTCTTGGGACGGAGTGAAAACTCGGTATCGATGTCCTCCGGGGAAAAATCCGGAGCGGTGATCCGATTTTCAAGATCCATCTCTTCCTCTTCTTCATCCCGACGGTACTGAGACTGGAACATACGCTATTTCCTCCCTTGACATGAAACGAATCAGTTTAGGCCCGCAAGTGCCTGAAGTGCCTTTTTGATCAGTTCCTCGACCGAAAGAGACGGATCGAGTTTGGTAACGGCAGCGGCGGCTTCACTCTGGGTATAGCCCAGAACCACAAGAGCGTTGATGGCTTCTCCGGCGTTGGAACTCGCCGAAGCAATCGGAATATCCGGCATTGAGATACCGGCGGCGGCCTGCTCCTTGCTGATCTTGTCCTTCAGCTCGAGAATGATCCGCTGTGCGGTCTTCATTCCCAGCCCCGGCGCACGAGAGAGCGTCTTTGCATCGCCGGAAGCGACCGCAAGAGCAAACTGTTCGGCAGTCACGCTCGAAAGAACCGAAAGCGCGGCTCTGGGGCCGACACGGGTCACGCCCAGAAGCATTTTAAAGCAGTTAAGCTCCGATTGATCGGTAAAGCCGAAAAGATCGATACCTGCTTCGGTCACATGAAGGTAGGTATAAAAGAGCGCCTCTTCTCCCATCGCCGGAAGGCGGGCGATACTGACTGCCGAAGTGCGAACAGCATAGCCAACGCCGGCGCATTCGACAACGGCAAGGTTATTTTCGATATGGATCAATTTTCCGCGCACGCTGTATAACATATGATAATTCCTTTCAATCAAAAGCTGGAGCGTTCATGTTTGGGGCGAAGCTGGGGAGAATCTGCCGACTGACGGCCGGAGGCACAGCCCTCCGAAGCGTGGGTCAGCTGTTCAAGCATCCTTCCCGCCAAGCCGTTCGGAGCCGAATGGGCATGACAGATCGCGATTGCCAGTGCGTCCGCAACGTCATCGGGATGAGGCGTCCGGGAAAGGGAAAGGATCTTTTTGGTCATCTCGATCACCTGCCGTTTTTCCGCACGGCCATAACCGACGACCGCCTGCTTGACCTGAAGCGGGGTGTATTCGTAACAGGGAACGCCCGCCTGCTGAGCGGTCAGAAGGATGACTCCGCGCGCCTGGGCAACATCGATCGCGGTGGTGGTATTGGTATTGAAATAAAGTTTTTCAACTGCCATCGCCTGCGGCTTGTACATGGTCAGAAGCTCCTGCATCTGTTCATAGATCATCTGGAGCCGTATCGGGAACTGTTCCCCCGCCGGAGTCGTGATCGCGCCGTAATCAAGCGTCTTAAACCGCTGGCCGCTGTATTCGATCACTCCGGCGCCGACGATCGCATATCCCGGGTCAATGCCCAAAATCCGCATTCCTTTTCTCCTTTAGTCAAACGGGTTTTATCCGGAACGGCCGACCGCAGGCCTACCCGTCCCAAGTATACTGTACCATTATAGCACACCCCACACCGAAAGACAAATTTATTTTTCAAAAGGATGTTCGTCCGTTTCTGCTTTCCGGCAGAGTTTTGCGCCCGGCAGGCACCGGTTTTCAGCAAACCTGCCCAACTTTTCCGAAGAGGAGTTGTTTTTCTTGTCGGGTACTTGACGGGACATACTATTTTGGAGTAAAATTTATATATATTTTAGTTCGGCTGTCCAGAAATGCAAGGACGGCATAGTTTTCAGAAAGGGCTGAGCCGATTATGAGCAAACGATACCGTGCCGATTATCATATCCACAGCAACCATTCTCCTGACTGTAAGGTGCCGATCGACGAACTTTGTCAGACCGCGGTCACCAAAGGGTTTCAGGAGATCGTCATCACCGATCATTTTGAATTTTATACGCCCGGCCACCCGGTCGGATTCTTCACGCCCAAATATATTGCCAAGATCATGGACGAGATCGAAGAGGCGCAGAAAAAGTATGAGGGACAGCTGATCATCCGCAAGGGCATCGAGTTCGGGCAGCCGACCGTCAACCCCGAAAGTGCGAAAGAAATCCTCGCGCAGTTTCCGTTTGACTATGTGATCGGAAGCGTCCACAAAGTCGGCAACCTTTCCCTTTCAAATGTAGCCTATAATGCGCACAACATTGAGGACATCTGCCTGAACTATTTCGATATGCTTTATGAGCTGGCGGATCAGGGCGATTTCGACTGTCTTGGACACATCGATATGATCCGTCTGTATGCCGCCAAACAGGGTACGCCGCTGGATATTCTCGAATACGAGGAACAGCTGATCCCGATCCTCCGCAGAGTCATCGAACGGGGTAAGGGAATCGAAATCAACACCATCGGATTCCGTCAGGAACTTTCCACCACCCTTCCCGACATCAATGTCCTCAAGCTTTATCGGGAACTTGGCGGACAGATCCTTACGATCGGATCAGACGCTCACCGCGCCGCCGATATTGGAAGCGGGTGGAGTGAATCTGCCATTCTCGCAAAACTCGCCGGATTTGATTATGTGACCCTCTATCAAAACCGCCGGCCGATCCTGATCCCGATCGAATCCTGAAATACGCGCCTTAAAAAGCCCGCCGTTGCTGCAAAACAGGTGTAAAGGAAACAGCCTTTTCAGACAAGTTTCGTCCGAAAAGGCTGTTTTTATATGTAAAGTCAATATACTTTACAACGGTTATCCAAGCACTTCCAACGCGTAATGCACCGAAGTCATCGCGTCAGGCGCATAAAAATCAGCGCCGATCTGATCGGCATATTCCTGCGTCATGACCGCTCCCCCGACGATAACTTTGCAGTCAGTTGCAGCGCGAAGCTGACGGATCGTTTCTTCCATCGCAGGAACGGTCGTTGTCATCAATGCACTCAGCCCAATCAGATGAACGTCCTCGCGGAGGGCAGTCTCTACGATCGTTTCGGGCGGAACATCTTTTCCGAGGTCAAGAACCTCGAAGCCGTAGTTGTCCAAAAGAACGCGGACGATATTCTTTCCGATGTCGTGGATATCGCCTTTGACCGTCGCGATAATAACTTTTCCGCGTTTCTGCTGTGCGGTTCCGGAAGCCTGCATCGCCATTTTCAGCACTTCAAAAGACGCGCTCGCGGCGTCCGCGCTCATCAGAAGCTGAGGCAGAAAAACAGTCCCCTTTTCAAAGCCTTTTCCGACAAGATCAAGCGCAGGAATCAGCTTTTCGTTGATGATATCCAGCGGCTGCATATCGGAAAGGAGCGCTTTGGTCTGCTGGATCGTTTCTTCTTTGAGTCCTCTTCTGACCGCGTCCTCCAGTGAAAGCCCTTTTGCAGGAGCAGAAGAAGCTACAGGGGTACCGGGCTGTGCACCAAAGCGTCCGATATAGTCGACACACTGTTTATCTTTCCCGGAAAGTGCGCGATAAGCCGAGAGAACATTCATCATCGGCTCACTTCCGGGGTTAATGATGGCGGCGTCCAGACCGGCCTGAAGCGCAAGAAGGAAGAAAGCACTGTTAATGACCTCACGGCGCGGCAGACCGAAAGAAACGTTCGACACGCCGAGAATGGTCTTGACACCGAGTCCCTCCCGGATCATCGAAAGAGCACGGAGCGTTGTCATAGCGGCACTTTGATCCGAACTGACCGTCATCGTCAGCGCATCGACGATGATATTGCTGCGGGAAATCCCGTATTCCTCTTCTGCTGTCCGAACGATCTTTTCCGCAATCGCGTACCGTCCTTCGGCTGTTTCGGGAATTCCCGACTCATCGATCGTCAGCGCGACCACCACGCCGCCATATTTTTTCGCGAGCGGAAAGATCTCATCCATCACTTCCCGCTTACCGTTAACCGAGTTGATGAGCGGCTTTCCGTTATAGATCCGAAGCGCCGCTTCCATAGCGGAAGGGCTGGTGGTATCGATCTGAAGCGGAAGGTCAAGTACACCCTGAAGTTCGCTGACGACCTTTTCCATCATCTCTGTCTCATCGATCTCGGGCAGGCCGACGTTCACATCGAGCACGTCCGCGCCAAAATCCTGCTGATGGACGCCCTCATTCAGAATGTAGTCCAGATCGCCCTCACGAAGCGCCTGTTTGAAACGCTTTTTGCCGGTCGGATTGATCCGCTCGCCGATCACGATCGGGTTTTCGCCGATCACAACCGCGTGCGAACCGGAAGAGATCACCGTCCGCACTGCTGCCTTTGGAGGAAGGATCGGGAGTGCCCGACAGGCCTCGACCTCGGCTTTGATGTGTGCAGGAGTCGTACCGCAGCATCCGCCAACCATCCACACGCCCTTCTTTACGATCTCGGCCATGATTCCGGAAAACTCGTCCGGCGCGACATTATAAGTCGTCACACCATCAACAACGACCGGAAGTCCGGCGTTGGGACTGACAAGGACGGGCGTGCGGCAGCAATCCATCAGCTGATCGACAAGAGGAAGCATCTGCTTCGGGCCGAACCCGCAGTTCAGACCAATAGCGTCCACGCCCAGTCCTTCGAGCATAGCGACCGCCGCCGGAATATCCGCGCCGGTCAAAAGACGCCCGCGCTCGTCAAAAACCATCGTTACGAAAACCGGGAGGGTGCTGTTTTCCTTAGCCGCAAGAACCGCCGCTTTGATCTCGCTCGTATCCCCCATCGTTTCGATAATGATGCAGTCGGCTCCTGTACGGACGCCGGTTTCCACCATCTCGCGATAGGCATCCACCGCCGTTTCAAACGCAAGGTCTCCCATCGGCTTGAGCAGCTTTCCGGTCGGCCCTATATCAAGGGCAACAAAAAGATCTTTCCGCCCGGTTTCGTCAACCGCCTGACGCGCCAGACGAACACCCGATTCGACCAGTTCAGCCGCCGTATACGGAGAACCATGCAGCTTTAAGCGATTGGCTCCGAAGGTATTAGTGGTGATAAAGTTGGCACCGGCCGCAGCGTAATCTCTATAAATCGAAAGGATCGTATCCGGATGGAGAATGTTCCAGCTTTCAGGAAGCTCTCCCGGAGCCAATCCTGCCTGCTGCAAAAGAGTGCCCATACCGCCGTCAAAGAAAAGAATCCGGCTGCCGAGCAGTGAACGAATCGTATCCATAGTTATTTCTCCCTGTTCATCAGATTTTTCGGAACGGACATCCGGTGTTGCCGCAGCTTGCGCACTTATGAACCGAGCAGCTTTTTTTATCAGCCGTCAGTCCGATGACCGCCGAGACGGACTTGGACGGAATCATCAGCATCGAATCGGTCAGTTCGATCCCGATCCGCTTCCCCGCTTCAAGAGCGTCCAGAAGCGGGCGCTGAAAAGAAAGAGGGAAATCCCCGTAACCGGGGCTGTACCGCGGGCGGAGATAAATTCCTTCAGAAAGATTTTGCTCCAGTTCCTGTTGGCAGCTGTCACACCAGCTTTCCACCATTGCGGCGGCGGCAGACTGCATGACAGCCGCTTTACTCACCTGAAGGCGGGAATATTTTCGGATCAGCCGGTCAATCCCCGTACCGATGGTCGCGGCAAATAAAAACGCTTCTTCACAGCCGCTTAGGTGCTTTGCAAGCGACCGGCTTTTTACAGAGATCCCGCCCAATGTCAGGAGATCTCCATCGATCGTACAGCTGACCCGGCGGCTGACCTGACGCGGAACAGCCGCTTTTTCCAGTTCTGAAAGTGATTCCTCGATCAGACCTTTGACCGTTTCATCCGGTTCCGTACCGCGGTAGCCCAGATAACGCCAGATCTCCGGGCGGCTGACCTCAATCACCTTCACGGCCTAAAATATATGAAAGGTTATGGAAAATCTCTCCCGCAATATCCGGACGGTTCATCGTATACAGATGGATCCCGTGAACACCGTTTGCGATCAGATCGATGATCTGCTCGGTCGCATAGGCGATACCGGCCTGCTTCATCGCAAGCGGATCGGAGCCGAACTTATCGATGATCCCGCAAAAACGATTGGGCAGTTCGGTACCGGAAAGCTGAACCGAACGCTGGATCTGACGGGCATTGATCACGGGCATGATTCCGGCAAGAATCGGTACATCGATGCCTTTGGAAAGTGCGCGGTACAGGAACCGGTAAAGAATGTTGTTGTCAAAAAACATCTGGGTCGTCAAAAAGTCGCAGCCTGCATCGACCTTCTCTTTCAAATGGTCGAGATCGAGTTCACGGTTGGCACAATCAACGTGTCCCTCCGGATAGCAGGCACCGCCGATACAGAAATCACCCCGTTCGCGGATCTGACGAACGAGTTCGCTGGCATGACTGTAATGTCCGGGCAGAGGAAGGCTGGAGTCCTTGGGCGGATCCCCGCGCAGTGCAAGGATATTCTCGATGTGATGCGCCTTGATGTCATCGATCACCCGATCGACCTCTTCCGGCGTGGACGAATAGCAGGTCAGATGGGCGATCGACGTAACGCCGCATTCTTCCTGTACCATCGAAGCAATTTTTACGGTGTTTTTAGAGGTCCCGCCGCCCGCACCGTAAGTGATACTGATAAAATCGGGACGAAGACCGGCGATCTTCTGCGCGGCAGAATGTACGCTGTCAAAATCGCTTTCTTTTTTCGGCGGAAACAATTCACAGGAAATCGTAACCGGTTTTTCTTTCAGAATATCACGTATTTTCAATCTTTTCCAAGACCTTTCTTTTTAACTTTTACCAACTACACCAATGGGTATATTGATTATAGCTCTTTTCCCCTACTTTTTCAAGATAAAATTTCATTCTCCGCTCCTTTTATGAACAGCAGGCGCATATAATGGAAGCCCATCCGGCAAAACGGTTTTCGGAAAGGAGTACCTTATGGAATCGAAGAGCTTTTTTGCGGCATCCGGGTCACTTCCGGAGTTAAAGATCCGTGTCATTCCCGGTCATTTTTCCACCAGCCGCTCACACGTCAACTTCTATCTCGATATGACGGAAATAAAAAGCGGCCTTTTCCCCGCCCGAAAAGCGGCGCAGGCTCTCGCCTTTCCCTTTTTCGGACGGCTGACCGAAACGATCGTCTGTCTGGACGGAACGGAGGTGATCGGGGCACTGCTCGCCGAAAATCTTTCCGGATGCGGCATGGGCGGAATCAACCGCGGACTTCCGATCCATATCCTGACGCCGGAAATTACCGCCGCCGGACAATTTCTTCTGCGCAGGGATTCGATACCGGAAATCGACGGGAAAAGCGCACTGATCCTCGCGGCATCGGTCACGACCGGTCAAACCATCCGGCAGGCGGCGGAATGTACCCGGTATTACGGCGGAAACGTAAGCGGAGCCGCAGCCATTTTCAGCCTGTTGAACAAAATGGACGATTTTCCTATTTTCAGCATCTTCGGTGCGGAGGACTTTCCCGGCTATCAAACCTATCCGGGGACCGACTGCCCGCTTTGCAGGAAAGGGGTCCGGATTGATGCCATAATCAATCAATCCGGTTATGCAAAGCTGTGACGGAGAAGACCGCCATCAGCTTTTGAAAAAACGATGTCCATCCATTGCGAACAAAAACGAAAGGCTGTTTTCAAACCATCTGGCTGCTCGTTTTCCGGCCCACCGGGGCGCATAGAAAAAGGTTGCGCCCATCGTTTCATCCTCATACTCCCCGCTCAAAACATCGTCAACCGCCTGAATCGTATCGGCATCCGGAGCATTCCGACGGGAATACCAGTTGGAAAGCGAGGAAAACTGATTTTTCTGAGTCAGGACGCCGGTGATCGAATCGGGAAATTCTGAGGACCGCACACGGTTGATCACAACCTGTGCGATGACCTGCTTATGGGCAAGATCGTACCCGCCCGCTTCCTGCTGAACGATATAGCCGAGCATCTGCCGCTCGGTTTCAGTATACGAAAGCGTTTCAGAAGCATGGGCTGCGGTCGGGACAGCAAGCACAAAAACAGCAGAGAGAATGCACGCAGCCAGTTTTTTCATCAGGTGTTTCATTGATATCCTTCCTTTCTCCGATGGGATTCCCCGGATGAAGTTCCAAAGGCTTATCCCCGGAGACATCATATGGAGATGGAAGGGACAAATATGCGATAAACAATGAGAAATCTTCTCTGCATACAAAAACAGGCTGTACATAACTGTACAGCCTGTAAAAAGTGCCTGTCGAAAAAAGGATTACTCCTCAGTTGCGGGCGCAGTCTCTTCAGAATCAGGAGCGGTCTCCTCAGCAGGAGCCTCTTCTTTTGCTTCATCGTTCTGAGCGACAACCTCAATCTGGGGCTGTGCATTCTCGTCCATCGAAACAACCTCGGGTTTTTCCTTGGGCTGAGTCAGGACAGCGGGTTTCTGCAGACGGTTGATATCGCAGACCATGCTGATGAATGCAGAAGAAACCATAACATGAGGTGCAGATGCTTCAGCAAACAGAACCGGGAAATCACGGCCGGTGTTGATCTGGATCTCGGTCAGCTTATCGATCATCTGGTTGGTGTTCATCTCAACCAGCATCATCTTCTGAGAGATCTTGGAGACCATGTTCTCAGCAACCGACTTGACACCGAATACCGGGCAGACTGCTCTGCCGTTCTGGCCGATGAAAGCGGGACGGAAAGTGCCGTTCTGAGCTTCTTCCTTGGCCGTGCCTTCAGCAGCAATCATATAGAATTTGCTGCGGGAAACGCGGATATTGTGGAGGGCCTGAATGGCTCTGGCCTGATCCAGATAAGGCTTTGCGTCCTTCTGGAGCAGTTCGCTGATTACATAGGAGCACATATGAACGGTGCTTCCGACGTATTCCTTGCCGCCTTCATAGACAACAAATCCAAAGATACCGGGAACCATCAGGTTGTTGAGCAGGGTGAAAATGTTTGCAAAGGGGATCTTTGCGTACAGAGCGGTATCGCCGTTGACGCAGTTATAATTTCTTGCTACCTGATCCGCAACAATCGAACCGGTTGCAATGCGGATAACGGGCAGAGGTCTCTGCTGATTGAGGGGGCTGATCAGCGGGCGGAGTCTTTCGCCTGCTTCCAGCTCTTCCAGAGTCGTGCGGGGGTCAAGAATCAGATAGCAGTCGCGCTTGCCTTCATACATAGCCTTCGCGATCGATTCGATCTTTTTCATCAGTTCAGCCTGAGGACCGGTAAACTGTTTTGCATTTGCGCCGGGCTTTTTCTCCTGAGCGGGCGCGTCTTCCTGGCCGCCTTTGGTCATGGAAATCTTCGGAGCCTCTTCTTCAGCGGTGGTATTGGCAGCGACTTCCTCTTCTACCTCTTCTTTTTTCTTACCTTTTTTATCTTTATTGAAAAAATTAGGCATGGGTCTTTTCTCCGTTTCCTTGTTATTTGGTCAAACCTCTTCCGGATTTAACACTGGTACTATTTTAACACAAAAGTACAGATAAAACAAGTGCATAAACAATAAAATACACGATATCCGGTGAGTTTTCTGTAAATTTTCTTTTAGTTTCCTGTATTTTCCTTGTCGTTTTTTCGTGAAATGCGCCAATTGCACAAACCGATCCAGCTGTTTTTGGTGAAATCGCGGCCGGTGATCCGGATCTCGTCCGGGTAAACCGTCAGATAGATTCCTTCGCTTTCCTCTGTTTCGCCGACTCCGTCCCAGACCGACGAAACGACGCCGTCATGCAGATAACCGGGAAATCCGTTTTCAGTGCGAAGAGCAAGCGTTCCGCTGATCGAGCGGTGGGTGTGCCCGCTGATCAGGATGGTATTGGGATAACGCTCGATAATCTCCATCAGTGCTGCCGAATCGGAAAGGTCGCTTCCCTCAAAGGTCGCCGCGACTGTTCCTTCGAGCGGCTGATGGACAAAAACAAACGCTTCCCCTTCCGCCGACGAAAGCGTTTCATCCAGCCAATCCAACTGCTGCTGGGAAAGATAGGCGTAATCGGGGTCATCGATCGGATAAGCGCCCTCGTTTCCGAGAACAATAAAAGTGTTCCCGCCAAGCGTAAAGCTGTAATACACCTTATCCGTTCCAGTCAGCGACAGAAAACGCTCTTCCAACGGGGCAAAATCCGACCGGTTTTTATCCGAATCGTGATTTCCGATCGAATAATACAGTTCCGGAAGCCCGGGGAATAGTCGGAAAATCCGCTGAAGATTTTGGTATTCGGCGGCGTTTCCGTTATCAGTCACGTCTCCGTTATCAAAGATGAAATCAGGCGAAAGGCTGTTTAGCTGCGCAAGCGCGCGATAAAAATGGTAGTTGTTTCTTGTGAACCACCGGCGGGTCAGATGGCTGTCCGAAACAACGGCAAAGCTGACCTCCGGCGTACCCTCAGGATCATCACGCAGTTCCGGCTGAATAGCGGCCGATGCGACGACTTCACCCGGCGTTCCGTTTGCATCGGAACAGGCCAGAATCTCGGTCGCACCTTCCGGAAAAACCGAATGGGCGGAGATCTCCCCGCTCACCGGATAATGCGCATAGGCATTGAGCTGAAAAATAGGCGTATAGTCCTTCAGCGGCTTACCATCCTTTCCCCAACAGACCCAGAGCGCTTCTCCGTCACTGCCACTGTCTGGGCGGCCGTTTACCCGGATATAACCCTGAGCATCGCCGGGAGAGAAAACAGTTTCAACTGCTCCCCCATGAGACGGATCCCAGCGGATTGAAACGGTGTCCGCTTCCTCAGTGGTTGAAAAGTCCCAGCTTCCTACCGCGTCATACCCCTTATCCAGAAAAAGATAAACGGTATATTCTCCGGTATAGCTGAGAAAAAGGTTGGTCGAACCGCGCATGACCGCGGCGTAGCAGATATTCTGACCCGGTAAAATATCCGACAGATTCTGCCACAAAACGCTCTCATCCTGCCCGGGTACGGCATCTTTGGCGTAGACGCCGATCCACGCATTCTCGCCAAGCTCCTCATCGCCCGTTTGAAGGCGGATCACTGTCTGTTCACCCAGCTGGGTCGATGCTTTTTCGGTAAAGACGGCGCTCTCGGTCACCGTAAGCGTCTTCTGATCTTTTTCCCTTCCGAAAAGCGAATAAAGAGAAACCGTATACGCTCCGGACGTATCCAGTGAAAGGGAAATCGTTCCGGAAGAGGCGGAAAGTCTCTGTTCATAGACCGTTTCCCCTTCTCCATCCGACAAAACCAGCTTTCCGAAAAGTCCATCCTTCCAGCTGATTTCCTCCGAAGCAGAAACGCCGAAGGTGTCCGCCGGAAGGGAAAGCGAGGACGGGCGGCTGCCGATCCGGAAAAGGACGACGGCTCCGGCTGCCAACAGGCAGACCGGTATCCCTAAAAGCCAACGCTTTTTTATTTTCTTCATGGTACACTTCCTTGCTGTCCAGTGCGGAGTTTGTCTATGCAAACTCTGTGCATCCGCTTCATTGTAACACAAGCGGAAAACGATTGCAAGAAAGTTCACCAAACGTTCAGATAACCGTCCTTTTTACTTTACAAACGAAAGCATCAGGCTCATTCCGATCTTCAGGCCGGGACGAAGGCTCTTGCGAAGGATATATTCCTCGCGGGTATGCGCACCGCCGCCGGAAACAACGCCCGGGCAGAGCGCCGGAATATCCATCGAAAGCGGAATATTGCAGTCGGTCGAACCGGAGCCGAAGAAAGGAGTAAAACCGGCATACCTTTCTACAATGTCGGACACCGTTTTTTCCATCCGGCACATCGTTTCCTTATCCGGATTTCCAGAGCAGGGGCGCTCCCCGATCCGTTCAACATCGATCTCGATTCCCATCGACCGATAGGCTTCCACCGCCTTTTCAAAGACGTTTTCCATAAATGATAATCCTTCCCGATCATCCGAGCGGTATTCGTAAAGCATCGATGCGCTCTGAGCGATCGTATTGACCGACGTTCCGCCTTCAATCACGCCGACGTTATAGGTCGTATGACCCAGTCCGTCCGGGATCTTGATGTCGTAAAGAGTCGAGATCATCGACGCCAGCAGATGGATCGCGTTGCGGTTGCCGAAACTCGCGTAGGAATGTCCGCCCTCGGTACGAAGGGTCACGCGGTAGCGGTGAGAGCCGACTGCCTGGTGGGTAACACCCTCCATATATCCGTCAAAGGAAATGACCATTTTGACCCGATCGCCGAAATCCTTCATCAGCTGACGGCTCCCTTTCAGGTTCCCAAGCCCCTCTTCACAGGAGTTGGCAACAAAAAGAACGCCGGTTGAGGTCGGAAGGTCATTTTGAATCAGATAACGCGCCGCCAGCATCAGCACCGCCAGATTCGCTGTATCATCCCCCGCGCCCGGGCAGCTGATCCGTTCATCGGTCACGACCGGTTCAAACGGCGTAAGGTCGGGAAAAACGGTATCGGTATGCGCCATGAAAATGATCACCGGGTTATCCTTTTCCAGATGATAGGGGCAGACTACGTTTTTGGCTTCGTCAATATAAGCGTCTCCGCCGATTTTTCGAAACCATTCACGGATAAACTCAGCGCGAGCGTCCTCCTGATGGGAGGGCGCGGGAATACGGCAGAGAGAAAGGATCAGCTGTTCCAACTCATCTGCCGATCGGTCGGCGTAGGAAAGCGCCTGTTCATTCAGTTCAATCATCGTTATCCTCTCCTTTTATTCAATTCCCGGCGACGGCCAGACTGCTGACAAGTACCGTCGGTGCGCCGCAGCAGGACATTCCGTCTTCGGCATTGACCTCGAGATCATTCGCAACAGCTGTGATATCCTTCAAAAGCCGGTAAAAGTTCCCGGCGACCGTAATCTCTTCGACCGGGCGAACGATCTTCCCGTCCTCAACAAGGAATCCCTTTGACTCAAGTGAAAAGTCTCCGGTCACAGCGTTAGCGCCTGCGTGCGCACCCTTCATAAAGGTAATCATGACCGCGCGTCCGGCTTTTTTCAGCAGTTCTTCCCGGCTCATTGTTCCGGGCTTCATATAAAAAGTAAACGGGGCGATCGAAACTGGAGAGTCATAGCTTTCCCGGTAAGCGTTTCCGGTACTTTCGGTATGATCTTTTTCCGCCGCGCTCCGGTCGTAAAAATAAGTCTTTAACAGGCCGTTTTCAACGATATTTTTCCGATAGGTGCGAACGCCCTCTGCATCGAACGCCGCCGGGAAGAAATTTCCCGGATAAAACGGATCATCGATCAGCGTCACCCATTCGGAAGCAACCGGCTGGTTCAGCTTTCCGCTGAGAAGAGACAAACCTTCCTGAACCTGACGGGCGGAAAAAGCGGAAGAAAAGATCTCAAGCAGCTGTGTCATCTGGGATGCGTCGAATATGACCGGATATTTCCCGCTCGGAACGGGCGACGCACCGATCTGGGAAACGGTTTTCTCTACTGCACGTCTGACAACCGCATCGGCATCAACTTCAGAAAGCGAACGATACGCCTGAACGGAATAGCCATTATAGCGGCGGCCGTTTTCGTCCTTTGCAACTACGCCCGCCGAAAAAACGGTCATTCCACCGCTTCCGGAAAGGAAAAGCCCGGAAGAGTTTGCAATCGCGCGGCGGATCGAAACAACGGCAACTCCTGCTGTGACCCCTTTCTCGATTCGTGAATCCAGCTTCTGTGCCCGTGTTCCCGCCGAAAGGATCAGCTCTTTCTCACGGGCGGTATCGGTCTGAACCGTTTCCGGATCCTCTAAAGCCTCATAGCTTTCACTGCCGGAAAACGGACAGCCCGGAGCTCCGAATTTGGCCGCTTCTGCCGCACGGGCAAAAAGAGCCGGTATCTCTTCTTCGGTCAGATTTTCGGTCGAAGCGCTTCCACCGCGCCCATCTACAAAGCACGTTACACTGACTCCTTCAACCGCCGCGCCCGACATCCGGTCGATCTCACCGGAAAAAGCGCCCAGCTGATCGGAACTGTCCGTCTGATAATACAGCTCATAATCTTTGATCCCGTTTTCTTTTGCATACTGCGCTGCAAGAGCGCTGAACTGTGAAAAATCCATCCTGCTTCCCCCCTTATTCACGTCCGCCGACAGTAATTTCGCTGACGCGGATCATCGGCTGTCCGACATCGGTCGGGATCGAGCCGCTCGAAGCGCCGCAGACGCCTTCCTCCAGCCGGAGATTCTTTCCGACCATATCGATGTTGCGGATAACCTCCGAGCCTTTTCCGATCAGTGACGCGCCGCGAACCGGTTCGGCAATCTCTCCACCGCGGATCAGATAGCCTTCGTTGACCGCAAAGTTGAACTCGCCGGTGACCGGGTTGACCGAACCGCCGCCCAGTTTCTTGGCGTAAAGACCGTTGCCGATCGAGCGGATGATTGCTTCATCACTGTCGTTTCCTGCGGCGATATAGGTATTGCTCATGCGGGATACCGGTGCGAAAGTATAGTCCTGGCGGCGAGAGCTTCCGGTCGAAGGAAGTCCCATTCTCCAGCCGGACAGCTTATCCACCATATAGCTTTTCAACACACCGTTTTCGATCAGCACCCGCTTTTGAGTCGGAGTTCCCTCGTCGTCGATATTCGTGCTTCCCCATCGCCCGGGCATCGTTCCGTCATCGATCGCCGTCACCTTATCGGAAGCGACCTTCTGCCCCAGCTTTCCGGCAAATTCCGAAAGTCCGCGTGAAACGGCATAGGCCTCCAGCGAATGTCCGCAGGCCTCATGGAAAATAACGCCGCCGAAGCCGTTATCAATTGCGACCGGCATACGCCCTGCCGGGCAGTAACCGGCATGAAGCATCGTGACCGCCTGACGGGCGGCATCCCGTGCCGCTCCTTCAACGTCGATCGCATCAAAGAACTCATACCCCTGCATAGCGCCGGGGCCGTTATAACCGACCTGATTTTCATTTCCGGCGGTAGCGACTGCGCTGATCTTGATCCGGCTTCTGACTTGAGAATCGGTCGTAAGAAGTCCATCCGAAGTCGCGATCAAAATCTTCCGGTTATAATCGAGCAGATCGACCGAAGTCTGTCCGATCTCGCTGCTGTACGCTCGTGCCGCAGTATAAGCGCGCCGGGCAAGCTTCACCTTTTCGGAAAGCGGAAGCTCTGAGCCGGGGCGGAGCGCTGGATGAAGATCCGGATGGCAGGACGGAGTCAGGCGAATCTGAACGTCTTCCTGTCCGGAAGCGATCGCTGCCGCCGCTTTTTTGGCCGCACGCATGACCGATTCGGGAGCAAGCCCGCTCGAAGAAATATAGGCATACTGAAGCCCGCGAAAAACACGAACGCCGACACCGACACTGTGACGGTCGAGAACATCCCTGACGCCGTCTCCGATAAAGCGCAGGTAACCGCTGGTCGTATCCTCGGCAAAGATTTCGGCATAATCAGCGCCGGTCGACATGGCTGTTTCAAGCGCCGCCTCGAGAATATTGGTCTGAATCATAAATTTCCTCCAAAAAACAACCGGCAGTCAGAAAGCTGACCGCCGGAAAATGGTACCTTTTCAAAAGGCGCAGAAGGCCTGTCCGGCACTCAATGAGTAATCAGCTCAGGCGCATAGTGCTGAAGATAATTATACATTGCACCGTAAAGATTGGCGCTGCTTCGATAGAAACAGGGCTGAAGATCAACCTCTGTTGCAACGGTCATTCCATAGCGCATGGTGCCGAGCTGCTTTACGGCAGCCTGAAGATCGGCAATCAGCCGCGGCTCCTTACTGATTCCTCCGCCGATAACGATCCGCTCCGGATCGTAGATGTTGGCGATGTTGATGATCATATGGACATTATCCGCAATAAATTCATCATAGAGCATCTTGATGTCCGGGTCGCCCTCTTCCAGTAAACGGAAAAGTTCAAAGCCGTTCATCTCAAGATCCGGATACTGCGGCCCCGTTACCTTGGCACGGAGAGACTCGGCATAGCCGGAATCAAACTGCCCCATCATTTCCATATAGAGCATGTCTTTTTTCTTTGCACCCTTCATAATCGCCGCGCGCTCGACAATGCCTTCGGTCGAGCAGGTGAAGGTAGCCGCACGGGTCACAAAGTTGCTTCCGTTTCCGGTGATGATCGCGGAAAATTCCCCGGCACAAAAATGCTTGCCGCGGATGATCTTTCCGTCTTTGATCAGGCCGCCGCCGATACCGGTTCCGAGGACGATCGCAGCACCGTCCCTGCAGTCTTTCAGGTTTCCTTTCCACGCTTCGGCAAGTGCCGCCGACTTTCCGTCATTTTCGATCGCGATCGGCACCGGGCAGCGTTCATGTATCAGACCGGTGATCGATTTTCCCTGAAGCAGGTGAAGATAGGCGCCGCCGAAAATCAGCACGCCGGTTTCGGTGTCAAATGCGCCCGGAAAACTGATGGCGATTCCCTCGACTTCGTCTTTGACGCTGTCGTAGATCTGTCCGGTCGTTTCGATAAACTGCTCCAGACTTTCACGCGGAGCCGGAACTTCGCCGGTATGGGACATATTTGACTGGTCATCCATCACGCAGTATTTAATCGCGCTTCCACCGTAATCCAGACAAAGGCATTTCATAGCAAGTCCTCCATTTTATCGATCAAAAGGTCATCTCTTCATGATATTTCTGCATCCAGTTATACATTGCGCCGTAAAGGTTCGCACTGCTGCGGTAATAGCAGGGCTGTACATCAAAGCCGGGAACGGCGATAATAAAGTCATCGGTAATATGAGCAACTCTTTCCTGAAGATCAGCAATCAGTCTCGGCTCTTTACTGATCCCGCCGCCGATAACAAAGCGGTCGGGGTCGCAGACGTGCGCCAGATCCACAATCAGCATGGTCAGAGAATCCAACAGATCATTATACAGATAGACAATGTCCGGATCCCCTTCCTCCAGCAGCTTAAAGACGGTAAAGCCGTTCATTTCCATATCGGGATACTGAGGGCCTTTTACCAGACTGCGCAGCCGCTCAATCTCTGCCTTTGCGCCCTCGGGGTTGAACATCAGATACATTCCCTTTCGATCGACGCCCTTCATGATCGCCGCGCGCTGAACAAAGCCCTCGGTCGAGCAGGTATAGGTTGCCGCCGTATAGATGCTCTTTTTCCCGCCGGTGATCAGATAGGAAAATTCTCCGGCCGCCGCATGACGTCCGCGGTAAATCTTGCGGTCTTTAATGATACCGCCGCCGATACCGGTTCCGAGAATAATGGCGATACCGTCCTGGCAATCCTTCAGGTTGCCGTTCCACGCTTCCGCAAGTGCCGCCGATTTTCCATCGTTTTCGACAGCGACCGGAACCGGGCAGCGGCTTCCGATCAGATCAACGATATTCTGATCCTTGAGGATCCCGAGATAAGCGCCGCCGCTGACCAGAACGCCGTCATCGGTAAAGGTACCCGGCATGCTGACAGCGATTCCTTCGATCTCATCCTTGAACCGGTCATAAAGTTCTCCGGTCACCCGAAGATATTCCTCTGCCGAATGGTTCGGAGCCGGAACCTCTCCCTGAGAAGTCAGGTTGGCTTCTGTATCGATCAGTCCGTATTTCAGCGCAGTTCCGCCGTAATCAAGCACCAGGCATTTCATTATATTGTCCTCCCTTTATTGATCCGGCAGAATAAGGCCGGAACATACGATTTTATTATAGCAAAGTTCCACAAGAATTGTCAATAGCATGACACGATTTCGTATAATCAAGGCTGACGGGAGATCCCGTACCGATAACAGAGGGCTTTCTTTTCCCTTCCGGTAAAGTCTTTCCCCATAAACTCCTTTTCCCGCGTCATACCAAGCCGCTCCATCAGCGCAAACGACCGGGTATTTCTGGCGTCGCACTCGGCAAAGATCCGTTTGGTGTCGATATGGCTCCAGAGGATATCCATCAGCGCCTCACTGCTTTCAAAGGCGTAGCCTTTCCCCCAGTAGCGGCGGTTGAAAACATAGCCGATCTCATACGAGCCTGGTTCTTCCGGAGAAACATAGAGATTCCCGATCATCTTTCCGTTGGTCAGCAGACAGACCGCCAGAAACGACGAAGAGTTGGCGCGGTTGGCCGCTTCAAGCTGAGCATCTGCGCGGCTGTACGGCTCATACGGCTCATATAGGACTGTCTCAGGATCCGAAAGGTATTCGTAAAGATCCTCCCAATCACCCGGAACCATCCGGCGGATCATCAGCCGTCTCGTCGTATGTCGAAATAAAAGCGGAAACATATTTTCCCTTTCCATTATAAAAAAAGAGCTTCCTCTTAAAAGAAGCTCTTTCCCTGTCAAAAAACTTTTTATTCGCCCAGAAATTCGTGCAGCGCCTCTCCGAGAATTTTCGTACCCTTGACCAGCTTTTCGTCGGTCGGGGTCGAATAATTCAGCCGGAAGCACTGGCTGGGTGCCTGTTCATTCACATTAAAAGCGATGCCGGGGACGATCGCAACGCCCTTCGTTTTCGCGAACTGGACAAATTTCAGCATATCCGCACCATCGGGCAGCGTGCACCAAAGGAACAGTCCGCCCTGAGGAACGGTATATTTCACGCTCTTCGGGAAGCCCTTTCTGATCTCGTCAAGCATCAGTCCGCTCTTATGACGGTAAAGATCACGGATCATCTGGATGTGTCCATCATAATCGTATTTTTCCATATACTCGGCGATCAGGATCTGGAAGAAGAGGTTGGAGTGGGTATCGACCGCCTGTTTTCCGACCGCCATCTTATCCAGAACGGGCTTGGGCGCAATGACAAAGCCCAGCCGGATACCGGCGGACATGACCTTGGAGAAGGAAGAGGTATAGATTACGATCCCATCGGTGTCCATCGATTTCAGCGTGGGAATATCCTCCCCGTCAAAACGCAGTTCACCGTAAGGGTTGTCCTCAAGGATCATGACACCGTGTTCACGGCAGAGAGCATAGATCTCTTTTCGCTTCTCGTACGAGGTGCAGGTGCCCAGCGGGTTGTGGAAAGAAGGGATCGTATAGAGGAACTTGACGTTTTTCTGCTCTTCAAGTGCCTTTTTCAGCGCCGCGATATCCATTCCGTCGTCTTCCATCGGGATCCCGACCAGATTGACGCTGTAGGAACGGAAGGTGTTGAGCGCACCGACAAACGCAGGATCTTCCGACAAAACGGTATCTCCTTCGTTGGCGAGAACTTTGGTCGTCAGATCCATCGCCTGAGTTCCGCCGGAGATAATCATGATCTCGTCATTTTCGGAACCGATTCCATATTTTTCCTTCTGGCGCTTCATGACAAGTGAGCGCAGAGGCGTATAGCCTTCAGTGATGCCGTACTGGAAAGCAATACCGGGTATTTCGTCAAAGATCCGATCGGCGATCTCTTTCATTTCTTTGACCGGGAAAGATTCGACTGCGGGGTTTCCGGCGGCCAGCGAGATCACGTTCGGATCACTGTTTTTCAGGATTTCACGGATTGCGGAGGGATGAAGATTGCTGATTCTGTCGGAGAATGTATACTGCATGAGTCTCGACGACCTTTCTTTCATTGATAAAATGGATGTATGAAAGCGGAGTTTATTCGGACAGCGTTACGCCGTTCAAAGTCTCTCCGCCAACGATCTCTTCAAGGAGACTGTCAATATAAGGAAGCCCGAAGTTGCTGTACCGGGCACGAACGCCGTGAGCGGCCGCCAGTTCATCGGTATAATCCTCTAAGAGATAGATCCGGTTGTTTTGATAGCCGGAGTCATAATGGGTGACGGTCGGTTTCAGCTGGTAGGAAGTCAGCGCCGCTTCCCCGTTTTCCTCTTCACGGGATACAGTATAATCGAGGATCCCGCCGACCAGACAGTAAGCGTCTGCCTGCGCCGAAGCAAAATTTCCGAGCGAATAGGCGATCAGCGCCGTCCGCCCGTCGGCTGTCGTCCGCGTTTCGATCGGTTGAAGAACGTGGGGATGGTGGCCGATGATAATATCGACGCCCCAGTCGGTCATCATCTGGGCAAGTTCCCGCTGACGGTCGGTCGGTGTAAACGAATACTCGTTTCCCCAATGAACGTTCATAATGACGATATCGGACAGGCTCTTCGCCTTTTCGATCTCCGCTTTCAGCGTTTCGGTCTCCTCATCGGTCAGCGCCTGCGCCAGAACGATCTCCGAATCGGACGAAAGAGAGAGACCATTGGTCAGTTCAGTCAGACCGAGGAAAGAAAACGTGATCCCGTTTACCTCTTTGGTGCGGATATTTTCCCGGTCGGCTTCATTCTGATAAACGCCGGTTGTCAGAATATCGGGATAATTTTCCCGCCAGAAGGACAGGCACTCGCCCAGTCCCGAGGTGCCCTGATCCAGACAATGGTTATTGGCCAGATTCAACACATCAAAGCCGCACTGCCCGACCAGATATTTCGCCAGATCAGGCGGAGAATTGAAGCAGGGATAGGTATCCGGATCGCGGGAAGGAACGATAACCGTTTCCTGATTCACCGTCGCAACGTCCGCACCCGACAGATAATCCGCCACATTTTCATACAGATAGGTAAAATCGTACCCGCCGTCCTGACTTCGGGCAGCCGCCTGCTCGTAAATCGAAGAGTGGATCAGATCGTCCCCCGCCGACAGGAGGTGAACCGACTGTGGTTCCCAGACCGTCTCCAGTTCGGAAGAAACGGTTTCTTCCGGAAGATCGGCTTTCCCTTCATCGACTTTCCCTTCATCGGTTTCCCTTTCGGTTCGATACGCGGTCACATCCGCTTCTGACTCGCCGACCCGCACACCGAAAGCCGATGCGGCGCCGGTCGTCAGGAGTACCCCGACAAGCAAGGTTATCAAGAATTTTTTCATCGGAATTCTCCTTTCTCATGCGGATATGCTTACATTTTAGCATATTACAGCGAAAAATACAAGCGGATGGCGAAAAAAAGCCCGAAGCATTTCTGCTCCGGGCTTTTTAAGCGGTCAAAACGACCTTATTTGATCATACTTGCAACTTCATCAGCAAAGTTGTCTTCACGTTTCTCAAGGCCTTCGCCCTTTTCAAGACGAGCGTAAGCGGAGAGAACGATCTTGCCGCCCATAGCCTTTGCCTGAGCGTCGAGGTAAGCCTGAACGCTGACCTTTTCGTCTTTGACGAAGGGCTGTTCTTTCAGGCAGACATCTTTATAGAAGTTACCGAGTTTACCCATAACGATGCCGGCTTTAACCTTCTCGGGTTTGTTCGCCATCTTGGGATCATTATCCATCTGAGCAAGAATGATCTCTTTCTCTTTCTCAACAACATCAGCAGGAACTTCTTCCTTGCAGAGGTAGGTGGGGTTGGAGAAAGCGATCTGCATAGCGACATCGTGAGCGACAGCCTTGAACTCGGGCTTGTCTGCTACATCGGTATCAAAGTTGACCAGAACGCCGATCTTGCCGCCAGCGTGTACATAAGAAACGAGGTTGCCTTCCATGCGGACAAAGCGGCGAACCTTCATGTTCTCGCCGATAACCTGAATGCGGTCACGAACGACTTCTTCAACCGTCATATCGGTGTTTGCGCAGTGCATAGCCATCAGAGCCTCGACATCAGCGGGGTTTTCTTTGATGATGGTAGCAGCGATGTTGTTGCACATCTCAACGAAGGTCTCGTTCTTCGCAACGAAGTCGGTCTCAGCGTTGACTTCGAGAACAGCGCCGACGTTGCCTTCGATTGCGGCAACGACCAGACCCTCAGCAGCGATTCTGCTGGCCTTTTTCGCAACGGCAGCCAGACCCTTTTCTCTCAGGAACTCGACAGCCTTATCCATATCGCCATCGGAAGCAGCAAGAGCTTTTTTGCAGTCCATCATGCCGCAACCGGTCTTTTCGCGCAGGTCCTTAACGTCCTTAGCGGTAAATGCCATGATAATTTCCTCCTTAGATTTTCAGGACAAAAACCCGATTGGGAATCCCGATCGGGTCTTTACTTTACAAAAGAATTATTCCTCGACGGGAACTTCCTCTTCAGCAGCGGGAGCATCGCTCTGACCCTGACGGCCTTCCATGACAGCGTTTGCCATAGCGCCTGCGATCAGCTTAACAGCGCGGATTGCGTCGTCGTTGCCGGGGATTACGTAGTCAACTTCATCGGGATCGCAGTTGGTATCAACGATAGCAACGATCGGGATGTTGAGCTTTCTCGCCTCGGAGACAGCGATCTTTTCCTTCTTGGGGTCAACGATAAACAGAGCAGCAGGAAGGCTCTTCATATGCTTGATACCGCCGATGAATTTCTCAAGCTTCTCGATCTCGAGTTTGAGCTTAACGACTTCCTTCTTGGGCAGAAGCTCGAAGGTGCCGTCCTCTTCCATCTTGCGCAGCTGTGCGAGACGATCGATTCTCTTCTGGATGGTCTTGAAGTTGGTCATCATGCCGCCCAGCCATCTTGCGTTGACATAATGCATACCGCAGCGCTCAGCCTCTTCCTTGATGGAATCAGCAGCCTGCTTCTTGGTGCCGACGAAAAGAACTTCGCCGCCGTTTGCAGCTACATCGCGGACGAAAGCATATGCTTCGTCGAGCTTCTTAACAGTCTTCTGAAGGTCGATGATGTAGATGCCGTTTCTCTCGGTGAAGATATAAGGAGCCATTTTGGGGTTCCATCTTCTGGTCTGATGACCAAAGTGTACGCCAGCTTCGAGGAGCTGTTTCATAGATACTACTGCCATTTGCGTAGTCCTCCTAAATAGAATTTGGTTTTTCCGGAATGAACCGGAATCCACCGCGGCGTGTGCTGCGCTACCAATACAGTTTGGCACCGGGCGCAAGCGAACATAGCCGCGTGCGTAAGGCGTGTATTATCTTAACACATCGGAAAAGAAAAAGCAACCTTGCGGCTGCTTCTTCACAAAAAATTTACAATTCGTACTCATCCTTGAGTGCGGCAATGCACTGCTCAGCATTCGCGCCGCTGACAAGAACGGAAATATCGACCGAAGAGGTCGTGATCAGCAGCACATCCGTCCCACACCCCCGCAGAGTGCGGAAAACACCGGCAGCGATCCCGTGATGCTCCGGCATCGTCTCGCCGTAAAGCGAGAGCTTGACGTTATTGTGGCTGATCAGCGGACGAACAGACGGATAATCCCGGCTGATCTCATTGGCAAGCGCCGCGACCTTGACCATCTCCTCCGAACCGGTCGTAAAGGAAACCGATACATACGAACCGGTCAGCGGAGACTGGGAGATCATATCAACGTTGATCCCCTCTTCGTCCAGCCGGTCAAAGATCTTACAGATAAAGTCAACGCTGGCCGGGACCTTGTTCAGTGTCACCAGCGCCACATCCCGCGTTACGCTCAGTTTGGTGATAACCTTCATACGAATGACTCCTTCCCTACTTTATCATACGGTTCAGATCAGATCCGACATCGTATAAATACGGGGCGCTTTTTCCCCGGCAAGATATGCAGCCGCATTGATCGCGCCGACAGCGAAGATCTCGCGGCTGAGCGCGGTATGCTTCAGCTCGATCAGCTCATCCCGACCGGCAAAAATGATCTCATGTTCACCAACGATCGTTCCCCCACGGACAGAAGAGATTCCGATCTCGGATTTTTCGCGTTTACGGCGAACCGAATGACGGTCGTAGGTATAATGATAAGCATTATCCGCTGCTTCGTTGATGGCGTCGGCCAGCATCAGCGCGGTTCCGCTCGGAGCATCGACCTTGCGGTTATGATGCTTTTCAACGATCTCCACATCGAACTGATCGCCGAGGAAAGCGACCGCCTTCTTCGCAAGCTCGGTCAGAAGGGTGATGCCCATCGAAAGGTTAAAGGTGAAAAAGACCGGAACTTTTTCAGCCGCAGCGTGAATTTTTGTCTTCTGCTCCTCATCATAACCGGTCGTTGCGATAACAACCGGGATCTGACGGGATACCGAAAAGTCAAGAAGCTGATCCAGTGAAGCGGGATTGGAAAAATCGATGATGACATCCGCTTCTTCCTTGCAGTCGGCAAAATTCGTGTAAACCGGGTACGGTTTTTCCGGCTCGGTACGGATGTCAAATCCGGCAACGACCGTCATATCCTCCCGTTCGGCAATGCCGCTTTCAATAACACCGCCCATTTTTCCCTGGCAGCCGCAGATAATTACTCTTTTCATTTTCCTGCTCCTTTATTTTACATCCGTTCGGCGTCAAAGACCCCGCGAAAAAACGCGGGGCTTTCCGTCTGCTTAAATCAGACCGTGGCTGCGCATAACCTGCGCCAGCTTTTCTTCTGCTTCCGGTGCCATATCGATCAGCGGCATCCGGCAGTGGCCGACGTTCCAACCCATCAGGTTCATTGCGGCCTTAACGGGGATCGGATTCACGTCGGAGAAAAGCGCCTTGACCAGATCGTGGTACTTCAGCTGAAGCGCAGCACTTCCCTTTACATCGCCGTCAAAATACTTCTGGCAGATCTCATGGGTCTCACGCGGGCAGAGATGAGAAAGAACCGAGATAACACCGATTCCGCCAACCGACAGGATCGGGGTGATGATCCCGTCCTCGCCCGAATAAACGTCCAGATCGTCTCCGCAGAGCGCCTTGATCTCGGTGACCTGATCAATGTTTCCGCTTGCTTCCTTGATGGCGACGATGTTCTCGACTTTGGAAAGTTCCTTGCAGGTCGCGGGAAGGATGTTGACGCCGGTACGGGAAGCAACCGAGTACATGATGATCGGAAGGCTCGTTGCAGCGGCGACCGCTTTATAATGTGCGATCAGTCCGCGCTGAGAGGTCTTGTTGTAGTAAGGAGTTACGACCAGAAGGCCGTCGACGCCGATCTTTTCGCATTCCTTCACCATCTGAACAGCGAACGCGGTATCGTTGCTTCCTGCGCCCGCGATAACCGGGACGCGGCCGTTTACATATTCCTTGGCAAAGCGGATGCAGTCGAGATGTTCTTCCTCGGTCATGGTCGCGCATTCGCCGGTCGTACCGCAAACGATCACCGCGTCGGTACCGTTTTCAATCTGCCAGTCGATCAGCTTTTTGAACTCGTCATAATTGATTGAGCCGTCTTCATGCATCGGTGTCAGAATCGCAACTCCGGCGCCGGTAAAGATTCTTTTCTTCATGGGATTTCCTCCGGATATCAGTCGAAATAGCCCTTGACCGCCAGCAGTTCTGCGGTCAGAACCGCGCCGCCTGCTGCGCCGAGAAGGGTGTTGTGAGAAAGGCAGACAAACTTGATGTCAAACAGCTTATCTTCACGCAGACGTCCGACATGAACCGCCATACCGCCGTCAACCTCACGGTCGAGTTTTGCCTGAGGGCGGTCAGGCTCTTCATAGTAATGGATAAACTGCTTGGGGGCGGAAGGAAGGTTCAGCTCATGGATGGGGCTCTTAAACCCTGCCCAGATCTTTTTGATCTCTTCGATCTCCGGCTTTTTTTCAAAGGAAGCGAATACCGCTGCGGTATGGCCGTCGGAAACGGGGACACGCAGGCACTGAGAAGTAATGATGGGGCTTTCTGCATTGACGATCACGCCGTTTTCAACATGACCCCAGAGCTTGAGCGGCTCCTGCTCGCTCTTTTCCTCTTCCCCGCCGATATACGGGATAACGTTGTCAACGATCTCAGGGAAAGTCTCGAAGGTCTTTCCTGCGCCGGAAATCGCCTGATAGGTGCAGGCGAGAACGGTTTTGAGGCCGAAAACGTCCTTTAAGGGAGAAAGGGCGGGAACATAGCTCTGAAGCGAGCAGTTAGACTTAACGGCGATAAAGCCGCGCTTGGTGCCCAGGCGTTTTCTCTGGAAAGGAATGACATCGATGTGCTCGGGGTTCAGCTCCGGAACGACCATCGGAACGTCAGGCGTTCCGCGGTGAGCGGAGTTATTGGAAACAACCGGAACTTCCTTCTTCGCGTAGGCCTCTTCCAACGCACGGATCTCCGCTTTGGGCATATTGACGGCGCAGAAAACAAAGTCAACCTTCTCGGCGACCTTATCGATATCGTTGGTTGCGTCCAGAAGCACCATGTCCGCCATCGACGCGGGCAGCGGAGTTTTCATTTTCCAACGGCCTTCAACAGCTTTTGCGTACGTCTGTCCGGCGCTTCTTCCGGAAGCCGCAAGGGCGGTAACGGTAAACCACGGATGATTTTCCAGAAGCGTTGCAAATCTCTGGCCGACCATACCGGTTGCTCCGATGATGCCTACATTATAGTGTTTCATTTTCATTCATTCCTTTCAGTTTATCAAAAAGCGCTTTGACTGATTGCTTTCCCGATTTTCTTTTATTCTTTTGCGGAAAAACAGCCAAATGATAAAAAAACCGGTTGAAAACCGGTCCGTCATCGCTTATAATAGAGATACTGCATGAAGCGCACCGATCCATCGGCGCGAAACAGAGTCAGCTCTCCATCACGCATGATGACAGTCTGGCGTCTGTTAAACGCGCAGACCAGGGAAACATACGACCGCTTATATTTCCCTTCGGCGGAAAACCCTTTTTATGCGCTTCACAGAAAGCTGTCTTTCTCTGCGCATATACTAATGAAAACCGCGCCTCTGACCAATAGGTATTCAGTTAAACACATCATATCACCAAAGTGCGCGGGTGTCAATCGATTTTTGCAAAATCAGCGCATTTTTGTCAGGAAAAGCGCCAGCTAAACCATAAAAAACGCATATTGCGGAAGGAAATGGAAGGATTTTTGTGCTCAGAAGCGATTTTTACTACGATCTTCCCAAGGAGCTGATTGCCCAGCATCCTCTTGACCAGCGGGATCATTCCCGGCTGATGACTCTTGACCGAAAAACCGGCGAGATCAGCCACCGCCATTTTTACGATCTCCCCTCGCTGCTAAAACCCGGAGACCTTTTAGTCGTCAACAACTCCCGCGTCATCCCGGCGCGGATCTACGGAACCAAAAAAGATACCGGCTCCCACGTCGAATTTCTCCTGCTCGAGCAAAAGGAACAGGACGTCTGGGAAATTCTTGTCAAGCCGGGCAAAAAGGCCAAACTCGGCGTCCAGTACACCTTCGGTGACGGACTTCTTGAAGCGGAAGTGCTCGATATTTTTGAGGACGGAAACCGCTTAGTCCGCTTCAGCCACGCCCCCTCGCGGGATATCTACTCGATCCTTGACGAGATCGGGCAGATGCCTCTCCCCCCTTACATCACCGAAAAGCTTGAGGACAAAGAGCGCCATCAGACAGTCTACTCCAAAGAGGAAGGAAGCGCCGCCGCGCCGACTGCCGGCCTGCATTTCACACCCGAGCTGATGGACAAGATCCGAGCGATGGGCGTCAATATCGCCGAGGTCACGCTCCATGTCGGGCTTGGAACCTTCCGGCCGGTCAAAGAGGACAATGTTCTGGATCATAAGATGCACTCGGAGCATTATCATATTTCCGCCGAAACTGCAAAGCTGATCAATGAGACCCACAAAAACGGCGGACGGGTCATCGCAGTCGGCACAACCAGCTGCCGGACGCTCGAAAGCGTCGCGACCTTTTTCGGCGAGATCAAGGAAGCGGATGGCTGGACAGATATCTTTATCTACCCCGGATATCCGTTTAAGTGCATCGACGGACTGATCACCAACTTCCATCTTCCGGAAAGTACGCTGATTATGCTCGTTTCGGCGCTTGCCGGCTACGATCATATTATGAATGCGTACCATGTTGCGGTACAGGAGAAGTACAGATTTTTCAGCTTTGGTGATGCGATGCTTATCTCTTAAAAGCAAACTTTCTGTAAGTTGTTTCACAAAAAATCAGACGGCACAAAGCCGGAAAAGCCTTGATTCTACGGGCTTTTCAGTATACAAAAAAGAGATCCGGGCGGCAGAAATGCTGTTCGGATCTCTTTTTGTATACGCACATTATGCCGCCGTAGGTCAGCCGTAGAGTCCTGCAAAACGCTTCATCGTATACTCACTGGCTTCCAGCATCCACTTTTCAGGGGCAGCACCCTGAAAAACAAAGTACAGTTCTTTCCGCACCTCTCATGTTCTTCCCCAGATTGGCAAGAATTTCCCGTGCGTTTTCCGGCGTGTTTTCGAAGGGAACGATCTGAAATTTGATATCGGGGTGAAGTTCCTGCACCTTTGACCATAGATTATATCTGAATATCCGCGTATTTTCACGTTCGCAATGTAAAATCATTAAAAATGCCGGATGCTTCCCTTTTGGGAGAAACACCCGGCGGGCTTTATTTAGTTCTGCTTTAAGTAAAGGATCCAGTCTCCGTCACCCGGGCGGGCAGGCGCTGTCCAGCAACCCTTTTCAGGAGTGAAATCGCCGTATACGGTCTTTTCGCCGGTACGGGGATCAAACCACTCGGCGTGATACGAGCCGTCGGAAAGTCCTTTCAGCGGGGCTTCTCCGCGGGCAGTCGGCAGATAGTAAAGGATCATCCGGCTCCGGTCATCGGTCGAAAGGATATGCGGAACATAAAGCTCGGCAATCAACGGATCGGCGAAAACACCTTCTGTTGCGAAGCAATCATAATCGGGATGCATATCCGATACGCCCGCTTCTTCATAAAAATCGCGCATCAGTCCAAGCTGAGCGGCGCCTTCGCCGTCGATTGCTTCATACCAGGTGATTCCGAGACGGTTGAAAATATTGCGGGAATCGGGTTTTTTCGGTTTTTCCCAGACCGTATCCCAGATCCCCTGTGCGCCGTAGGTATAGCCGCAGGCACCGTTCTGGATCGAAAGATAGGCGCAGCGGCGCATCATATCGGCTGTGCACAGGCGCGAACCGTTCGGTTCAAGAGTGCTGACGAACTCATACATCTCTTCGCCCTCAACAAACGGCTTGCCGGGATGTTTTTTCATATGCTCACGCTGATAATACGCATAGATCGGAAGGTCGCCGTGTCCGCCCTGATTCAGGGTAAAGTCGAACCAGTCCTCATCGAAATAATAGTCGGCATAGGGGCGTTCATTGGTATAATGAGCGGTCTGAAGGGTGTTGTAGCCATCGATCTCGGCAATATACTTTGCAACTTCCCGCCAGCCGTCGATGCAGGCTTCTCTCGTTGAGGCGGCATACCCGGCGACCTCGCCCGCCAGCGTCCATACGATCGGAAGAGCACCGTAACGAGCCACGATATAACGGGCAAGATTCTTCTGAAGATCCAACTGTCCGATGACCGAACCGGCCCACGCAAGTCCGAGCGCATTGACAAGACCCTGATCGGCCAGATACTGCATCCGTTTATCGACCTTCTGCTGATAGAAAGAGACGTCCGGAAGGGTGCCGATCTGACCGTCCGCCCAGTAGTGGGTCGTTCCCATCCGCGGTTCACTGCGCAGGTTGGTCTGGTAAACGGTATAATGCTGGCTGACGCGGCGATCGACCATTCCCTTAAACATACTGCTCATTTCGGGATGGTTGGACTCGTCCCACTTTTCGCCCGCGACAAAGCCCCAATGGGTATCGCCCAGCCAGAAGAAAGGCGTGCCGTCGGCGTAGCATAAAAAGCGCTTATTGTCCGCTACCTTCAAAAATCCGTGTTTATAAATAGCGAGTTCTCCGGCATAGGGAACGCTTTCGACCTCGCCCGAAACACCGTTTAAGCCGCTGTCCTCTGGCGCATTCAACGTATAACTCCATTTTCCGACAGAAGTCGGTGCAAAGGATACCCGGTAGGTTCTTCCGCCGTCCCAGTAAGCCTCTCTCTTTACCGTTTCACCGTTCGGGCCGGTAAATACCGCCCAGATGGATACGTCAAGAAAAGGATTTTCATAATCACGCGCCGCTTCAAAAGTAAGAATTCCCGCGCGCCACTGTTCAAACTGTGCCATGTTTTGTTTCCTTTCTTCCGGATAAGTGCCGGGGCAATCATTGTTGATAATTGCTTTTATTGAACCTTTATTTTCTTAAAAAAAGTATATCATAAACAAAATCATATGTAAATACGCACCAAAAAGATTCTATAAACGTTTGAAAAAGGCGTCTTTCTTTTTGTTAAAAGGAGGTTAATAAGCGTTCTTTACCGGTGTAAAAGCGATCTGTAAATACCTTTCTATTAATTTCGGCTGTATCAAAGGGTATGTCCAATTCTCAGGCAGTTCATCCATAAACAGAACCTTTTCCATTTCGTGATGCAATTCTTTCGCAAATTCGGTTATCTCTGCAAAACAAAGTAGCCCGAATGTTTCCTCACCTGTATCATTTACTCTTGTCTTACCGGTTACTGAATATACACATATGGGCTTGATCTTGAATTTGACCGCTCCTGTTTCTTCCTGAAGCTCTCTTTTAGCGGTTTCAAGAATATTCTCGCCTGCTTCTCGATGCCCTCCCGGAATTTCATAGGTATCTCTTTCTTTATGCTTACAAAATACCCACTTTCCGTTACTCTGGGAGATTATTACTGCAAACTTCAGCAATGAATCATCTACTGTATCATAAAAATTAACTTCCAACATATTTTCTCCATCAGCAATAAAACCCATTCGATACAACATATTCCTTCAAACTATTCGTAATACCCTTATCCTTCATTTGCTGAATCCATATATATCATTTCAACAATACTGTCTGCATCAATATCAGATGTAATAATTTTTTCATTAAAAACTGATGAAAAATCCTTTTCTCTCCACCATCTACGCATATCTTCTTCACCAAATTCCTGTTTTTTATCTCTTGTATTATGCCGCCTGACCGTCTCTTCAAATGGTATATCAAAATAGTACGCATATATATCCATTCCATACAATTCATTTGCCGTTTTGAACAAAGGACTATACCACTCATCATACATGATGCCCTCTAAAATAACCACATC
>JALEHK010000068.1 GCA_022770625.1 Oscillospiraceae bacterium | reverse complement strand
TCGGAGTGCAAGCCGGCAGATGTCCCGTCCGGCGATCAGCATCCAGTCAAACGGCGGCTGGACGTTCGGTTCTCCGTCGGTGCTGATGATGTTTTACCGGGGGGCAGGCGAACTGGAGAGCGAACTTGCGGAGATGGACGAGTGTATGCCCCACTACTATAAGATCACCAACGGGCACGGACAGGGCGCGGAGAAGATCATGCGGGCGGAAGCGGCCTTTGCACAGGGGCGTTTTACTGATGCGCATATCGAACTGGAAAGCGCCTATGCACAGATCGAAGGGAACGGGCAGGAAAATATGGCGCTGTGCTGCGACTTTTTAGCATGGCGGCTTTCTCTGTATACGGAGTATACGGACGCTGCTTTGCCTCTCGCCTTTGAAGAACGGCGGGTAGAGCTGCTTCGGCATCATAATGTCTCCTGGATCAATCTTCTGAATGCGGCGCTTGCATATTATTATGCCCTTTTGGGGGAAGCGGAAAAGACTCCGGCGGTCTTTTCCAAGCACCGCCTCTCGGAGGTCAACATTCTGGCTCCCGGCAGACCGATGATCGAGATGATCGAGAATCAGGTGTATCTGGCTCAGGGGGCTTACGCCAAGGTCATCGGGCGGGGCGAAGGGATGCTTGCCGTATGCGGGGGAATGCACTATGCGTTGGTGGCGCTTCATGTCCGTATCCAGATGGCGGCGGCCTATGAGCGTCTCGGAAAGCGGGAAGAGGCGCGCGCGCTCCTTTCTCAGGCGCTCTCGGATGCCTTGCCCGACGGACTGGTGATGCCGTTTGTCGAAAACTATGGCTATATCAAGCCGCTGCTGGAAGAAAAGCTGCAAAGCGATGAAGGAGCCGCGCGGATCATCGCGCTTGGAGAAGAGGCGGCGCGGCGGAAAGAGGAAAAAGCGCGTCCGGAAGCGTTTTCCTCTCTGACCGAACGGGAATATGAGATTGTGGGGCTGATGGCCGGGCGGCTTTCCAACCGGGAGATCGCGGAAAAACTCTTTCTCTCCGAGGGAAGCGTCAAGCAGTATGTCAACCAGATCTATTCCAAGCTCCATATCGAGGGCGATACAAGAGTCAAGCGGAAACAGCTTGCCGACCTCTTTTTACAAAAGACCTAACCTTTGGTTAATAGTTATTTTTGGGAATCCACCGTATCATATAGGTACGGTGGATTTTTTATATCCGATATACCTGTACGCCAGTGAGTGTGTCTGTGAAGGGGGAATTATGTGGAACGGAGATATATTACGGTAGTCAAGCCACTGAAAGAACATATCCTTCAGGTCGATTTTGTATCCGGGAGCCGGCTTTTCCTGGATATGAAGCCGTATCTGGACAAAATGCGGTTTCGCTCGCTTACGGATCCGCAGGTCTGGAACAGCGCTTTGACCAACGGTATTTTTGTCCGGTTCGGCAATGTGGAATTAAGCCATGATGAGATCTTATCCATGGCGGAGCAGGAACAATCATTCAGATGAACGGAAAAGGAGAAGACCATGAAGATTAAGAAAAGATATATAGCCCTTGCGCTTGCGGCGTGTCTGTGCTTTTCCGCCTGCGGAAACAGTAAGACCGCGCCCGAAACGCTCGAAAACATCGTTATGGACGATTCGGTAGAATACGATTACAGCGGATTTCCGGGAAGCTGGCTTGGCGAGGACGGGAGCGTCATGACCGTGGAAGCGGTCGGAAGAACCCGCTTTGAACTGTGCGACGCAGAGGATAACCTGACCGCCAGCGGAGAATTTCAGTATGTAGAGAAATATGACTGTGTGTATGCGTATAACGAGCATAACGGGATCGCGTACCGCTGCCGGTTTGAGGAAGCGGATACTCTGCATCTGGACGGGCTCGGAACCTTCACCAAGGTGAGCGGAGACGTTCCGGGCGAAAATATCGGCGACCTTGGAGACCTTGATGAAGATCAGACGCTCCATGACGACGGGCGGGGCGATCCCATTCCGTCATCGGACATTCCGCTTCTGCTGGGCGGCAGACTCCCCTTTACCAATATGGCAAGTGTATACGCCGAAAGCTATGACGACGGCGGCTATTACTATGAGGATATTACGGAGGACGGACAGATCACGGTCATCGATGGGGCGAAGGCCAGCACCTTTGACGCGGATGAGCAGGAACTCGGGGCGTATCTGACCGACTGCGCGTTATCGCTGACGGAAGGCGTGGTTTCAGTCTCGCCGGTGGAGCTTGAAAACCGTGCGCTTGTTTCCTGTGAGGAAAATGAAGAATACAGCCAGAACTTCAGCTATCCGGTCTATATCATCCAATACACCACCGGAGAGAACGAGTACAGCCGGAAATGGACGATCTTTGCCGCCGATACCGACAGCTATACCTATCTGTACGGCTTTTGTGAAACCGCCGATGCCGCCGAAGGAATGGATGAGATCTATCAGGATATTTTTGCCGGACTTTATTTGAGCGATGAGGAGGAATCTGAATGAAGAAAAAGGTACTTTGTCTGCTGATGGCGGGAATGATGCTCAGCCTGTGCGCGTCCTGCTCTCAAGAAACGCCCGTCGATGAAAGCAGTGAGGTGGACGAAAGCTCACTTTCTTTGCAGGATGATCCGAGCGACGGACTGGGCGGGGATCTGGATGAGGACGCGATGAACGACCTCAGCGGCTACGAGGGGATCTGGCTGGGTGACGCCAACAATGATTACGACTATATGGAGATCGACGCAGATGGGAACTGGACGCTTTATCTGGCCGGAGATGTTGTGGCGGACGGAACCCTTATATATGAGCCGGATTGGGCGGGCGTTTATGCCTACAACAATTCGGACGGTACTGAAGTCCGCACGGAACTTGAAAACGGTCAGCTTTACCACGCCGAATACGGATATTTTAACTACGGCGACGGAATGGAGTATATCTGGTACGAATCAGGAGACGGGGAAGATGCGTCGTCGGACGATGTGCCCGAGTGGAACGGGCGGCTGGACGGAGATGGAAGCGAGGATGGAATCGAGGACGGAAGCGGGAACGGAGACGAATATTACAGCTGGGACTCTTCTTTGTACCAGAGAAATGTTTCCGAATTTGAGGGCATCTGGTATTATGACGGCGACCTCTCGGCGGAAACCTATATCGTGATCGACAGCGACGGAAACTGGAGCTATTATCAGCGTGCGCCGGGAGCGGAGGCCGCCGAGATGGATTATGGGTCTTTCACCTATTCTTCCGACGAGGCCAGCACCTATTATGCGGATTCCTGGGTGTACGACGGCTTATCCTATAAGGTCTATGAACTGGACGAGGACGTTCTGATCTGGGGAGACGAGGGCGCTTACTACCTGATGGAATGATCGAAAAGGAGAGGGTCATATGATAAGCCAAATGAAACGAGCGGGTTCTTTTTTGACAGCGGCTTTTGTTGCCCTGAGCCTTTGCGCCTGCGGCAGCGGCGGCGATCAGGAACTGACGGGCGATGACTGGCGGGTAAGCGGCGTAGTAGCCGGAAGCGGCACCATCACCCATACGGGTGAGGGAAGCGTAGACGTTCTGGTGACGATCAGTTCGGAAAGCGCGGCTTTCTACCGGGATTCGCCCGAGCAGGTACTTTTCGACAGCGTTTTGTTCCCGATGGAGATCCCGGACGCGGAGCAGTCGTTTAACGCGATCTCTTTTGACGATATAAACGGAGACGGCGAGAGCGACGTTGTGGTGAATTTTATCGACGAAAACGATGCGGTCACCGAACTGGTCTGGCTATGGGATCCGGATGAACGGTATATCTACCGGGAGGATCTTTCGATTCTTCCCTCTGATCCGGAGGATGCGGAAGTGACCACAGGGGAGACGTCGGATTTTATCGGAGACTATGTAGGGCTTTGGGAATACCAGGGCGAAAATCTCTGGCTGCGGATCGAGGACAACGCCGAGTGGGCGTTTGTAAACGATCAGGATGATACGCTTGATTCCGGTACGCTCTGGGCGGACGAAAATGGCGTGACCCTTCATTTTGAGGACACCGGAGATGTGTTGCAGCTGAACCGGGACGAAAATGGAAATCTGATCGACGTGGTCAACGACGGATTGCTTATGCCTACAGAAGCGATTCAGGAAGCCGATCGGACGGCCAGTGAGACGGCCAGTGAGACAGCCAGTGAGACGTTCGAAGAGACAACGCCTTATTTTTCTGAAAACGGTCTTTCGATCAACGCTCTGATCGATAACGGAACCTATCTTCTGAAGAACGGCGTCAGCAGCTATTCAGGACTTGGAGACGGGTACAATGTTGATGACTGCTACTGGGAGATCATCAAAAAGGGAGATTATACCCACGATGGCATTCGGGAGATCGAGTTTGACGCGGTCTGCTATGTTCCGATGTCTTCGATCCCCGCATTTTCTCAGCAGTATGTGACCAACACCGACAGCGAACTGTATGATTTCTATACCGGTGTCTGGCTGACCGCCGCCACCTCTTACGGCGACAGCAGCCGGGGCGAAAACTACTATCTCCATACCCTTGAGAGCGGGGAGCAGATTGAATTTTCCTATTCGACCGAATGGAAGAACAATGTAGGCGACTGGGCCTCTGTCCTTACCAAGAGCTATATCGTTTATTTCCCCGAGGATTATGACGGGCTTGTCTTTGCGGCTGAAACCGAGCCGGAGGCCTATCGGGACTGCGCCAAACGGATGCAGCTCGACAGCATCTCTCCCGAGGCGAAGATCATGGACATCGATCTGGTCGATCCGTACAGCTGTCTGTATTTCAGCCTCTGCTATTGACAGGAGAAATCATGAACACGAAAGTAAATCAAAAGATGACCGATGCGGAGTTATCCAAAAAGCTGGGGCATTATCAAAAAGCGGCTCGTTTTTGGCTGCTGATCGGGCTGATCGGCGTCGTGAGCGGGACGATCTCGTTCTTTGCGGTCAAGGATACCCTGCTCAAATTGGTCTTCGTGACGGTGCTTTTCTTCGGCGGGGTCTGCTGCGCGATCTTTCCGGGCGGCGGGGCGCAGAAAAAGCTGAAAGCGCTCCTTCAGGAACAGATGGGGGATTTTTTCAAAGCAGAGTTTGAAAAGGCGTTTGGCCCCGACTGGCAGACGCCGGAAATGAAAATCGACGAGCCGTTTATGAAACGCTTCGGCCTTTTTGAAAATCAGTGGGAAGAGTGTGAGGTGGAGAACTTCCATGAAGGCATTCACCGGAGCGCGCACCAAGGCATTCATTTTTCCGCCGCCAACCTGCGCCTGAACCACGTCTATGAACGCTCCATCCCGCATGAGGGATGGGAGACCTGCCGGGAGGAGTTGTTCAGGGGACTTGTCCTTCGGCTGGATACGGGAATTTCATATCCGTCTCCGGTCTGCGTTCATGCACGGATCGAGGAAAGTCCGCGGGGCGTCCGGACTGGTATCCTGACGGGCGACGATCGGTTTAATAAAGATTTCTGCGTCGCGGCAGAAGAGAAAGAAGCGCGGTGCCTGCTGACGCCGGAATTTATTTCCTGGCTCAGAAAAACAGAAGAGACAATCGAGGGAAAAGTCAAGGGCTTTGTCTGGGAAGGGAATACCTTTTCGGTGGCGATCGAAACAGAGTACGGTTTTGCCGGTATTGCGGGAAATGTGGACGTGAGCAATCTGGATGCCGTGCGAAAAAGCTACATCAACTCACTTCGGTCTATGGGCGAAACGATCGACCTTTTTGCAGACAGTCCGGTTTTACCCAATGCCGGTTCGGCCGGAGGAAAGGAGTAAACGGTTATGGAAGAACAGAGAAACGATCAGGAGCTTGAGGCTCAGCTCCGCAAGGGGAAGGCAGGAAAGCTGTCCGGGAATCTTCTGATGCTGCTGGGCGGGATCATTCTTTTGGTGGGCGTGGTGATCGCGAACAATTTTGTGGTCGATATTCTCGGCATCATCATTCTCTGCGTGGGGAATATTGTAAAGGGAAACGCTAAAAAAGCGGCCAGTCAAAAGGCTTTTGACACGCTTGTTCCCGATCTGTTAAAGGGTGTGCTGGAGGACGCGAATTTTCAGCCGACTGAGCATCTGGTGCAGGTCAGAGACTCCAATATCCCGCTCCCCGATTACTCGGATGTCAACAGGAGCGGGTACATCAAAGGCGTTTACCACGGTCATTCCACCGAACTTTGCGGCGTTACGCTGACGAAAACCGAGTCGTTCCAGCGGGAAGAGGACGGTATGTGGGAAGAACGCAAAAGTCAGGTTTATGCCGGGCAGTGGCTTGTTTGCGAGACCGGCCAGACGCTTCCCGCCGGGCTGACCATCTGGCCTCGGGGAAAACTGGATAAGCTGTTCCGCTCCGCTACCATTAAAACGGACAACGAGAATTTTAATAAGCAGTTCAATTTCAGCTGCGACGATGAGCAATCAGCGCTTCGCTTTTTAAGTCCGAGCCGGATCGATCGCGTCCTTGCGCTGAAGGAAGGGGAATTCAGCAATTTTTCCGTAAGCCTGCATGATGACGGAAAGCTGTATATTGCTGCTCACAGCGGGCGGGGATTCTTTGACATCGGAAAGGGACATGAAAGCCCGGACGCCCTTCGTCAGCGGTTTGCCCGTGAACTGAAATGGTTTACGGATATGATCGATATTTTTGCTCCGATGTAAAGGAGGAAAGCAGAATGCCACTCTGGATGGCTGTGGTTCTGTTTCTGATGACGCTTATCGGGATCGTCTGTTCCTGCCTGCGGCTGAAAAAGCTGCCGAAGGGCAGGTTCACGCGGATACTCCCCATCGTTGGATTTACGCTGCTGGCGATCGTGTGCGCCGTCTACATCGGGCTGACGCTCCTTTTTGTGGGCGCGGTCAGCAGTCAGCCGCCTGCGCCGTAAGGGGCGGAAGCGTTTAACCCGTCTATACATATCAGAAAACAGAAGAGAAGAAATCCTCGTACCGGTTAAAAA
>JALEHK010000063.1 GCA_022770625.1 Oscillospiraceae bacterium | reverse complement strand
GCGTCCAGTTCTGTGAGCGCTTCGGACATCTACTCGGCGATTGACGCCGCCTTCCGCAGCAAATACGGAGACGGCCCGATCGTAAACTCGCCCTATTCGGTTGACGACACCTCTTTGACCGAACTGTTTCACTTAAACTCCGATCAGGTGGAAAGCTACTGCGGAATGATGGCCGGTATGATGACCAACTGCGACGAGCTTTTAGTCGTACAGGCCAAAGACGGGAAGGTCAATGAGGTAAAGGCCGCCCTCGAGCAGCGCCTGTCCGAACAGAAGGACTCCTTTGCCCACTATCCGGTTATGTTCAATGACGTTCGTCTGGACGACGCAAAGGTCGTTGTCAAAGGAAACTACGTGGCGCTTCTGATCGTCGGCGTCATCACCGACGAGATTAATGAGGCGGGTGAAGCGGACTTCACCGGCGACGTTGAAATGGCGGAAAACGCCTTCTATTCAGCAATCGACTAACCAGACGATTGCGGCCATCGGCTAATCAGACGATTGCGGCATCGGCTAAACAAAAATCAAACAGAAAGGATGTCCCCCGCCATGGTTTTTAGCAGCCTGCTCTTTCTCTTCCGGTTTCTCCCGGCGGCGCTGATCGTCTATTACCTGACGCCCCGCCGGTTTCGGAACCTCGCTCTCCTGGTCATCTCCCTGATCTTCTACTGTTGGGGAGAGGTGCGTTACCTGCCGCTGATGGTCGCGTCCACGCTGGTCGATTTCGGCTGCGGACAGGGCATCAAGCATTTCGGCGAAAAGAAGAGAGTGCGCAGGTTGTTTTTGCTTCTTTCGATGATTTTTAACCTCGGCTCCCTCCTTTTCTTCAAATATACCGGCTTTATCCTCAGCAATATCGAAGCGCTGACCCACATCCCGATGCCTGATTTCTCTCTTCCCCTCCCCCTCGGCATCAGCTTTTACACCTTCCAGACGATGAGCTACACCATCGACGTCTATCGCGGCGACGTGACCCCCGAGGATAACTTCATCAACTTTGCCGCCTACGTCACCCTTTTCCCTCAGCTGATTGCCGGGCCGATCGTCCGCTATTCGGATGTGGCCGCCGAACTGAAAAGCCGGACAATCACCCTCCCGATGATCGAAAAGGGCGCGTCTCTTTTCATCCTCGGCCTCGGGAGCAAGGTTCTGATCGCCAACAACGTCGGCTCGCTCTGGGATTCAACCGCCGCTCTTTCCCTTTCGGATATTTCGACCCCAATGGCATGGATCGCGGCGCTTGCCTATTCGCTCCAGATTTACTTTGACTTTTCCGGTTATTCGCTGATGGCGATCGGTCTGGGGCAGATGCTGGGATTTACCTTCCCCCAGAACTTCAACTACCCCTATATTTCCGGTTCGGTGACCGAATTCTGGCGCCGCTGGCACATGACCCTTTCGGGATGGTTCCGCGAATACGTCTACTTTCCGCTCGGCGGAAGCCGGTGCTCTGCCGCCAAACGCACCCGGAACCTCTTAATCGTCTGGGGGCTGACCGGTCTCTGGCACGGCGCGAACTGGAACTTCCTTTTATGGGGACTGTGGTTTTTCATTCTGCTGGTCATCGAGAAGAACGGGCTTCTGGACTGGCTCAATCGTCATAAGATCGTCGCCCACATCCTGCTCCCGCCGATCCTGATGATCTCGTGGGTCATTTTCGCAACATCCGATTTTTCGCGTCTCGGCGGCTTTCTCGGAAAGATGTTCGGCATCGGCGGCGCGGTCAATCCGGCCAATCCCTTTGACTGGCTTTACGCGCTGCGCGGCTACGGGGTAAGCCTTCTGATCGGCGTCGTCATGTCCCTTCCGACCATCAAGGCCGCTCATGAAAAGCTCTCTCTCCGGGTCAACGGCCGCCCGAAAGCCGCCCTTGCCCTCAAAACCGGCGAAACGGTTCTTCTGGGCGTCACGCTGATTCTTTCGGTCGCTTATCTGGTCGATTCGACTTACAACCCCTTTATCTACTGGAATTTCTGATCGGAGGGAACAAGGGATGAAAAAGAAAAGAAAATTCTATCCGACAGCCGCCCTGCTGTTTACCTTTATCGCCACGGTCACGGTTTCTGACTTTGCAAATCCGGTGCGCACCTTCTCCGAGATGGAAAACCGGGAGCTGAAGACCTCCTCCCGGCTGACCCTTTCGCGGGTCGTAAGCGGCGATTTCCAGAAACGCTATGAAGAGGTTTTAGCCGATCAGTTCGTCGGGCGGGACGGTTGGATCACCCTCAAATCCGAGACCGAATCGGCGCTTCTTAAAACCGAAAACAACGGCGTTCTCTACGGGAAAAACGGCGCGCTCTTCGGAAAGCTGATCTCCTGCAATGAGGAGCAGCTTGAAAAGAACGCCGGCTTTATCCGCACCTTTGCCGAAAGCCATGAAAACGTGACCTTCGGCGTCATTCCGAGCGGCTATGTCTATTCGACCGATCAGCTCCCCCTCGGAAACGGTCAGCTTGACCAGAAGCCGGTCATCGACGCACTCCGGCAAGAGATGCCCGAAATCGTCCGTTGGTTTGACGTATACGGCCTTCTGGAAGCAGAGAAAAGTGAATCTCTTTACTACAACACCGACCACCACTGGAAAGGAACGACCGCCTTTACCGCCTACCGCGCGCTCTGCGGGCAGATGGGGATCGATTCCGCCTTTTCAGAGGACGATCTGACCCTCCGGAAGATCGACAGCTTTTACGGGAGCTACTACTCCAAGTGCAAAAAAGCGGGCACGGCTCCGGATACCCTTCTCTTTTACGACCTGCCCTTTGCGGTGCAGGCGGAGGTGGACGGCGAGCAAAAGGAGGGCTGGTACGATCCCTCTCAGCTTGAAAAGCGGGATAAATACGGCGCTTTCCTCTATGGAAACGGCGGCCTGACGGTTCTCCGAAAAGCCGGACAAACGCCCCAAAACCCGACTCGGATCCTGCTCATCAAGGACTCCTTCTCCAACTGTCTGGCTCCTCTCTTTCTTTCATCGTTTGACGAAGTGTATATCGTCGATCCCCGCTCCTACCCGTCGGGAATGACAGCGCTGTGCGAGGAGAAAAACTTCGATCAGATCCTTGTCCTTTACAACTTTGAAAACCTCTCTTCCGACACCAATATCTTCCGCATCCTTCAGTAATAGACATTCTGCACAAACTTATTCCTCGGCTGTTGTATATCCTGTGCTATGCTCCAAAAAGAGAAAAAGGTGTTGACATTCGCCTTTTTCTCTGCTATAATAATCAACGCTGACCCAAACGGGTTGGTTCATGATCCGACTGTCTCGTTGACAACGGCAGAAAGATTTTTATATAAAGCGCCGTCAGGTGGTCTCAAAAGCCATAAATTTTTGCCTGACGATATGATGTGAGAGCCACTAGCTCAGTTGGCAGAGCATTTGACTTTTAATCAAAGGGTCCGGAGTTCGAGCCTCCGGTGGCTCACCAAAATACAGGTGTTGATCGTTTCGGAATCCTCCGAAGGGGTCAGCACCTGTTTGCGCATATACATCTTTTTTCACTTCGCACCGTAAAAGTGATCCTGTTCAAAGGGGATGATCGGATTTGTCAAAAATATCTTCTGTTCCGTCCGCACTGCCGATGGAAACCGGATTTGATTACCTGATGGCGCTTTATGCCGCCGATGTCCTGCGCTCCGATGGGATGCAGATCGAAAAAAGCCTTCCTCAGCATGGCCACGGAAGCTGTTTTGACCACTCGATCGCGGTGGCCAGAGTCAGCGTCCGGATCGCCCACGCCCTGCACCTTCGCACCGACGTGGAAAGTATGATCCGCGGTGCGCTTTTGCATGACTACTTCCTGTACGATTGGCGCGACCGGCTCGAGGAGCACCGGAAGCACGGCCGGAAACACGCCGGAAGGGCGCTGGTCAATGCCCGCCGGGATTTCCCGCTCTCGGATATTTCCTGCGACATCATTGAAAAGCATATGTTTCCGCTGAATATCCGCCCTCCCCGCTATCGGGAAAGCTATATCGTGACCCTTGCCGATAAAGTCTGCGCTGTCCGGGAATTTACCGGCGCCATGACCGACCGGCTGAAAAAGCTGCACAGAAAAACGACGGTTCAGCGATAATCGTCCCAAAACGTACCCGAAATGCGAAAAACCTTCCAAGTGCGTAAACTAGCCGGAAAACGGTCAATAGATTTTGGGTCTTGCTGCGCAAGACAACTGAAATTGGAACGCTTTTCAGCCGTGAAACAGCGTGAATATCGGTTTTAAGTGCAAGCAAAGAACTCTGTCCTTTTGAATCCTGCAAGCCTTTAAAAAGGCTTGACCTAAACTTTCTTGGCTGTCTCAGGGATCGATTGAGCGCTAACGTGAGACCCCAAAATCCATATTTTTCTGCCCACGATCCGTCTTATGCGGCAAAAACCAGTTTACTAAAAACAAAGGAGTCCTTCCCATGTCCATCGAACGAGCAAGAGCTTATCTCGCCGAAAAAGGTGTCGCCAATCGGATCCGCGAGCTTGACCATTCCAGCGCAACCGTCGAGCTGGCGGCCGAGGCGCTTGGAGTCGAACCGGCGCGGATCGCAAAAACCCTCTCCTTTATGCTCCACGAAACGCCGATTCTGATTGTAGCGGCGGGCGACGCAAAAATTGATAATCATAAGTACAAATCCTTTTTCGGCGTCAAAGCGAAAATGCTGACGCCCGAAGAAGCGGAAACGCTCATCGGACACGCGGTCGGCGGCGTTTGCCCGTTCGGCGTTCCCGAAAACGTAAAAATCTATCTCGACCGGTCGCTGACCCGGTTTGAAACGGTTTTCCCCGCCTGCGGGAGCAGCAATTCAGCCATCGAACTGACCATTCCCGAACTGGAAGAACTTTCCGCAATGGCGGAATGGGTCGATGTCTGCAAAGGCTGGGAAAGTGAAGAATAAGTCTCACAAAATCCTTTGAAACGCAGTTTTCGGAGGATTTTTTTGCATTTGAGGGAAACAATCGGCGTCCGAAGATTCCCGCTGCCCGGCCCAGCGTCAGGATCGGGCACATCTTCCCCTCTACTTTCTAGTATAGTAGAAAAATGTGGCCGTAGTATGAACAAACGTTCTGCTTACACTCGGCGCTATCAACTATCTTTTCCTTTTTCTTGACAGTTTTTTGTTTATATGATACTATGTAAGAAAATAACAGAACGGAAAGGATAAACAGCTATGAAAGCAAAATATCAGCAGCATGATGTTGCGGTTCGCGGAAAAATCGAGCGTATCGAGTACAAAACGGTCAACCAAAAGGGAAAAACGGTCGAAAAATATGCCAATGTGTACCTTCCAGCGGGTTATACCGGTGAAAAGCCATATAATATTCTCTATTTGATGCACGGCGGCGGCGGAAACCCCGATGCCTGGCTGGACAGCTCAATGCTCAAAAATATGCTGGATTATTCTTTCTCGGTCGAGGAGGTCGATCCCTGCATCGTTGTCACGCCGACCTACTACACCGAGGGAAATGGCGAAGCGGGCTTTGAGCATGAAGGCGAAAAAACGATGATCTTCCAGACCGAACTGGTGCGCGACCTCATTCCCGCGGTCGAATCGGCCTATCATACCTTTGCGGAAACGACCGACGCGGAAGGGCTGAAAAAGTCCCGCCTGCACCGCGCATTCGGCGGTTTTTCGATGGGTTCGGTCACGACCTGGAACGCTTTTCTCAAAAATATCGACGCTTTTGCCTATTTTCTCCCCTTAAGCGGCGACTGCTGGGCAATCGAGCGTCTCGGCGGCAAAACTCATGCCGATGAGACAGCAAAATACCTTCATGATGCGGTGATTTCGTCCGGATACGGCCCAGAGGACTTTTTCATCTACACGCTGACCGGAACCAAAGACATTGCCTACGATCAGGTTTCCGGACAGGTAGCCGCCATGCGCAAGTTCCCCGACACTTTTGTTGAAGCGGGTGGATTCGGAAAGGGCAACTTCCTCTGGCATTTCGAGGAGGGCGCGGTGCACACCTATGAATGGGTCTGCCAGTATCTGTACCAGGCGCTTCCCTATCTCTTCAAAAAATAATAAAAACAGACCGTTTTCTGACCGGTGCGGAAAATTTCCGTACCGGTTTTTCGCTTTTTCCGAAAAGTGTAGATTTTGAAATCCTCCCAAAACCTGCCGAAAAGGGAAGCTAGAGAGTTTAGGTCAAGCCTTTTTAAAGGCTTGTGGGTGTCCAGAGGGCTAAAGCCCTTATTTTCCTTTGCTCTGCGCAAAGGAAAAACATGGAGTTTCAGCTTACCGGTCGGAGCGACCGGTATTTTCAAGCGCCCTCTGCGGGGCTTGAAAACCGCCAAAACTCCCGCG
>JALEHK010000057.1 GCA_022770625.1 Oscillospiraceae bacterium | reverse complement strand
CGCCGGAGCATCGGAACACTTCTTTCCCCGGACGCATATCATGCAGTACGCCGCAGAAAATCACAGGCGGCTCATCCTGTTTCATCTGAGGGAGGAAATTTTATGCCAGATGCAGCTACTTACACATCCGCACGTTCATCCGCTTCGCCTTCTGCTCCGATCGCGTCCGTTCCGCCCGTCTCGCCCAGCGGGATTTCGTCCACTTCCGGCGCCGCCGATCAGGCCGCCGCTCTCGGAGGATTCCGGGAAGCGGTCTGCTTAAATGCGGGGCGGGTATACGATTCCTGCTCCGGGCGGGACTGTCTGGAAGATCTTCCGCTTTACCTGACGGCTGCGGGAAACGCGGTGATCGACTCCGGAAGCAGCGTCAAATGCCGGAGCATCGATGTGATCCATACCGCACTTTCGGTTGAAGAGGTTCCGTTCAACGCTGGATATTATACCGTTGACATGATCTTCTATTTTCTTGTGACGCTCGACGTTTTTTCCGGTTGCACGCCGGGCTGCGCGGCGCCTCAGACGGTTCAGGGAATCGCCGCCTTTGAGAAAAAGGTAATCCTTTTCGGTTCGGAAGGAAGAGTGCGCTCCTTCCGGTCGGGCGGGAGCTTTTCCTGCGGCGCGTCTCCGGATACTCCGTCGGCGCGGGTTCAGACGGTCGATCCGATCTGTCTCGGGCTGAAAGTCTGTGATGAGCAAAAGCCCGGATGCGGCGGGATCTGTCTCCCGCCCGAGATGGAGACACTGATCGGCGGTACGCCCGCTGTTGGAAACCGCTATCTCTATCTGACGATCGGGATGTTTACGATCGTTTCGCTGGAGCGGGAGATCCAGATGATGGTGCCGGTTTACGACTACTGCCTGCCCGAAAAGGAATGTGAGTCGGCTTCAGCGGAAGACCCCTGCGCGCTTTTTGAAAAGCTCCGCTTCCCGGTTTCGGAATTTTTCCCGCCTAAAGAAAAAGGAACCTGCGAATAAGTGCTGATTAAATGAAGAAGGAAAAAGCGGTCGGAAAAGAATTTCCCTGAAATATTTTCCTCATATTTTCCGGCCGCCTCTTTATCCCGAAAGTCATAATATTGCCAAAAAGCTGTACTTTTATAGGTACAAACGCTAAAAAACAATAAATCTGTCGAAACTTTTTTTAAAATTTTCTCATAAACCACTTGACACGAACCACAATAAAGTGTATGATAAGACTATGTAAGCAAAGCATCCTGTACCGAAAGGGGCGTGGGGTCATGCAAAACCCTTCCGGTTTACAGCCGGCTGACGAATGCCTTTGTCAAAAAGCGCAGGAGGGCGACCGAAGTGCTGAAGGAATGTTGGTATCCCGCTATCTGCGGTATATTCAAAAGCTTGCATACCAGTATCGTGGAATTCTGGATTTTGAAGACCTTGTTCAGGAAGGCTGTATCGGCCTTCTGAATGCTATAGGCGGCTTCGATCCCGCAAGGGATACCGAGTTTCGTCCGTTCGCTTTTATCTGTATCCGCAACCGTATGTTCACAGCGATGCGCCGTGCGGCGGGAAGGGCGGAAACCGTTCCGCTTGATGATGGACTTGTGGAGTTATCACCCGGCCCGGAACAGCAGTTTTTGGGACAGGAAGAGCTGAAAAGAGTGCTGGACGATCTCGAGAGGATTCTTTCTCCGATGGAGAAACGGATTTTCTTTGCGTATTTAGGCGGGTTTGATTATCAGACGATTGCAGATACCCTTCATATTTCGCAAAAGTCCGTTGATAATGCTCTGCAGCGTGTCAGAAAGAAACTGAAAACCATTGATTCAGAGTGACGCTTCCCCTTTCCGGGAGGTGGGCTTATGCCCTAATAGCTTAATCGCAGAGCGTTGGCAACAAAGATGACGGTTCAAGTCCGTCGATGGGCAAAATCTTTTATTCAATCCAAGCGAGGTATGAAAAATGTATCAGGACAAAACTTTAATCTGCAAAGACTGCGGCAAGGAATTCGTTTTCACTGCCGGTGAACAGGAATTCTATGCTGAAAAGGGCTTTGAGAACGAGCCCCAGAGATGCAGAGAATGCCGTCAGGCTCGTAAAAACGGCGGTGCCGCTAAGCCTGCGAGAGAAATGTACACTGCAATCTGCGCTTCCTGCGGCAAAGAGGCTAGAGTCCCCTTTAAGCCCCGCGAGGATCGCCCTGTTTATTGCAGCGAGTGCTTTGCAAAGATGAAAGCTGAATAATTTACGAAAGTAAATGACATCGGAAAGGACGCAGATTTTTCTGCGTCCTTTTTGTGCGCCGGGATTCTCTTGTGCGAAGGTGAAATTCCTGCTATAATGAAGACTAAAAAGGTAAAGGTCTATTGGTTTCTCCGAGGAGGAATAGCTATGGAAAAAAGTAAAAGAATGCTGCTGCTCGTTAACCCATGTTCCGGGAAAAAGGCTGCGCAAAGCGTCCTTTTGCCGATCGTCGATCAACTGAACAAAAGCGGCTGGCGGGTAGAGGTGCGGATCACTCAGAGCCGGGGAGACGCTTCCAAGATCGCTTCCATGGCGGAAGGGTACTTTGACCGGATCACGGCGGTCGGCGGCGATGGTACCTTAAACGAACTGATCTCGGGCGTTGCTGGGTGGAACACCCTCCCGGATATCGGGTATATTCCGCTCGGAACGACCAATGATTTCGCATCGACCCTCGGGTTTCCCAAAGATCCGGTCGAGGCGGCGAAAACGGCTGCGGAGGGAGAACCCTTTGTCTGTGATATCGGCCGGTTCGGGGAACGGTATTTTGCGTATATCGCGGCGTTCGGGGCGTTTACCGACGTCGCTTATTCGACCGATCAGCAGGCTAAGAATATCTTCGGACGGCTTGCTTATCTTTTTCAGGGAGCGCTCGAACTTTCCTCCCTTCAGCAGGGACAGCATATGAAGGTCGTAACCGAAAAAGAAACGATCGAAGATGATTTTATCTTCGGCGGCGTCTCCAATTCGCTCTCGATCGGCGGATTTAAGGGACTGCTGACGGGAGATATTTATCTGGACGACGGATGGCTGGAGCTACTGCTTGTCCGTCAGCCGAAAAGCATGGTTCAGCTCCATGAACTGGTGACCGCGCTTTTGAGCCAGCAGTTTACCGGCGCGAACGGTATCTATTTTCTGAAGGTGCGTTCGGCGGAGTTTATCTGCGATCATCCGGTCGCATGGACACTGGACGGAGAGGACGGCGGCGAGCGGGAAAGGGTCACGGTCCAGTGTGTTCCGGGCGCTGTGAGTTTTTCGGTCGGTGCGCGGGATCCTGAGCTTTCTCTGGGAGACTTGACGGAGCCGGTCACCGGCGCATAAGAATAAAAGAAAAGCAGTGCGTTTTTTCCGAAAAGGAGGGAAAACGCACTGCTTTTTTCTTTTGCACAAAATCAGATCTGGGAAAAGGCTCCGACGAGCGCCGGAAGAAGCTGTTTTTTGCGGCTGATGACCTTGGGAAGGATCGCCGTATTTCCTTCGATCTTGCAGTCGGGGAATCCAATCCGGATCAGTTCCTCCGCCTGATCGCCTGCAAAGAGAAGATAGGTCGTTTCTTCACGGACGCTGGTCAGCATATAAAAGGTGTCCGAAAGCCCATACTCCTTCGCCGCTTCGGACAGATAGGGAAAGAGCAGTTCGGCCGCGGCCTTGAGGCTCTTTTCGCTCATAAAGCTGCCCTGACCGATCCCGTAGCGGGTGTCGCCCGCCTTAAAGACCTTGAAGTCCTGAAGGAAAACCTCACGGGCGGTCTTGCCCTCGAGATTGCTTCCCGCTTCAAACATCTCCGAGGCGTAGTTTTCGATGTCTACCCCGGCGATCGCCGCCAGTTCGTGTGCGATCTGCTCATCAACGGGGGTTGAGGTCGGGCTTTTGAACATCAGCGTATCCGAAAGAATCGCCGAGAGAAGAAGCCCCGCGATCTTCTGCGGAATCTCGACCGACTGTTCGCGGAACATCTGGGTGACGATGGTGGCGGTGCATCCGACCGGAACGTTTCGGAAATAAACGGGCGAAGGCGTTTCGATCGATCCGATCCGATGATGGTCAATGATCTCGAGAATGTCGGCCTGTTCGTATCCGTCGATCGCCTGTGTTTTTTCGTTGTGATCCACGAGGATCAGCTGCCGTCGCTTCATGTTCAAGAGGTTTCGTCTCGAAAGAAGGCCGACGTATTTTCCGCCGCGGGTCAGAACGGGGAAGTAATGGTAGCGTACCTGCGCCATGATCTTCTGTACTTCGTCGAGCGGGGTGTTGAGGGTAAAGGTCAGCACCTGATCCTTGGTCTGCATATAATGACTGACCGGAGAGGCGAGACTTAAGAGTTTGGCGGCGGTATAAAAGTCCTTCGGGGTGACGATGACGGTACAGTTCCGCTCCTGCGCCAGCTTGAGGATCGTCTTGGGGACCGTTCTCCCGCCCTTGTCATCGCAGATGATCAGGCATCCGGCGCCCGATTCGAGCGCGCAGAACTGGAACTCATACCGCGAGGAGAGGATCACGATATCGCCCGGCTCCAGAAAATCTTCCATCGCTTCCGGATTTCCGGCCGCCAGTCCCAGCTTTCCGCTCTGAACGACTCCGTCCGGGTCGCCGCAGAGCATCTCTCCGTCAAGCACTTCGAGGATGTTGCGGTAGGGGGTATGGCTTTTGGCGAGAATGGTCGTGTCGAGAACGTCCATGCAGGCATCCGATACGTCGGTCAGTGTAACGATGCTGACCAGTTCTCCGCCCCCCGAAACGATCGGGAGGGTATCGATGTTGTTGGCACGCATTAATTCCCATGCTTTCCGGACGCTCGTGGTGGCATCGATCCCGTCCATGTGCCGGTATTCAAGATCCTGTACCTGCGGGCTTACGTCGGTGCAGAGACGGGGCGGATGAACGCCGAAGTACTGAAGCGCGAAGGCTGTTTCCTGATTGATCTCTCCGGCACGTCTCGGTTCGGTCTGGAGATGGGAGAGAGGAGAATGGTTTTTCAGATAAGAGTAGGCGATGGCCGAGCAGATCGAGTCGGTATCGGGGTTCAAGTGCCCGATGACGATGACCTTACGGCCGGAAGCCGGTGTTACCTGGGATTGAGCAGTATTCGTAGTTTCCATCGTGGCATCTTCCTTTTGTCATGCCGGAGTTCCGGCGTTTCTTTTTCTTTGGCGTTTACGTTATCCGAGTGAGAGAAGCATCTCTTCAAGCAGCGCCTTAAAAAGCGGAACGGCGGTTTTTGAGACGGTCAGACCGACCTGAACATGGTCGCTGTCTCCCTCGTCGGGATAGGAAACGGCGTAGGTGCGCCCGCGGGCGACGCTTTCCGTTTCGACCTTGACAGTAAAGGGGAGCGTCCCGACCGTTCCCGGCCAGATCGCTTCCGCCGCCGCAAGCGGGTCGTGGAGCGAGCAGCCCTCATGGTTATTGAATGCAATATAATAATCGGTCATTTCCGCAAACAGCGTTCCGGTAACGCCGTATGTTTTCCAGCGGGCGGTTTCTTCGGAGTAGATCCGGGTCTTATGGGTGACGTCCAGTCCGATCATCGTCATCGGGATTCCGCTTTCCAGAACGATCTTCGCGGCTTCCGGGTCGTTTGAAATATTGGCTTCGGCATAGGGAGAAACGTTTCCCTTGACTGCCAGCGCGCCGCCCATCAGAACAATCCGTCCGATCTTTTCAAACGTCTTTTTGTCACGCTGAATCGCGCGGGCAACATTAGTCAGCGGCCCGGTCGGCACGAGCGTTAATTCTGCGCCGTACTTTTCCGCCGCCTGCAAAATAAAATCAACCGAATCGGTCGTTTCGGGCGCTTTTTCGGAAAGAGGAAAACCGGCGTCGCCGATTCCGTCGTGACCGTGGATCAAAAAACATTCCTCTCCGGCAATGTATTTTTCCTTTGCTGCGAGCGCGCGGTCAGAACCGGGGAAAACAGGAACGTCTGTCCGGCCAAGCGCCGAAAGGATCGAGAGAGAGTTGCGCACAGCGGTCGTATTCTCAACGTTTCCAAAACAGGTCGTGATGCCGATCAGCTGCGCGTCTCCCGCCTTTTCCGCCGCCGCGGTCAGCGCGATCGCCAGTGCGTCATCCACGCCGGTATCCATATCCAGCAGTATCTTTTTCATATATAAATCTCCTTTCCGGTGAAAATGATTCTAACAACAGTATAGCGGATGGAAAAGAAAATTGCAAGGAAAAGAGCGACCTCGCTTTCTTAAACAAACCTTAAAGCTTTTCCCTCTTTTATCTTAACGGAAAATCCGGTATAATAAAGAGGCAAGATAGGAGTGGATCACGTGATTAATATTCTGATTGTGGACGATGAAAAGGATATTGTACAGGCACTTAAAATTTATCTTTCTTCGGAGCAGTACAATACCTTTGAAGCCTATACCGGTAGGCAGGCGCTGGAGATTCTGGAGCGGGAGGAGATTCACCTGGTGCTGATGGACGTCATGATGCCGGAGATGGACGGGATCTCCGCCCTTTCCGCCCTGCGTGAAAAAAATAATGTACCGGTTATCCTCTTGACCGCCAAAAGTGAGGACGCCGATAAGATCATGGGCTTGAACATCGGCGCGGACGATTATGTGACCAAGCCGTTTAATCCAGTCGAGCTTATCGCCCGCGTCCGTTCTCAGCTCCGGCGGTATATGAAGCTGGGCGGCTCTCCAGGCGCTTCCGAGAAAAACAGTCTCCGGGTCGGGCCGTTTGAACTGGACGATAAGACGAAAACGCTGACACAGGACGGCGAACCGGTCGTTCTGACTCCGACCGAATACCGGATCATGCAGCTTTTCATGTCCAGACCCGGCGAGGTTCTTTCTCCGAAGGAGATCTATCGTCAGGTCTGGAAGGACGAGCCCTTTGGTTCCGACTCGACTGTTGCGGTGCACATCCGTCATCTGCGCGAAAAGCTGGAGATCAATCCGGCCGAACCGCGTTACTTAAAGGTCGTATGGGCGCAGGGGTATAAGCTCTGCGGCGACCGGTAAGGATCTATGGGAGTGATCAGATGAAAGAAATGATTCGTATGCCGGCGGCAAAGGCTGTGTCCTTTGTACTGTCGGTTCTGGGGATCCTGCTGAGTGTCATCGGCTTTCTGGGGGCGGCCCTCTGTACCGAATGCGGCTTTTATTCCGGACAGGAATCGGCTTCCGGGCTGGTGGATCGGGCGTATCGGTCGGAGATCGGTTCGATCGTTGAGATGTGTGCGGATCAGAGAAGCGACGCTCTGTTTTCCCGCTACGATCCCTCCGCGACCAGTCTTCGCTATGAGATTTTGCTGGACGGCGGAGAAAGCTGCTCGAACCGTTCCGATGGGGAAGTGATCTCGGGCGAAACGGTCTACTACGTTTCCTATGTCATGTCCGACAAAAAAAGGCTGGTGGATTATACCTACAGCAGTGTCTCCGATACCCTCCAGACCGATTGGGACTATGCCGGAGAAAATGCTGATGGGGAGAATGAATACTCTGTTCACAGTATGACCGTCCGGATGGGAATCTCCGCCTCCGGTGCCGTTCACGACAGCTATGCGTTTTTCCTTTCGCTTTTGAATACGGCGAAGAGTCTCCGATTTGCTTTTATCTGGTTCGCGACAGCTGGAATGATCCTTTTTATCCTGGCTAACGCGGCGCTTCTCGCCGGAGCGGGAAGAAAGCCCGGAACCGAAGAAGTTGTTTCCGGATGGCAGGAAAAGATTCCGTTTGACCTTTATCTGGTTCTTTTCGGCGGGGGCGCGTTGCTCAGCTTTACCGGCTTTGTTTTCTTTGTTTTAGATACGTTTAGCCCGAGCGATTCTCTCTACCTTGCGATGATACTGGGCGCTCTTGCACTGGCCGGGGGTGCGCTGCTGAGCGAGATGATGATTGCTTCGGCGGCGGTTCGGATCAAAGCGGGGAAATGGTGGCGCAACACCCTCATCTACCGCATTCTCCACCGTTTTTATAAGCTGTTGGAGAAAATCTTCGGCGGCGTATTCGGCTCGGCACATTCGTTTTTTGCCAATCTTCCTTTCGTCTGGCAGGGCGTGGCGGTTGTCTGCGCCGTTTTATTCGGCGAGTTTTTCCTGACACTGCTGATGGTATCGGGCGGATTTTTCTGGGGGCTTCTCTGGCTTTTGTATAACGTAGCCGCCGTTCTGGCTGCCGGAACGATCATTCTTCAGCTTCGCCGGCTCCGCGAGGGGGCTAAGGCGATGGCAGAGGGAAATCTGGACTTTCACATCGATACCGACGGAATGCCGGGAATTTTGAAGTCTCATGGAGTCGATCTGAACGCGATCGGCGAAGGAATGGCCAAGGCGGTCGATCAGAAGATGCGCTCCGAGCGGATGAAGACCGAACTGATTACCAACGTCTCCCATGACATTAAAACGCCGCTGACCTCGATCGTCAATTATGTGGATCTTCTGAGCAAGGAAGCGCCCGAGAACGAGCGGATGAAAGAGTACATCGAAGCGCTTTCCCGCCAGTCCAGACGGCTCAGAAAGCTGATCGAAGATCTGGTCGAAGCGAGCAAGGCCAGCACCGGAAACCTTTCGGTCGATTTACAGCCCTGCGAGCTTGGGGTGCTGATCGAGCAGACGGCGGGCGAATATCAGGAGCGGCTTGAAAAATGCGGGCTTTCGCTGGTCGTTGAAGCGCCCGATACCCCCGTTCGGGTCATGGCGGATTCGCGCAGAATCTGGCGGGTACTGGACAACCTGATGGGAAATATCTGCAAGTACGCTCTTTCCGGTACGCGGGTCTATATCACTCTTGAAAAGGGAGAGCGGGCCAGACTGACCCTGCGCAACATCTCCCGCGACCGGCTCGGCGTTTCTCCCGAGGAGCTGACCGAGCGGTTTGTCCGCGGCGACAGTTCCCGTTCGACCGAAGGCTCCGGGCTTGGACTTTCGATTGCCAAGAGCCTGATGGAACTTCAGGGGGGGACGCTGACGCTGAAAATAGACGTCGATCTGTTCAAGGCAATCGTAGAGCTTCCGCTGATCGGGGAGAAACCGGATTCCAATCAGCCGGAAGAATAAAGAATGAAAACATCTCCTGCGGGCTTGCTTTTTATGTTTTACCGGAGATTGCGGGTGAGATCTTTGACCTCCGGGGCAAGGCTCTCAACCGTGCCGCCGATGTTGCAAAGCTCATGGGTACGCTTTGCCCGTTCGCCTTTCTCCAGATATTTCTTTCTGTTCTCCAAACGCTCCAGCTTGTGCTGTTCCTGTAAAAGCTGCGTCTCGGCTCGTTCCTTTTCGGCTCGGAGCTGTTCAAGGGTTTTCGGTTTTGTCATTGTAATTGACCTCCTTTTTTGAAAATGGGTATAAAAAAGACCGGCAACTTTTCGCATAGTGCGACCAGTCAACGGTCTGATTTTCGGTATTCAATTGTTGTGTCCTGTCTGCTGAATTGGAATTAGCTTACTTTTTCTTGTCATTGAAGTAGATGATAAATGCACCCATAATGACAACAGACACCATGCAACCAATGCCCGTCATATTCCAACGAACGCCCACAGAAGCTTCGGCAAGAACGCCCAGCACCAAAGAAACAATCGCTGCTAAAATTGCTTTACTCATACATTTGTACTCCTTTACTGAATTGAAGTATTCTTTTTCAAACTTGCTGGCGGCGAACAGCATTTTATGCTGTTTGCGGACGGCAAGTCCACAAGGGATAGACGCGCAAGCGTCGCAAGGGAGTGTAGCTCCCTTGACGGAACGAAGTGACGAAACATTCTCGGTCGGACAGTTTTTCTCTGCCGACCGGGAATAAAGCTCCGCAGGACGCACGATACTCACGACAGGAGAGTATAGAAGTGCGCCCTTTAGTTCCTAAAGGGCTTTCAATAAACTGGCATCAGACAAAGGAGAATTTGAAGCACTATTGACTTACTATTGGTTTGCCGTCTTTATCAAGTAACGGCGTAAATCCTGCCACTGTTCCCTTTCTGTGTAAAACATGGTTTATGCCTGTTTGTTTTAAATAATCTTTTAATCCTTTCCGTAAAATATCATTGACTGTCTCTGTCAGATTCTTCTCTTCTTCCAGTGCCATCCTACGCAGTGGCTTATCAATATCCCACTCCAGAAAAAGCAACCGCATACCCGGTCACTATTTTTTCTTTACATTTTTTCTTCAGCAACAGCAGCGTTCTCATTTTGGCATCCCGCTTTGAT